>JAFGWS010000185.1 GCA_016937035.1 Pontiellaceae bacterium
AAAACCTGGCAAGCAAAAAATGCAAAAAAAACACTCGTTCTAGGGCCAATTTACCGGACACTATTCACACCAGCTGAATAGTTACAAGAATTTTACATAAGCAAACCACAAGATACAGACCCGCTTGAGTCAATCAGCTAGCCACGTAGTTTAATGAAACATCGCCCCTGTTGAAAGGGGTTAGAGGGGATTCAAGAGCCTTGACCCTACTTGGACAACGCCCGCTTTTGAAAGCAGAGTCTGATTCCCAAGCGGGTCAGGCTTAACGTTCGCTTAAAAATGAAAACCAAAGGAGATGAAATGCAAGATCTTGTTATCCAGTCATTATGGAAAGAAAAGGAAGAACTACGAAATGAATGCATTATGTTGCAAACAGGAGTTCAGAAATCAGTTTTGATTTTGCTCACCGTTTTAGGCGTGTTTTCAGGGATCTTTCTTGCCAATGATTCTGTCATCAATGAATCGTCCAAGACCATTTCATACATCTTGCTTTCGCAGATTCAAGTTTACCTCGGATTCTTTATCTTGGTTCAATACTCAAATCTTAATGTACATGCTAAATACATTGCTGCCATCGAAGATAGGCTGAACAACCTCTTTGGAGAAAAAGTACATATTTGGGAACAGGAGATTTGTCCAAACTATTTGTTTAGCCCAGCAAGCTCCTGTTTGTGGGCAATGGTTGCAGTCACATTGTTGATGTTTGCACTGTTTACAGGCTCCCTCTTTGCAGCATCAACCGTCATCAATACCTTCTGGTTTGGAGCATTGATCATTCTTGAGTTAATAGCCTTAGTGGGAAGCATCATCCACATTTCCATTGAGCATAACTATCATCCCAAAGCTTTTAAAAAAAGATTAGGAAAGACAATCAGCGAACAATAAAGGAATAGATGCTCACGACTGAAGATATGAAGGAGCTGTGGTAAACCGCTTCGCTATTGAACCGAGCCTTCAGCTCTATTTGCATTCGCAAATTATTTACCACTACGTTTTCAGGCTTCGCAAATTATTTTTCCGCTTCGCTCCAAAGCTATTCAAAGGTTCCAGTGAGCGGCGGCGCGGAACGCATGACGAGAGCACCTGAGAAGGTGCTTGAACTGTGACTGTGTCACTATTTTACTTCGAAAAATTATTTTCGGTTTGCTTCAGACCGAGGGTGCATAGGTTTTAGGCAGAATGATTTTGGACAGAATGATTACTGAGGGTGCATGAAAAAGGGATCAGAAAAGGTTCTTTCGAAAAACTGAGCCGCGAAAATTGTTCACATTTGTGAGGGAAGAAAAATATTGGTGTACCGAGCCAATGTCGATAGAGTCCCCGTTTATTTCCACTTCCGTCTATGAACAGAGCGAAAAAAAACCGAAGAAAGCTGCGCCGTCCGTTTGAAACGGGCGGGTTTTTGTTGCTGAAATCAACGATTCCCCTGCTGCCGCGGCGGGGCGTCCTGGCGCTGTCGCGCACGGCGGGGAGGTTGGCGATGCTCCTTCCGCTTCGGGAAAGAGCGATCGGCATGAAGAATATTGATGCGGTTTTCGGCGACAGCATTACGGACTTAGAGAAGCGGCGTATTCTCCGCTCGTCCTTCTCCACATTTGCGCGGACGATGCTTGATGTATTTTGGTTTACCCGAAATCCCCAAAAGCGGTTTTCAAAATATGTACGCTTTGAGGAATCTGCGGCCAAAACAGCGTTGTTCAACCCGAATGAAGCCGCCATCTGCATTACTGCGCACATCGGAAGTTGGGAACTCCTCGGACAAGCCTGCGCACTGATGAAGGTCGACTTGGCCAGCATTGCTGCCACGGTAAAAAACAAGACCGTGAATCGCCTGCTGATTGAACAGAGGGAACGAACGGGACAAACTATTATTCCGCGAAAAGGGGCTCTGCGGACGCTCGTTTCACGTTTCAGAAACCATGGCAAAGCCGCCTTTGTACTGGATCAAAAAACCTCACTGGCCGACGGCGGAATTGAAGTGAATTTTCTCGGGTTTCCGATGCCGGTTTCTTCTGCGCCGGCCTCCTTGGCTTACCGCACCTCCACGAACCTTATTTTTGGTTTCTGCCTGCCTGAATCCGACGGGAAATACACCATACGCGTTACACAAATCCTTTCGCCGCCGCCCTTTAAAAAAGAGGCTGATTCTGATAAAATCATTCGCGAGCTAACTCAACGCATTCTAGACATTATTTCCGCTGAAATCCTGGAGCATCCTGAATTCTGGCTCTGGTCGTATAAACACTGGCGCCGTGCACCCGGAAAAGCGTATCCGGATCACTATCCGCAGTACTAAATTCTTGGAGTTCCACACTGCAGCGGCTATGGTTTCGAGAATTCAAAAGGGGCATGACTATGTCGGACACGAACACAAGAGCGAAGGAGCGGATCAACTTTTGCATTAAGAGCGAGCTTTGGGAACAGGTTCCCAAATTTTTCGCGGAGCTGCACCCTGCCGACATTGGCGAAATCATCAACAACGCCAATCCTCAGGACCAGACCCGTCTGTTTGATCTGATCGACGACGACATAAAACCCGACGTGCTCGCCGAACTTGATGATCGGGCCGAAGCGGACATTCTCGAAGATATGACCGCCGAGGAAATTTTGGACATCGTCGAAGAGATGGCCCCCGACGATGCGGCAGACCTGCTTGGCGAAATGGAGAAAGAGCGCAGTGCTGAAATTCTCAACCTAATGGAAGACGCAGATTCTGAAGAAGTGCGCGAGCTGCTCCAGTATGACGAAGATACCGCCGGGGGCATTATGACCACCGACTTTGTGGCGGCGCGCGCCAACATGACCGCTGCTGAAGCCATCGAATACATCGGTTCGCTTGATCTCGATGAGCCGTTTTACAACCTCTATGTCATTGACAGTGAAAAAAAGCTGATCGGCTGGGTTCAGATTTGGGAATTGCTCAAAAAGGCCAATCGCAATCTGCCGCTCTCAAAAATTGCCGACGATGAACCAATCTATGTTCACACGAATGCCGATCAGGAAGAAGTGGCCCGTATTGCGGCGAAATATGACCTCAGCTCGCTTCCGGTACTTGACTGGCAGAACAAACTGGTTGGGCGGATTACCGTGGACGACATCATGGATGTTATCGAAGAGGAAGCCTCGGAAGACATCTTCAAACTGGCGGGTTCCAGCGATGTTGAGCTGGATGACACCTCGCCGTTCAGTACCTGTCGTGCCCGCCTGCCGTGGCTGCTGATCACCTTGGTGACCGGTTTTATTACCAGCGTGATCCTCACCAGTTTTGACCAACATCTGTACACGGCCAAAATCAGCGCTCTGATTGCCTTTGTGCCGATCATTATGGGCATGGGCGGGAACACAGGCATTCAGTCGTCTACGCTGATTATTCGCGGGATTGCCCTCGGCGCAAGCCACAGTAAACGCATTGCGCGCATTATTGTGCACGAGATGGTCGCTGGAGCCACTATGGGATTGATCTGCGGAACCACCATCGGCATTTGGGCTCATTTTCTGCTCTCCGGAAAGGGCGAAAACCCCGCCATTGCTTCGGCTTATTTAGCGTTGACTGTAGCCGTTGCACTCTTCAGTGCCATGGCTTTTGCAGCCGTATTCGGCGCACTGGTCCCCGTACTGCTCGACCGCATTAAAATTGACCCCGCCATTGCATCCGGACCTTTCGTCACTTCATCGAACGATATCTTCGCGCTGCTGATTTATTACGGCGTGACCATCGCCATGATTGCTGCGAACCATCTGAATCAGGGAATTTCGCCGTGATTGTCCGAACCTCTGCCATTCCGCTTGTCAGTTATCCCTATTCCAGCAGTTCGCGGATTGTTCATTGGCTCACCCGCACGCACGGCAAAATTTCCACGCTGCTTAAAGGTGCCCAGCGGCCGAAGAGCCCATTCCTGGGGGAATATGATCTCTTCAACACCAGCGAACTACTCTATTTTGAAAAACCCATCAACACCCTCCACACCGGAAAAGAGTGCGCCCTGCTCCATCGACGCCCCGCCTTTAACACCGACTGGCGCGCCATGCAGACCGCCTCGTATCTCACCGCACTTTTCAACAAAACCATCCCCGAAGAAGCGCCCTGCCCGGAACAGTTTGAACTCTACGAAGAACTGCTTGACCTGACCGAAAAATATGGGTGCCGCGTTCAGTTTATCATCTGGGCGGAACTCTTCTTCAGCAGGAGGCAGGGTCAGGCACCTCATCTCACGACCTGTGTCCTGTGCGGCGCTGCAGACCCATTGCGTTTCTGCGCCTCCCACGGTGGAATGGTCTGCACCTCGTGCACCAAAGAACATAAACTCCCGACCCTCGAGTGCCCGCCCGACATCCTTGCCGTGCTGCGGGCATGGCGGAATAGCGAATACCCCGCATCGGCAATCAAAACCCAACTCACCCAAAAGCAGCTCACCGCGCTCCACTTCATTATGAGCGCATTTATGCTCTATCAGTTCCATATCCCCACCCATCTCAGAACCAAGGCGCTCTTCGTATGACCAGAACCATTACGCCCAAAGTCAGCATTGCCATTCCGCTCTACAACGGTGAATCGCATATCGGCGAAACCATTGAATCGGTGTTGACCCAAACCTTTCAGGACTATGAGCTGATCATCTGCGACGACCAATCGACCGACCGCTCCGCCGAAATCGCACAAAGCTTTAACGACCCACGGATCCGTTACAAACTCAACTCCGCAAGACTCGGCTTTTTCGGCAACTGGAACCGTTGCCTGGAAGTTATGACCGCCCCTTACTGCAAACTCCTGCCACACGACGACACCCTGAAACCAACCTGTCTTGAAAAACAGGTGAAGATACTTGATGAATATCCTGAAGTCGCCCTCGTCCACTGCGCCCGAAAGATCATTGATCCAAACGGAAAAGTCATTGCAACGCGCGGCCCGGGCGAAAGCACGGGTATTAAATCAACCAAGGAAAGTCTTCAGCGCATCGTCCGCTCCGGAACCAATCCCATTGGCGAACCTGCAGCGGTACTGTTCCGCCAAAGCGCCAAAACGCAGATTGACGGGTTTTGGAATGTAGATATGTACGCCATCGATATTGAATACTGGACCCGCCTGCTGACACAAGGAAAACGGTTTTACATCGATGAAGTGCTCTGTGCATTCCGGGTCTGGCCCGATTCTGCCTCGGTACGCCTTTTCGGCAGCCAGTCACGCTCCATGCGCGTTTTTTTTCAAATCCTGCGCCAACGCTTTCCCGAAACCATCCGCCCTGGCGATGTGGTTATTGGAAACCTGAAAAGTATTGCGCTCGAAATCGCCCGCGGAGGCTTTTACTCGGTCATGAAGCTGAGAAAAAAATAGCTTTCCTCTTTGAGGAATTATTTATTTTTTAACTCCTTTTCAATCACCTCGTTCAACTCTTCAAGATCGATCGGTTTATAAAGCACCCGCTTGGCCCCGAACTTTTTCACCATCGGCAAAAAATCCATCGGAGCAATGCGCATTCCTCCGGAAATTGCAATAACAGGCACATCCGGACAATTTTTTCGCAGTTCAAGAACCACCTCAAGTCCATCCTTCTCGGGCATCATCACATCGGTAACTACCAGATCAGGCTCGATCCGTTTGACACATTTCAATCCCTCGTTCCCGTCTTCGGCAACCTCGACTTCATATCCATTCCCCTCCAGATAGCGTTTAAACACCGTCCGAATGTAAGGGTCATCATCTATTATCAATATTCGCGACATCTCATCACCTCATGTTAATTCACGGATGAAACCTCCCTGCACTCCGCTGTAGAGCAAGTTCCATTATACTTATTAGAGCCTCTGTACCAAACGGCTTTTTCAGAAAAAAGTAACCCCGCTGTTCACCGGCTTTTTCACTACGGCCGTCTCCTCCCCGCTCGCCCAAAACCAGCACCGACATCCTGCTGTTCCGGAGTGCGAGATTGTGAGCCAGATCAAGGCCGCAGCCATCGGGCAACACCTCATCCACAACAAGAAGATCAAACTCCTGCTCCGCCGCATCCGACACCTTCGCCGCCTGAGCAGCACTTTCAACCCCTTCCACCGAATACCCCGCTCCGGTCAGGATCATAGTAACAAGCTTATGGATCTTGGCATCCTCCTCCACCAACAGAATGCGCGTCTCCTTTTTATCCACTTCAGCAAGGTTCGCAGCGTTTTCCATCCTGCGATTTATGGGAAAATATACCGTAAAGACCGATCCCACTCCCACCGTACTGTCGACATGAATCCAGCCGCCTATACGTTCAACAATACTGTAAATCAAGGCCAACCCCAGCCCGGCACCTTCACCGATTGATTTCGTAGTGAAGAAGGGCTCAAACAGATTGTCAACGACCTCTTTTTCCATACCCGTTCCGGCATCAACAACCGAAAGAGTGATAAACTCCCCTCCGCCGGACTTTTCAGGAACCTCGTCATCGCTCAAGACCACATTACGTGTTACAACCTTTACTTCACCGCCGTTCGGCATGGCATCCCGCGCATTAATAACCAAATTCATCAGGACCTGTTCGATTTGCGATACATCAGCAACAATAGGCCTCAGGTTTGGATCGCATTCGAGAACCAGCTTATGTCGGTTTCCGAGCAGACGCGTCAGGATACTGAACTGATCTTCAAGAATCTGACTCAGATTCATCTCTATTTCAGAATCCGGCTTTTTCCGGCTGAACGTAAGCAGCTGCTTTGTCAACTCCCCGGCCCGCTTGGCTGCACTATGAATTTCGCGAACATCCTGTTGGATGCTGTCCTGCCCGACGGTATCAAGCAGCAGGACACCGCATAATCCGTAAATCGTCTGTAGAATATTATTAAAATCGTGTGCCACCCCACTGGCAAGGCGACCGATCGCCTCCATCTTCTGATTTTGACGGAACTGCTCCTCGAGGCGTAAAAACTGCGTTATATCATGCTTAACCGCCACATAACTGACAATCTTACCCTGCTCGTCAAATACCGGCGAAATGGTGGTCTCCTCCGTGTACAGAGAACCATCTTTCCGCCTGTTTTTAATCCTGCCTGCCCACGGTTTTCCGGAACTAATACTGCTCCATATATTTCGGTAAAATGATTCGTTATGTTCACCGCTGCTCAGAATCCTTGGATTTTTCCCTTTCACTTCTTCCAGTGAATATCCGGTCATCAGCTCAAACGCCGGATTGACATACTCAATCGACGCCTCTGCATCAGCAATGACCACCGCATCGGTCGCCTGACTGATCGCCGCCGAGAGCAGGCGAAGCTCTTCGGTCCGCCGCCGCTCATCCACAATAAATCGGGCCTGCTGCAGATTCATAAATGCCGAATCGGATATCTGATTAGCCAGCGTGAATAATGCGCTCGCCGCCTTCCTGAAGTGCACTTCAGACATGGTTGGAACATCTTTAAACGCCTCAACAAATTCCTTTTCGTCGACCTCGATTTCCCGAGCAAGTGCCCGCAGGTCGGTTTCACTCGAATTCTCATTGCGTACCTGACCGATCAACCAGGAAGCAACATGTGTTCCGCCGACGACAATACTGGCCCCGGCACTCCACAACCCGCTGTTAGGGCATAGTTCAATATTGGGTTCATCTGCACTGAACCGCCCCATTCTCTCACTCACAATCCTGCATTTTTCCCGACCGATTTGAGCACACTGAATAATCTGTGTGCAGAGTTTGCTTCCATTACTGAAACGAGTAATCGGGTGTCCATCCGGAGTGGTGATCACAGAGGCAACCCCGACCGCAGCGGAAAACTCATCCTGCAGGTGTTGAATATCCTCCAGACTAAACAGATCTTCAAAGTCGATATCACCAATCTCGCCCGACGGACGAGTTAACGCAAGCAACCGTTTTTCAAGCGACTGATGCATCTGAACCCGCTCTGTAACATCGCGCGCTACTCCTTGCAGGGCAATCAGTTCTCCCTGATCATTGTACACACCGCTCGAAGAGAGTTCCATCCATATGCGATGGCCGTCTTTATGAATCATCTGCAAACTGAAGCTTCTGGGTTTTGGCTCTCCGGAAAAACGCTGCTCCATATACCCTTGAACCGTCGGATAACATTCAGGGGCAACAAGATCCCTTATATTCATTCCGAGATGTTCCGTGATCGTATAGCCGCTTGTTTGTTCTGCAGCCGGGTTTACGTAGATATAGTTCCCCTGCAAATCAACCTGAAAAATCGCATCGTGCGTGTTTTCAAGAATGTATTCAATCTGCTCCTTGGCTTTACGCAGATCATCTTCCGCCTTCTTTCGCCAGCCGATATCGCGGGCGATCCCGAGCACACCTATAAGATTACCTCGCGCATCCCAAATCGGAGTCCGAACCGACTCAAACAAACTCGCCCGCCCGGTCTTGGAAAGAATCAGATTTTCCTCGCGTGTTACCGGACCATCCTCCTCAACGGCCTGCTGATCATACAGACGAAATTCATCCGCAATCGAATCCGCCATAAAGTCGTGATCCGTTTTCCCGACAATCTCTGATTCACCGGCCCCGAGAAACGCTTCGAACGCGTGATTGCAGCTGAGATAAATTCCGTCACGATCCTTCAGCCAAACCAGATCAGGAATCGCCTCAATAAGGTTTCGCTGCAGCGCCTCGTTTTCGCTCAGTTTGAGCAACGCTTTTTTTCGGTCGGTAACATCAAGGATCATGACAGCACATTTGCCCTCTTCCGGCTGGAATGCAAATATCTCGAAATAGCTCTCCAGCGCTGCAGAATAGTTCTCGGAAGAACAGGATTTGCCTGTCAGAACAACCGGCGAACAGATTTCCATCCAACGCTCAAAGTCTTCGGGGAGAACCTCTTTCACCGTGTGACCCATCACATCCTGAGTTCTAATTCCCGTCTGCTCTTCAAATACGGGATTCACCTCGGCAAAGCGCAGATCAACCGGACGCCCGTCATCGTCAAATACCACTTCATACAATACAAACCCAACCATCATATTTTCGAAAAGCAGTCGGTATTTTCGTTCCGATAATTTTATCTTTTCGCCGGCCTCCATCCGGTCTGTGACATCCTGTACAGTACCGACCGAACGCAGCGGCGAACCATTCGGCGCATATTCATGGACACAGCGCACATGTGCATATCGAACTTTTCCATGAAACAGGATACGGTAATCGGCCTCGTAGACCTCCCGTTTTTCGATCGACTTTTCATACAGAGCAAGAGCCCAATCCCGATCGTCAGGATGAATGACCCCAAAGACATACTCTATACTCGGTTCAAACGTATCCAGTTCAACACCGAATATCTGATAGACTTCATCCGTCCAGATCATCGTTCCGGAAGCGATATCATGAACCCAGCTGCCCATGCACGCAATGCGTTGCGCCTCCTTCAATGAGGCCTCGCGTTCTTTCAACGCACGCATCAGATACCGCTGACTGAGAATTCGGTGCAACTCCTGCACCACCACTTTCAGCTGCGTCTGGTCCAGATCGTGATAATCCTCATCCTTGTTCCCCACGCCGACCACAACGCCGAATGCCCCCTTTTCCTGCGCAGGAACCGCTAATATCCGATGGAGCTCAGGAACAGGCAAACGATTGGGGTCGGACTCCTTAGAAAAATTATTGTATATGACCGTTTTCCGTTGGAGAAGGCAGTCTGTCCAAGGTCCAACATCATCGATGGAGCAGTGTCCGACAAACGCAGCGTCACAGGCGCTCATACCGTTGCCGGTCCACGTCGCCGACTCAACACTGCGGCCATCCTCAGAAATCAGAAACAGCGCACCCACTTCACTCTTTGTCAGGGAAACCGCATGGTCCAGCACAAGGAAAAAGAGCTCTTTATCGCTCAGCATTTCAGCCCGCTCATACACAGAAAGCAGGAAACTGTTTTGCTCAGCCTCACGCTGAATATGCCGCATCCACTCGACCCGTTCCGTGATGTCCTGAACCGTTCCGATTGCCCGTAAAGGCGTTCCGTCGTCCGCACAATAAAATTCACACCGTTCGCGCAGGTGCCGAACCCCTCCGTTCGTTCGGATAATTCGATGTTCCACATCGAATGCAGCCCTGTTACGAACCGCCTCATTATACGCCCCAAGAACCATCTCCCGATCCGGCGGAGCGATCGCAGCAGCAAACGTATCCCATGTGATAGACTGCGAGGCCTCAATTCCAAACACCTCATACGTCTCTTTCGACCATAAAACCTTATTGGTTTTAAGATCATGAACCCAACTGCCCATTCGCGCGATGCGCTGAGCTTCCTCCAGCGCGCTTTCCCGCTCCTCCAACTCGCGCATCAAGCGGCGCTGTTTCATGATCTTATGCAGCTCATTCGCCACAAACTGCAACTGAAGCGAATCCAGCTCGTCATACGGCTCCGCCTTATTACAGACCGCAAAAATCACCCGAAGTTTTTCCTCATCAACAACAGGAATACTCATGAAACGGCGAAGCGAAACCCCGTTCCCAGGAAGATCCGCCCCCGCTCGGTCGAAGGAAAAGTCATTGTTGATATACGGACGGCTGAACAGATCATAATCCACCCAGGTCCCCAGATCGCCCAGCAGGTCATACCCCTCTTCCACTTTGCTCTCCACCGGATCTGTCAATCGCCAAATCGTGGGATGAACGGGTTTTTGATCCTCCGACAATATCTGAAGAAACCCCATCTCGCTGCCGGTAAGCGCCATCGCATGATCCAGAACAAGGTCGTAAAGTTCTTTATCATCCAGCGACTGCGATTTTTCATGGAGCTCCAGCAAAATCTTATTATGCCGCTCCACCCGTCGCCGTTTTCGGTCCATACTGAGACGGGAACCCATGTCGCGGACAACCGATAAAATATGGACCGCATCACCCCTGCAAATTCTTTTCAGCGAGCTTTCCACATCCAGCAACTGCCCCGAAGGCTGCCTATGCTGCCAAAATACACGAAGAGATTCACCGTCCTGAATGCTCTGTTCCAGCTCCTTGACCAGATCCGCCGTTGAACGACCGTTCCACTGCCGCTCCGGCATAAAATCCATCAACGTCCGCCCGATCAGCTCCTCCCGAGAATCCACCCCCAGCAGATTGCAGAAACCGGCACTACAGTCGGTAATGGACCAATCTTCGCGAAGCAAAACAACCCCATCGTCAGACTGATCGACAACCTGCAACGTCAGCGCATCGCCTCGTTTAAATCCTAAACGACCGCCGCTGGACTCAAATCGGCTCAAAACTAGACACAACACCAAGGCCGAGGAAAAGACGAAGATGAAATCCTGAAGAAGCAGCGAAAGAATATTCTCCGTGTCCGGTTCGAAGAGGGTCGTCGTTATGAACGACCACAAAACACCCAACACAGTATATCCCAGTGCAACCCGCACAGCACAAGAGTTTCGCAATCTCTTTAATGGAGACTGAATCATCTTTCCCTTCATGAACAAATTCCGCTCCGCTCATCCGACACCGTTACTCACAGTTCGGGATTTTGCGTTGCCTTCCTATGACTCAAATGAATATCTTACACCAACACAGACAGAGATGTTAGCATGACCCATGCCGAACAGCATATAAAAACAATCTGCAAATTTATACAGATCCCCGAAAGGTATTTATCATGATCGATAATAATCTTGCACTGAAGCACCTGCTCGACCTGCTGGCCGTCGAAGGCTCCAGCGGAAAAGAGCACAAAGTCGTTGCAGCTATTACAAAAAAACTGACTTCCGCAGGTTGCAGCCCCGAGTGGATCAACACCGACGATGCCGCCGTGCGCCTCGGCGATGCCTATGAAATAGGCAACCTGATCGTCCAACTTCCCGGCACCCTCCCCGCCGCACCGCGTATACTGTTTTCCGCCCACATGGACACCGTCCCGCTCTGCAAAGGCGCTGAACCTGTAATCAAAGGAAACCGCATCGTCTCCAATGGAAAAACCGGCCTCGGCGGCGACGACCGCTCCGGCTGCGCCGCCATCGTTACACTGATCGAAACGCTGCTGAAAAACAATCTCCCCCACCCGCCCATCACCCTGCTGTTCTCGATTGCCGAAGAAAACGGACTGCACGGCTCGCGCACGGTTCGCTTCGAAGATCTGGGCCATCCTGTGATGGGTTTCAACCTCGACGGACAGGAGCCCAACGAAATCGTTATCGGCGCAATGGGTGCTGCACGCTGGAAAGCAGAGATTTTCGGGAAATCAACGCACGCCGGATTGGCCCCGCATAAAGGCATTTCCGCCGGACTGATCGCTTCGCTGGCCATGGCCCGCATCGCCGAAAAAGGCTATTTCGGCCGTATCGTTCAGGGCGACCAAACGGGCACCTCCAACCTTGGAACGATCCATGGTGGAGAGGCTAATAACCAAGTTATGGACCGTGTCACTCTCACCGGCGAATGTCGAAGCCACAGCCCGGCTTTTCTCGACGAAATCGTAGCCGTTTACCGAACCGCCTTCGAAGAAGCCGCCCGGCAGGTCCGCAATAATGAAGAGCAATGCGGCCACGTTGAATTTACGACGCTCAGCGACTATCGCGCCTTCCGCCTCTCCCCGTCCGAAGCCTGTGTACAGATTGCCGAAGCAGCAGTTAAGGCCGTCGGACTCGAACCCAACCCGCTCATTATGGACGCGGGTCTCGACGCCAATAACTTTAACGAAAAGGGGCTGCCCACCGTGACCCTTGGTTCAGGAACACACCAATTCCACCAAACCGACGAGTATATTGAAATCGACGAATATTTGACCGCCTGCAAAGTCCTTCTCCATATTGCAACACACAGGCAAGCGGATTGATGAGCATCGTCTACAACGCATCCGCCGGAACCGGAAAAACCTTCCAGGTTACCCAGCTCTACGAAAAGCTGGTGATGGAAGATGGAATTGAGCCGCGTAAAATTCTGCTGATGACCTTTACCGACAACGCCGCCGCAGAACTGCGCATGCGCGTGGCGCACCGCCTCATCAGGGCCCGACGCACCGCCGAAGCGGCGGACGACACCGAACAGATCGACCGCGCCGTAAAGGCCTCGGCTCAGCTCTCCTCCGCACCCATCGGAACCATTCACGCCTTCTGCACCCGCCTCCTGCGAGAACACGCGCTTGCCGCCGGCCTCTCTCCCGGCTTTCTTGTCTTAGCAGGCGACGAGCGAGACGAACCCCTCAACCGAATCTGCCGCGAAGAACTGCTCGCACACCTCGAAAACGATCCGGACTTTAAAACCTTCTGCGCCGGCGCACACCTCATCGGCTCCGGCCAAGGCTTCGGCAGCAGTATAACCGAAACCGTTCCCACCCTGATTGAACAAGCGGGCAGCCTCGGCATTTCCCTCGAAAACGCCGAAGCGCTCCTGCCGCCGCCCGTTCCGACCGCATCGCGCATCGACTTTGAACTCATCTGTAAACGCATCCGCGAGCTGCCGAAAATCACTCCAGCCGTTCAAATCGCACTCGATATTATTCAGCAGGCACTCACCGAATCCGACGATGTCGAAACACTGGTTCAGCGCTTGAACGAATTAGGCATTCAAAAATTCGGGCGCGGCGACGCCAAACCGGTCTCCGACGATTTCTGGGCGCTCAAAACCGCAGTGGAAGAAGCCGTTGAATACCGTGCACGTTTCCCCGCTGCTCGCGCATTTGCTCGATATGTGCAGACGGTCGCCCGCCGTTTCAGCGAATGGAAGCACTCGATGAATGCCGTCGATTTCAACGACCAGCTCCGCCTTGCCGCGCAACTGCTAATATCCGAAAAAGCCGAAACCGCCTTCCGCTATATTATCGTCGACGAAGTGCAGGACACCTCGCGCATTCAGTGCGATATTATTCAGGCGCTCTGGCGCACCGGCGCGGAGCTCGTCATCTGCGGCGACAAAAAGCAGAGCATTTACACCTGGCGCGGAGCCGATCCGCAGGTCATGCCCGATTTGGAAAAGGCGATTCTTTCCGCTGACGGCGAAATGGAGCACCTCAACATCAGCTACCGCAGCAAGCCGCCGATCCTCGACGTCATCAACCCGCTCTTCGCCGCCGTCTATCAAGCTGCCGACTATTCCCCCGACGATCATCTCCAACCCCATCCGGACTTCACAACCGACGGTGAAAAGCCGTGCGTCGAATTCCTAGCCCCAGACGATACCGAAGAACTCTCGAAAGAGGAAAAGACAGCCGCCGAAATGTCCGCAGTCGCTGATCGCATTCGGCTGCTGGTGGAAGGATCGAGCGAGTGGCAACCGGCCTATCGATATAATGACGGATTCAAACCGACGAGCCGAGAAAACGCCTACCGCTTCTCCGACATTCTCATTCTGCTCCGGCGCACCACGCATCAGACTGCGCTCGAACACGCCCTGCGCCACTCAAATATCCCCTACACGCTCGGCGGAAAAGGCAGCGGACTCTTCACCCGCCAGGAAACGCGCGATGTCTCTCTCTTTCTCAACGTGCTCACCAACCCCGCCGACGCCTTCTCCCTCATCGGCTTCCTGCGCTCACCGTGGGTCGGACTCTCCGACGAAACCATTGCCGAACTCGCTTGGAGCAGGAACGGATTTTCCGTCGAACACCTTATGGCGCGCTACGCAGAGAAGACCGACATTATCGACCGCTACCGTGCGCTGCTCGCCACCAAACTCGCTTCCGAACTGGTGCGTATGCTGATTGAGGAAACCGGATACGACGCGCTCCTCGCGGGGCTCCCGCGCGGCGAACAGCGGCTTGCCAATCTGCGCAAGGTCATCGACTGGCTGCGCGAAACCGAGCGCGGCGCACAGACCACGCCGGCCGGCGTGGCGCGCAGACTTTCGGAACACATCGCCAATCCGCCGAAAATACCTGAAGCCGCCCTGCTCGATCCGGCGCAGAACGCCGTTACTATCATGACTGTGCACAGCGCTAAAGGGCTGACCAAACGCGTGGTTTTTGTGCCGGATATCAGCTTTTCCGAACAGCCCGACCGCGGCTTTGCACAGCTCTTTTTCGACGAAGAGCAGCGCCCCAAACTCGGACTGCGCATCACCGCACCCGACCGATCTCAAGCAAAATCGCCGGGCTTCGAGGCCGCTGCCAAACGCACCGCCGCCGTTCGCGCCCACGAATCAAAAAACCTCTTCTATGTCGCCATGACCCGCGCACGCGATCTGGTCGTCACCTCCGCCTCCGTCGGACGCAGTCCGGCGGGCTGGCTTAAAAGTATGGAACCGCTGATCGGCACGGCCATTCCCGCCATCCCCTACTCCGCGCTGGCAACCGCCGCATCGGCACCGACTCACCCCACGGAGCGGAACATTTCAGCAGAGCCGCTCTATGCCGCACTGCAGGCCCTTCCCCCAGCTCTGGACCGACCCACTCTCCAGCGTATTCCCGCCACGCGGCTCGCCAAGGAGCAGGACGAAGCGGAACAGGATGATGAAGAAACTGCCGGACCCATTCTCCGAACCGCGCCCGTCTCAACTGCGCTCGGATCGCTCGGCCACGCCGTGCTCGAACAGCTCGCCCTCAATCACTGGGGAGGCTCTGTATCCGACTGGCTCGAACGCCTGCGCGACGACTTTGAACTCAGCCGAACACAGGCTGAAGCGCTCACCGAACGAATCGAACAAACCCGCAGCTTGATGATCCGACTGACCGCCGACGTCGAGGCGCTCCGCCCCGAATTCCCGTTCGTGCTCCACCACGAAAACAACATCATCGATGGAACCATCGACCTGCTCTGCCGCACGGCGGACGGCTTTGCCATCTTTGACTACAAATTTACCGAGGCCGAAGACTCCGCCATCATCGCTCAATATAAAGGCCAAATGGAGCTGTATCGCCTCGCCGCCCGCCGCGCCTTCCCCAACGCCCCCCGCGCACAAATCACCCTGATCATCATCTCCGCCGACGGCCCCCGCCAACTCCCCATCGATCTTCCACCGCCCGAATGAGATGTGATCCTGTTGGAACAAAAGGCGCGGAATCGATTGATGATTTTAGCCCGAAAGGTAACACGGGACACAAAAAGAAGTGCATTCATTCTTTGAGATCCCTGCGTTCCTTGCGGTTAATTTCAATATTTCTTCGCAGAAGCGCACGTCCCTGTAGCTTGTCCCATGCTCGCAAAAGCCGACGTCCCCGTCGCTTTAATATCGTTCGTAGTTCAGCCTTCAGGCGGCTTTTTCACCAAGGGTGAAGTCCGGTAGACACATGAAATAGGCACCACAGATTCTGCCATGCCGAGCGAGCACAACAAAGCAGATGGTTGCGCCGCACAGAAGCAAGCTTTCATCTACAGAAAAACGCCACCGACGCAGCGGAGACGCCACCCTGTACAGCCTGCACTACGTGTCGGCTGTACACCCTCAACATGACCCCGCTCTTTTTCAGGAATCACTCTACACTGTAGGGCATTCCCGTGAGCTTTTTATCGAGACAGATGTTATCGACCATCTTGACCAAGCGGACGCAGTCCGGCTTCGGGATATAGGCATCGGCCTTAACATCCTTGCACTTATTGAGCATTTGATCGCGGCGGAGAGACGAGTAGAGCACGACCGGCAGGTCAGTCAACTTATGGCGAAACTTAACATGGTGGCACAAGGTCAGACCATCCATCTGCGGCATTTCGATATCGGTGATGAGAATATCGACATACTTTGAAATCGGATCACCCGAGGCCGTGGCGGTTTCGATGATTTCCACCAGCGCGTCGTAGGCAAGTTTTCCGTTATCGAACGTTTTAACATTGGTATAATTCCCTTTGGTAAGCACATCGCATATGACCCGCCGCACAATCTTAGAATCTTCCACCAGCATAATCTTAATATCCGGCCGCTTATCCTGTGATGCATGGATAAATTCTTCATGGACGAGGTCCAGCAGCCCCTGAGCCGGGAAATATTTTTCACAAATACTTTCCATGTCGACAATAAGGGTCTCATGATCCTCAATGTTCACCGATCCAGTAAAGGCGCACTCCCCGCCCTGATCAAAAATATCGGCCATCGGGCTGATCTCTCCCCAGCGAACCCGGTGAATGCGGCTGGCTGAATCGACGAGGAAGGCAATCATCATACTGTTAAATTGCGTCACCAGCACAACAGTATTTCTTTTCTCCTCCGCTGTATCAGAATCGGTTTTTTTAACAGGTCCAGCCTGTAGACCCAGTTCTTCGCTTAGATCAATCATAGGGATGGTATTGTTTCTGAAGAAAAACACTCCGGGATTAGCGGGCGTACCCGAAGGAAGTTTGGTCAACTTTGACTCATCAAACTGTTCGATGGATTGAATTTTCAGAACATTCACCCCGAAAATATTTCCCCGCAGGGTAAACTCAAGAACTTCGAGCTCATCGGTGCCCGATTCCAGCAAAATTCCTTTAGTATTCGTAGCCATAGTTTCCTCCGCCCGTTTAACTTTTTCTCTTATCGTCATGCTAAAGCGAGGCGCTGATTTGTCAATAGACTTCCGATAATGCCCTAGGATTAATTCCAATTAGGGCACCGGACAGGTTGCCCTAATCGGAAATGATCTATCGCTTAGCTAACGGCCGATTGGTGGGTCTGCGACGCCGAACTCTATTGAAGAGAAGCAGGATGCCCGCGATACGGCAAGGCAGGCAGGGATGCCTACCTCACGACGATGATGCAAATACGGCTACGGCCTGGGACGGAAGAGATTTCTTCAGAATGATTTTTCGGCAGATAGAGAAGTGGAGAGCATCTGTTTCAGATAGAGCGAGCCGGTGATGCAGATAAGGCGGTCGGGTGATACGGAGGCCCAGCTGCGGGCGGCGTTCCAGGCGTCAGCGACGGAGAGCGGTTCTGCGGAAATGCCGGCAACGCCGGCCTGTGCGGCGGACTGCTCTGCGGTGGTGCCGCGATCTGCGACGATGGGAATGGTCCACGCTGCAGTAACACGCGGCTTGAGGATGCGCAGAAATTCGACGGCGTCTTTGTCGGCGAGGAAGCCGAAGATAAAACCAATCTGGTGTTTGGGATAGTTTTCTTTGAATGTTTTGATCAGCGCACGGGCGCCGGAAGGATTGTGTGCGCCGTCGAGGATCGTCAGCGGATCGGTGCAGAGGATTTGAAAACGCGCGCTCCATTCGACCGTTTCAAGCCCCTTTTTATACGCCGGCTCTATGTCGAGCAGCTCGGCCAGCAGCTCGAGCGCGGTGACGGCGACGGCGCAGTTTTCGCGCTGGAATGCTCCGAGGAGCGGCAGGTTAATCGGTGGAAGACTTCGTGAAGGGGTCTCGATTTTAAGGCGCTGACTCTGGACGAAGCAGCTTGCTTCGTTGTGGTGCAACGGTCCAAGGCGCATAACGGAGCAGGTGGTTGTGCCGGACAGAAGCAAGCTTCCGTCTACGAATTGGACCGGTCCTGCTGCCGCGAGTACGCGCATGACTTCATCGGACTGCGGGGCCGAGACGGTCGGACGGCCGGGTTTCATAATGCCCGCCTTTTCGGCGGCTATTTTTTCGATGGAGTCGCCGAGGAAGTTGGTGTGGTCGATGTCGATGTGTGTAATCACGGAGAGGAGCGGAATCACGACGTTCGTGGCGTCCCAGCGTCCGCCCATACCGGTTTCGACGATAGCAATATCGACCTGCTCATCGGCAAAGTATTGGAATGCGATGGCGGTGGATATTTCAAAAAAAGTAGCGCCGCGCAGTCCGGTTGCGGCTTCGACCGCGTCGGCGGCCTGTTCCATTTGATCGATGTAGCGATCCAGTTGCGCTTCAACAATCGGTTCGCCGTTGATACGGAAACGCTCGGAAAAGTCGACGAGGTGCGGCGAAGTGTAGAGCCCGGATTTAAAGCCGGTGGCACGCAGTACCGATTCGAGCATGGCGCAGACGGAGCCTTTTCCGTTGGTGCCGGCTACATGAATTACTGCGAGCTTTTGGTGCGGATTTCCGAGCGATTCGAGCAGGGCAGAGATGACCTCCAGCCCCGGCTTAATGCCCGCCGTCGTCCGCTTGAACAGTCTCTCGTATGAAGGGCTCATAGAATGCGTCGCAGACCGAAAAATCGGAAATCCACAATCTGAAATCTAAACTAGGCGGAAAGGGCGCACTAATCGCACAAATAATCGAGCAGGAGAATCATGCGTTCACGCAGTTCATGACGCGGGATCACCATATCGATCAGGCCGTGGTCCTGTAAAAATTCGGCGCGCTGAAAACCTTCGGGAAGATCCTGCTGAATGGTCTCCTTGATTACGCGCGGTCCGGCAAATCCGATCAAGGCATTGGGCTCGGCAACGATCAGGTCACCCAGCGTGGCAAAACTGGCCATTACGCCCGCCATGGTGGGATTGGTTAAGATCGGAATGTACGGCAGGCCGGCTTCTGCATGACGCGCCAGCGCTGCGCTGGTTTTAGCCATCTGCATCAGGCTCAGCAATCCTTCATACATGCGCGCTCCGCCGGAGGCGCAGGAGATGAGCACCGGACGCTTTTCTGCCGTACAGCGTTCAATCAGATAGGTGATCCGTTCGCCGACCACGCTGCCCATGCTGGCGCCAAGGAACGAAAAGTCCATTACGCCCAAACCAATTTCCCGTCCGCCCAGGGTGCAGCCTCCGACCGTGACGGCTTCGTCCCATCCGGTTCCTTTCTGGTTAAATTCCAGTTTATCGATATAGGACTGCTGGCCGGTAAAGCCCAGACTGTCAACCGATCGAATCTCGCCGGCCCACTCTTTAAAGGTGCCTTCATCGGAGAGCAGATCAATACGCGCCTGCCGGGGGAGCCCGAAGTGGTGATCGCATTTGGTGCAGATTTCCAGATTAGCGGCAACCTCGTCCTTGTAAACAATCTCATTACACGACGGGCACTTCATCCAGAGGCCGTCCGGCACATCCCGTTTTTTCACCGTAATGCTGGAGTATGTTTTTCTGTTTCCAAATAAAGCCATATTTAAATCCTCATATTAGCCCCGCGCCACGGTCAACACATGGACAGAGGCTGCTCCGCCTTTTTTCAGTGCTTTGGCACAGGCATTGACGGTTGCTCCCGTCGTCATTACATCATCGACCAGCAGCACGCGCTGCCCGGCCAGTCGTTTTTCCCGCTTAGATTCAAAAGCGTCGTGCACGTTACTAAGCCGCTGTGGGGCTGTCAAATGTGTTTGCGTGGCGGTCGGACGAATTCGTTTTATGAAACGGTCGGTGCTTTTACACGAAATCCGCCGGGCCAGTGCATGCGCCAACAGCGCCGACTGGTTAAACCCGCGCTCCCTTCGGCGCACAGGATAGAGCGGCACCGGAACGACCCAGTCAAATTCCAGCTCCCCATATTCCGCCTTCAGGCAGCCGTGCATCAGTTTAGCCAGATCGGGGGCCAGCCACAGCGCACGATGGTATTTCAGGCGCTTGAGCGCCTCGCCGACCACGCCGTCGTAACGAACCACCGAACGCGCCAGATCAAAGGCGGGCGGGGAATCGGCGCACGAAAAGCAGACAAAATCGTGCGAAACGGCGCCAACGACCGGATCCCCGCAAATCCGGCAGAACGGCGGTTCAACCTTCAGGGTATCGCTCCAGCAATCCCAGCAAATATAGCGAAAGGTTGCCGGAGCCGGAGCCCCGCACCCCAGACAGTTCCGAGGATAGAGGACGTCCAGAATTGTGCTCATGACCCGACGCGGTTAATCCCGAATCAGCGAATCCGGGTCGATAAACTCGGGCTGAATCAGGGGAAGATACGTGCTTTTCAGCCAGTAACGCCGTCCTTTAATGCGCAGCGAATGGTTCAGTAATTTTTCGAGCTCCTGCTTCTGAGCTTCGTTGCCTCGAATCAGACAGACGGGCTCCTCCCATTCGCCTTCGATGAGTACAAGCTGATAGAGCCCCGGATTTGCCCGACGCAACACGCCGTATACCGTAACCATCTCCTGCTGCACACGACTTCCATCAAGTTCCAGCAGCAATGCCGGCAGCTCCTCTTCTTCCGGTTCAGGTATTGCCTCGGGTTTGGGTTGTTCTTCAGGAACTTGAGCGATCTCCTCCGGTTTTGGTTCTGCGACAGGCGGATTGATGCGTTCAACATAATCGGCGCTGATCCATACCAGACACGGTTCCGGAGGAACAATTTTGAGCCATCCGTTAAATTCGTCGCGGACTTCCACTTGATCCCCCTTTGTCACCGCAGCAACCACGGGATAATTCAGGTTGGGTCCGGAGCGTACATTCAGCTTTTCGGGCAACACCACATTGTTCTGAATAAATTCGCCCAGCACCCAGACATCCAGCGTCTTCGGGGCCTGCACGCCCGCCCAGCCGTTTGTTTCCGAGAGATAAACCAGCTCGTCGCCCCGCATCGCCCGATCGAGCAAATCGCCGTTCAGCGAAGGTTCTGCACGCAGGCTGACACGGTCGCCGGTCACAACTACTTTCGGCACGCTGTTGGTTTGAACGACGGTAGTTTCATTCGTTTGTGCAACAGCAGCGGATACAACGGAGGCCGTTGCGAGCATCAATATAGAGCGTTTCATAGCGATCTCCTCAATTACAGCGCAAACAGTGCGCGCGCATTATTTGCAGTTAAACTCGCGAGCGAGTCTAGCGAACAGCCCCTTAGTTCTGCAAGCCGTTTAGCCGTATGAACCACAAAAGCCGGCTCGCAGCGGTTTCCGCGCATCGGCACCGGTGCCAGATAGGGCGAGTCGGTCTCGATCAGTAGTCGATCATCCGGAACATACTGTGCAACCTCGCGCAGCGGATCGGCATTGGCAAACGTGACAATCCCGCTGAAGCTGATCATCAGCCCCAGATCGAGCACCTTCCGCGCAAAGGCCCGATCGCGCGTAAAACAGTGCAGCACGCCCAGCCGCCCAGGATCGCCCGTCCACGCCGAAGCGTAGTCGTTCAGCAGCGCAATCGTATCGTCGTCGGCATCGCGGCTGTGCACCACCACCGGCTTTTGAAACTCAACCGCCAGCGCCAGATTTTCCGAAAACAGCGTTTTCTGCTGAGCGGCGGTTTCGGCACTATAGTAATAGTCCAGTCCGGTTTCTCCGACGGTTTTGGCCAGCGGATCGGCGACATATTCGCGCAGTTCGGCGAGGTCGTAAGATTCGGCTTCATCGCGATCGAGGCCGGCGCAGCCGAAAATGCAGCCCGGATGATCTTTCGCCAGCTGGAGCGAAAGCGCGTTGGCCTCGGATGATCCGCCGATGGCCACCATCTCCAGCACCTTGGCTTCGCGGGCATTTTTCAGTCGCTCGGAGAAGGAACCGTCCTTCACGAATTGATCAAAATGTACATGGGTATCAACAAACATAAGACGGAAAGTTAAGCGCAGAGCGGCGGCGGATCGAGCGTTTTCCGGTTCTTTTTGACATTTAGCGCCTCTTTCGCCGCTCGACGCTGGAACCGGCTTTTTCCGTGGAAGAATCGGAGCATGTACCCAGAGGCGGAGAAGCGAATCAAGAATAGCCCGGGGCAGCGCATCCAAGGGGTTGACGGATCTGTAATTTTACGCTCCAGTTTATCGAAAGACTCGAAAAACCAATTAGATTGATCAAAATCCACTCCCCAAAAGGGCGCAAAATTTTAACGAAATAACCCTTGAAGAAGGCGGGTTCACTCGGCATATTTGCGCGCCTTTATCAGGTTAAAGGATAATATTTAACGAGGAAAACCTATGGCTAGAAAAGTCCCTTTGAGCAAAGTCCGAAACATCGGCATCATGGCGCATATTGACGCCGGCAAGACCACTGTATCTGAACGTATCCTCTACTATACCGGTCGATCGCACAAGATCGGCGAAGTACATGACGGTGCCGCCACCATGGACTGGATGGTCCAGGAACAGGAACGGGGCATTACCATTACTTCCGCAGCAACCACCTGTATGTGGAAAGACCACATGATCTCCCTCATCGACACCCCCGGCCACGTGGACTTCACCATGGAAGTGGAACGTTCCCTGCGCGTTCTCGATGGTGCGATCGCACTCTACTGCGCTGTCGGCGGCGTTCAGCCCCAGTCGGAAACCGTTTGGCACCAGTCCGAACGATACGAAGTTCCCAAGATTGCTTTTGTCAATAAGATGGACCGAATCGGGGCCGACTTCTTCAGCGTTGTTGAAGGCATACAGACCATGCTCGGTGCCAACGCCGTTCCGGTCGTTATTCCGATCGGCGCGTCCGACACCTTTAAGGGCCATGTCGATCTGATCACCATGAAGGCCCGCATCTTCAAGGATGAAACCCAGGGTGCTGAATGGGACGACATCGAGATCCCGGAAGACCTGAAGGAAAGCGCTGAGATGTGGCGCAATAACCTCGTTGAAAAATGCGCCGAACAGGACGAAGCCATGCTCGAAAAATATTTTGAGAACGGCGACCTGACCGAAGATGAAATATGGAGCATCCTGCGCAAGGCCACCTGCTCGCGCCAGGTCGTACCGGTATACTGCGGGTCCGCTTTCAAGAACAAGGGGGTTCAGGCGCTGCTCGACGCGGTCATCAAGATCCTGCCCGCCCCGAATGAAATTCCGCCGATCATCTGCACCCAGAATCCGGAAAACCAGCGCAAGGTTTCCGATAACGAAGTCTTGTCGGCATTGGCGTTCAAGATCATGTCCGACAAGCACATGGGCAAGCTGACCTATATCCGGATCTATTCCGGAACACTCGAAGCGGGATCCACAATCTGGAACAGCACCCAGCAGAAAAAACAACGTGTCGGTCGTCTCCTCCGCATGCACGCGAATCGGCAGGAGGCCATCGATGCCGCGGTTTCGGGCGATATTGTAGCCGTGGTCGGCCTGCAGGACACCAAAACGGGCGATACCTTGTGCATGCAGGAAAACGAAATCCATCTTGAAGCCATGGAATTCCCTGCACCGGTAATCTCGATCTCCATTAAGCCTGCATCAAACGCCGATAACGAAAAACTCGGCGAAGCGCTGCATCGCCTCGCGGACGAAGACCCGACCTTCACTGTCGCCTTCGACCAGGAAACCTCCGAAACCATCATTTCGGGTATGGGCGAGCTTCACCTCGAAATTATCGTCGACCGCCTGAAGCGCGAATTCGGCGTGGTTGCAGAGGTCGGTCGTCCGGAAGTGGCCTACCGCGAAACGGCAACCTCTCCCTCCGAAGGCTCTTACAAGCACGCGAAGCAGTCCGGCGGACGCGGGCAGTATGGCCATGTCGTCATGAAGCTGGAACCGCGTGATCCCGGCCAAGGTTTCGATTTCATCAACGCCGTCGTTGGGGGTCGCATTCCGCAGGAATACATCCCCTCCTGCGAAAAGGGCGTTATTCAGGCACTGGAACACGGACCTTATGCCGGCTATCCGGTAGTCGATATGAAGGTCACATTGCTTGACGGCTCCTACCACGATGTCGACTCCTCCGACTTCGCCTTCCAAATTGCGGCTCGTCAGGGCTTCAAAGAACTCTTCATGAAGGGGAATCCCCAGCTGCTCGAGCCCATCATGAGCATTGAAGTTACCACTCCGGATGAATTCATGGGCGCGGTTAACGGAACCATCGCACAGCGTCGCGGACGTATTGAGTCGATGGACGAACGCGGCGGCATGAAGATCGTTAGGGGCATGGTTCCGCTTAGCGAAATGTTCGGCTATTCCAACACGCTGCGCTCGCTCTCGCAGGGCCGCGCTTCGTTCTCGATGCACTTCGAGCACTACGAAGCCGTTCCTTTCTCGATTGCTGAAGAAGTGGTCGAAAAACGCCGCAAAGGTGGAAAGATCAGATAAATTATTCTGCGTCGCACCAAAGATAAAGGCCGCCTGAATGGGCGGCCTTTTTTTGGGGGCGTGCCCGGTGCTGCGAAGCGTTGGGAAGGCAACCTCCCTCAGCGATTCGATCGCCGGACATTGTCAAACTGGAATAATAAGAGTTCCTGGTGAGCCGGAATGAAACGGAATATAGAGCTCGCGGGCGCAAGTAGAAAGAACGTTTCGGATTTCGAGTTTATACATTCGAATTTTCCCTGATCAGCAAGATCATGGAAGGAAATGGTGCGCCCAACAGGAGTCGAACCTGTATCTACGGCTTCGGAGGCCGCCATTCTATCCATTGAACTATGGGCGCACGAAAGGCCGGGTTTATAGGGGTATTGCGGCTGAGCCGCAATACTTATTTGTCCACAGATTTCACGGATTCAAGGATTGGTTCAAGAAACCCGTGGAAATCTGAGAAATCTGTGGATTAAAATCAGCCGTTTTTCGCTTCAAACTCTTTCATAAACGAAATCAGCGCGTCGACACCCTCCATCGGGAAAGCGTTATAAATGGAGGCGCGGATTCCGCCGACGGAGCGGTGGCCCTTGAGCGTCTTGAGGTTTTGTTTGGCCGCTTCTGCCACAAACAGCGCTTCAAGCTCTTCGCTCGGCAGGCGCCAGGTCACATTCATTTCGGAGCGGAATTCCTTCACGGCGGTGCCCTTGTAGAAGTCCGAGGCGTCGATGGCCGCATAAAGCTTACTCGCTTTTTCCTCGTTAATCTTTTTCATGCCTTCCAGTCCGCCGTTGGCTTTCAGCCAGCGGGTGACGAGGCAGAGGATGTAGACCGGAAAGGTCGGTACGGTGTTGTAGAGCGAATTCTCGTCGATGTGCGTTTTGTAGCGGAACATGGTTGGAACCGTTCCCGGGCAGCGGTCGGCCAGCTCGTCCTTTATGATGACCAGCGTGACGCCGGCCGGCCCGAGGTTTTTCTGCGCACCGGCATAGATCAGGCCGAACTTGGAGACGTCGACCGGTCTGGAGAGCATGTCCGACGACATATCGGCGATCAGGCAGTCATGCTCCGGGAAAACTTTCCACTGTGCACCGGAGATCGTTTCGTTGGAGGTAATGTGCAGGTAGGCTGCGTTATCCGTGAGTTTCAGTTCATTGATCGATGGAACGCGGGTGGGAATTTCCTTTCCGCAGTCGGCAACGACGTTGACGTTGCCAAGCGCCTTGGCTTCTTTGATGGCCTTGGAAGCCCACGCGCCGGAGTTGGTGTAGTCTGCAGTCTGACCTGCGCCGAGCAGATTCATCGGAATCATGGCAAACTGCGTGGAAGCGCCGCCGGTAAGGAAGAGAACGCTGTAGCCTGCAGGAATGTTAAGCAGTTCTTTAATGTTCGCGATAGTTTCGTCATGGATCGCGGAATATTCTTTACCGCGGTGGCTCATTTCCATGATGGACATGCCGGTGCCCTGGTAATCGACCAGCTCCGCCTGTGCCTGTTTCAATACTTCTTCCGGCAAAACGGCCGGTCCAGCAGAGAAGTTATATGCTCTCATGAATATTTTTCCTTGGGTTGAAATGTTCAGAAGGAGGCAAAGTATCAGTTCGCCAAATCCGCTCCAACAGAAAATAGATAGAAAAAGTACGAAAGGTGTAGTCGGGGGATATTTTGGGTCCGCCGGCGCGATTTCCTGATTTTCGGGATTTCAAGGGAATAATATCACCCTACCTGAAAATCAGGGATCAAATGGGAAGCAAGAATATTTCATGGCGTTTTAAGCTATTGTTAAAAGAATTGACAACAGGGGGTGAAAGCAAATTTCCGATTTCCGAATGCCGAATGCCGATTTTTGATTGGGACAGAATGATGAACCGCGCCAGCCCATCTTCATTTGCACTTCGCAAACGCGACGTCTTCGTCACGTAAAAACAGAGAACCGGGTAGATTGAGCTCGAAACAGACGAAATTGCGCGAAATTGAAAGCGTGGAGGCGGTACTACGTGCCGGCTTATTTGCTGCCTGACTCTCATGAGCATTGTTGCATGGAGGTTATTCATCATCACCTTGCTAGCCCGAACGGATCCTTCCTTGCCCTGCACGCAGTTCCTCTCGAAACAGGATCGGACGGTTTTTGCCCTCAAAGCTCAAGGCAAGGAGCGAAAAAAAAGAACCTCCTTGCATTGCGGATGCGCTCGTATGGATCGCTGGGCTTGGCAGCTATCTTGCAAGGAAAAGCAACGGCCCTCGGGGAACTCTTCTGTTGCGGCGAGGCTGGAAGAGGTTGATGTATTTAACCGAAGGTTGGTGTCTGGCAAATCCGAAATGCGATGTATGGATAATAGATAGCCCTCCGAACCGTACGTGCACGATTAATACATACGGCTCTCCGGTTGATGATTATCCTCTCTGAGGACTGGACTCTCAGCAGCAAGTTCCGTGTGTTCAACGGCGCACTGAAAGCGGCGTCCCCATCGCTTAATCCAACATCCAGAAGAGCGGGATTTTGTCCAGAGATTGCACCGATTAGCGCAGATTTACCAGATGAGCATGAATTGGAACAGATCGGCACCTGCGAAATCAGTGAATATCTGAGCAATCTGTGAATAGAATTCGCATAAACAGTCAGCGTGCGGAATGATCAAAAACTCAACAAACCGGATTGACTCCCTAAAACCGACCGCGTATAAACGCGACCTTTTCCGGGGGATTAGCTCAGCTGGGAGAGCGCTTGAATGGCATTCAAGAGGTCGTCGGTTCGATCCCGATATCCTCCACCACCCTACACCCTGAAAACATTATGGTTTCAGGGTTTTTTGTTGACCGACCCATCAACGGATCACCACCCACCTATCAAGTCTTAACCGAAATTATCTTACTGATCAGCCATGCGGTATACCCCATATACACCAGGAGAAGCGTTGTGCCTTCAAATCGGCTGATACGCCCCTGACGTCCTCTGAATCCATAGCCGATCAGAAAAAGCGAAATGGTCAACGCTCCCATAACAACCACGTCTCGGGAGAGCGTTTCCGGCTCTACTGCAAAAGAATGAATCGAACCAGCTACCCCAACAACAGCCAACGTGTTGAACAGGTTTGATCCGAGCACATTTCCCAAAGCGATATCATGCTCACCTTTGCGTGCGGCAATGAGCGATGAAGCCAGCTCCGGCAAAGAGGTGCCCAGCGCAACAATTGAAACCCCGATAATTACGTCGCTGACACCAAATATCTGTGCGATTTCAACGGCCCCCCATACAAAGATTCGGGAGCTGGCAATGAGCAACAGCAACCCGACAAGAAGCGAGAAAACAGCACGTTTAAGCGGCATTGTTTTTCCGGCGGCTTCCGTTTCAATCGCATTTGCCAGCGGGTCGTCCTTTCGTTTCAGGTTCTGATAGATGTTCCCAAACCGACGATCACCATACCTATCAACAGCGGGGACATACCGAAGTGGCGGGCGGTGGACGCCGAGCCGTCAACAAAGCGGTCGGCACTCCAAACGAGCAACGCCAGACCGGCAATCAACGCGAATATGGCTAAACCCATCATCTAAATCTCTTTATCATCGGCTCTTCTGTTGCCGTTCTTAGCCATAAGCTGCAGTTATAAAAAAACTGAAGGCATATTTCCCCTTGTTAAAATCAGAGGCGCAGCCCCAAGGTTAATTGCTCAGAACCTTCTGCTAAAGGTATTAAAGATTACTGTCTCTAATCAAATAAAGCGGACGCTCTTTGATTTCGTCAAAAACACGACGGATGTATTGACCCAGAATTCCCATACAGAGCATCTGAAGCCCCGAAACAAAGAAAATGGCAAGGGTCAGATAAGTAGTCCCCGCGTGAGTGGGCGAGCGCCCAATAATCGACCAGACGGTGAAGAGATAGATGGCTATCGCGAATGAGAGCGTACAGAGCAGGGTACCCAGATAAATAATAAAACGTAACGGAGTCCCGCTGAAAGAAGTAATGGCATTGAGTGCAAGCCCTATGGATTTAGTGATCGGATACTTTGTTGTTCCCGCGTGACGTGCATCACGGGAATACAAAACGCTCGTTTGGCGGAATCCGATCCAAGAAGCGAGACCCCGCATATAACGGTGCTGCTCCGGCATGCCGTTAAGCGCATCCAGCGCCTTACGACTGAGTAGACGAAAATCGCCGGCATCAACGGTCATCTCCACTTCCGTCATTTTCGACATGATGCGGTAAAAGAGATGCGCAAGCATCTTTTTCAGTCCGCTCTCTCCTTTACGTTCGGACCGTACGGCGTGGACAACATCGAAGCCCTCTTTCCATTTTTCAATAAGCGCAACCATGGTTTCCGGCGGATCCTGCAGGTCGGCATCAATAATAACTGCGGCATTTCCAGTGCAGTGGTTCATGCCGGCAGTAATGGCGCGCTGGTGCCCGAAATTTCGGGAGAGCTGGATGTATTTCACAGCGGGGTCTTTTTCTGCAGCATCTTTAACCCACTGAAGACTGCCGTCGGTGCTTCCATCGTCAATAAAGACAAACTCAGCGGATTCCGCAAGCGGCTCAAAAACGCTGCGGCAACGCTCATACAGCAACGGAAGGTTTTCTTCCTCGTTCAGAAATGGAACGATAAGGGAGATCTTTTTTTGTTCTGATTCTTTATCCATGGGGTCGCATAATGAATGGAAAGCTCCATCCTTGCAATCCTTGCCTCATTTGTTTTTGTTTGTTTTTTGGGAACTCTCATCCCGATTACGTATCAGGTTTTATATGCCAAAAGGCGGAACCCGGAAAACCCGGGCTCCGCCATCGTGTTGGGGGGTCGATAGAAATTTTAACCGATCAGCTTAAGAACACCCTGC
>JAFGWS010000186.1 GCA_016937035.1 Pontiellaceae bacterium
ACGATTCACCCACGCCGCCGCATCCGCCAAGGTTTCAGGATACAGTCGCCGCGCCTCAGCAAATAGATCGGCATTATCCGTCTCCCACAACGGCAGTCCTTTGCGTTGCAAGTGCTTTTTATAATCCTTATGCAATTCGCCCAAACTCCCACGGGCTACATTAGTTAAATTAAGCTCCAGCTTCTTCGTCGTAGCGCTCAACTCACTACCCTCGCGAATATTCTGAAAACCGCTGCGAGCTGCTTGAACCATCTGATCATGATGTCGATCCGACACCGGAATATACCGCTCGCAAAACCGACAGGTATAATCATAGCAAAGCTCCGCAAGACGATACGCCTTCAGGTTACGAAATCCGCTGTGCTTCCCGAAAATACGTTCCGAAGATTCCGAACTCAACACATGCCGCTTCTTCTCCATATGCTCTCCAATCGATTTTATCCTGCCTGTCCGTCTCCTTCCCACAAACAAAGGACGTTATACCAACATCATCGTACTAAAGGAATAACCTTATGCTTCTTCCTTTATTTTTAAACGTCTGGCCGCTCAACCCCGAATGCAGGCAGGCAGCTGTAAGCAAACCTGCAGAAAGGGTCAGCAGAAATAACTTAGGTCTAAAAGGGTTGCAACGAACCATGTCCATCTGCAAACTGCGCTGCGAATTGGATTTAACCAAAAATAACAACAGCTCACTCATTAAATGTTGGGGTTGACATATGACTGACGAACAGAAGACAGACCTCCAGTTGATCGCGCACGAGATCAGCAGGATTCCGGGCAGCGTCGGTGTGCCAGTTCAGGATGTGCAGAAGGCCTTGGACCAGCTCACCAAACAGACGCAGCAACTGGCCTCCACCTTGGAGCAGTCCGGCCAGCAGGTTGCTGACGAGACGACAAAGCTCACTGACGCAATTAACCAACACGCATTGAGCAGCACCAAGCTCGCGAAGTCGATGCTGCGCGCCAACATTTTCCTTGTCATCGCTACGTTCGCCCTTGTCGCCGTGGCAATCATTCAATTCACGAGCAAGAACCCGGAACCCCAACAACACAATGGACAGATATTGTCCGAAGGCGCGCCAAGCGCACCTCCGACCGAATCGTCACCGTAAACGTTGGCCAAGGAAAATTAAATGATCGGAAATTGGCAAATATCAGATCTCGAACATCCGAAGCAATGCCTCGAGCTTGGATTGGCAAATCTAGATGCCAGTATTCTCTTGTGCGGAATGATGAATTCCAAATCTTTCCCAGAAACATTTCATCATGCAAAGGTCATCATGTCATTGGCCTATCATGGAGTAGAGCTATTTCTGAAATATGGAATCGGCAAGAAGAAAGATGGAAACTGTCCAGATGGGCACTTTCTGCTTGTTTTGAAAAATGAATACATTCAGCTTTACCCCGAACCAGAATTTCAATTTGAGGTTCCGTTTATTAATAAATACATTGGATTTACAGATGAGCAGGTTGAGGAGAAAATAAAACAGGTCAAGAAAGACAAAGAACCACCTTACGATCAACAGTTGAGGTACTATCGAGATAAAAATGGAAACCAGTGGTCAGGAGTCCATGGATTCAAACCAAATGATTATTTGGACCACCTTAAAGAGTTGAAGCAAACACTAATTGGGATTAGCAAAAAAATAGAGGCCAAGAATAAAGGAATAGATGCTCACGAGTGAGTGAACAAAGGAGCGGCGGAGCGGAACGCATGACGAAAGGCTTTATCTGTCGGAGCATCTTATATACAGGGCAATTGGGGACGATGAGTATGAGTCGGCCTGATGTGGTTTCTGAGCGCTCCAGCGGTCGATCAAGACGGAGCAAGCGAGATCAGAACGGAATGTCACTTAATTACGGAATTTTGCGTGTTTTCGGGCCGGACAATCGCAATGCGCGGGGCAAATTCCTTGAACTCGGCGGCGGGGTGTGTCCTTATTTCCGGCTCTTATGGATCAGACGCAAACGAAGGAAATTCTGCATACGGTAAAAAAGTCGCTCGACGGCGTTTTGCTGCGGGATCGCGCACAGCTTAATTCCCTGATGCAGCGGGTCCGCCAACGCATCCGCGAGCAGAAGCCGTCGGATCAGATTGTGGGAAAGCTGAAAGCCGCGCATATTTCAGCGCTGCAGCGCGCTCAAAAGCGCGCGGATCAAAAACTTACGCTGGACTATCCGGACCTGCTGCCGATCTCGGGGCGGCGCGACGACATCCGCAAACTGATTGAGGAAAATCAGGTGGTGATTGTCTGCGGCACAACGGGTTCAGGCAAGACCACGCAGCTGCCGAAGATTGTGCTGGAGGCCGGAGCGGGAAAAACCGGGCGTATAGGCATTACCCAGCCGCGAAGACTGGCGGCTACGGGCATGGCGCGACGCGTGGCAGAGGAGATGCAAACGGATTATGGCCGAGGCGTCGGCTGTCAGGTGCGCTTTGACGATCAGACCTGCGACGAGACGATCATTAAATTTATGACCGACGGCATTCTGCTGGCGGAAACCCAGCACGATCGTCACCTGCTTCAATACGACTGCATCATTATCGACGAAGCGCACGAACGCAGCCTTAACATTGACTTCCTGCTCGGCTATCTGAAAACGCTGATGCCGGTGCGCCCCGACCTTAAAATTGTGATCAGCTCCGCGACGCTCGATGCCGAAGCGTTTTCCGCCTTTTTTGACGATGCGCCGGTGATCGGCGTGGAAGGCCGAACTTATCCGGTGGAAGATTTTTTCCTTCCGCCGGGTAAGGATGAGGAGCTGGAGAATCATATTCTGCGCGCACTGCGCTGGATTTCGGACGTGGACGATCAGGGCGATGTACTGGTTTTTCTTCCGGGCGAGCGCGAGATCCGCGATGCCGCGAAAAAGCTGGAGGGTCAGCGCTGGAAAGAGACGGAGGTGCTGCCGCTGTACGGCCGGCTCAGCCTGGGTGAACAACAGCGCGTTTTTAAAGTCGGCGGACGGCGGCGCATTATTTTAGCCACCAATGTGGCGGAGACCTCAATCACCATTCCCGGCATCCACTATGTGATTGATTCCGGGCTGGTGCGCCTCAGTCGCTATAACCCGCGCACGCAGGTGCAGGGGTTGCAGATTGAACAGGTATCGCAGGCCAGCGCGCGCCAGCGGCGCGGGCGCTGCGGCCGTATCACCGACGGCATCTGCATCTATCTGTACGATCAGGAGACGCTGGATAACAGCGCGGCCTACACCGACCCGGAAATCCGGCGCACCTCGCTGGCCGGCGTTATTCTCCAGATGGACCTGCTCGGCCTTCCGCCCATCGACCGCTTCCCTCTGATTGATCCGCCGCAGAGTTCGCTCATCAACGAGGGCTACCGCACGCTTCAGGATATCGGCGCGATCGACGAGGAGCGCCGGCTGACGCCGCTCGGTCGGGAGATTTCGCGCTTCCCGATCGATCCGCATCTGGCGCGTATGGTGGTGCAGGCGCGCGACGAAGGCGTGCTTAACGAAGTATTGATCCTTACCGCCTTCCTCTCGATTCAGGACGTGCGCGAACGCCCCGCCGAAAAAGCCGAGGCCGCCGACCTGGCGCATAAAAAATGGCTGGACCCGAAATCGGATTTTATCGCCGTGCTGAACCTATGGAACTTCCTGGAGCAGGAAGGCCAGTCGCACGGTCAGCTGCGTAAACTCTGCCAAGGTAACTTTGTCAACTACCGCCGCGTCATCGAGTGGCGCAATCTCTATCAGGACCTGCGGCAGACCGTCCGCGACCTTAAATGGAAGATTCACCACGAAGACACGAAGCTCACGAAGGGAAAGAATCAGAACACATCGCGCTCTTCCCATCTTCGTGGTGAGCCAAACAACACGGAGTATGACCTGATTCACCGCAGCCTGCTGGCGGGGCTTCCGGCCAATATTGGTCTCAAGGGCGAAGAACGGGAGCTGCAGGGCGCGCGCGGGCGTAAGTTTTTTATCTTCCCTGGATCGGCGCTGTTTAAAAAACCGCCGGAGTGGGTCATGACCTTCGCGCTGGTGGAAACGACCAAGGTCTACGCACGTATCGTCGCTGAAATTAAGCCGGAATGGGTAGTTTCGGTGGCACCGCACCTGTGCAAATCCGTTTATACCAAACCGGAATGGAATTCCGAAAAGGGCTTTGTCTACGCGAAAGAGTCGGTCGTCTCCGGCGGTCTGACGCTGACGCACGGGAAAAACGTTCACTTCGGGCCGATTCACCCCGAGGAGGCGCGGAAAATCTTTATCCGCGATGCGCTCGTTCCCGGTAATCTGAACACGCACGGCGGTTGGCTCAAACTGCACCAACGGATGCTCGACGATATTGCATCGCTGGAGGAAAAGCTCCGCCGCCCCGGCGCGTTGCTCGACGCCGACGCGATCTACGAACACTTTGACCGCATAATTCCCGAGCATGTCTATTCGGTAAAAACGCTCGAACAATGGCTGCGTAAAAGCAAACGACGCATCGTTATGAAAATGCAGGATGCCCTCTTCCCGCAATCCGCGCCGATTCGGAACGAGGATTATCCCGACGAGCTGATTTTTCATGAGGAGCCGTTCCAGCTCATCTACACCTTTGATCCCGGCGAAAAGCTCGACGGCATCGGCATTGTGTGCCCGTCCAATAAACTGGCCTTTTTGCCCGACTGGGCGCCGGACTGGCTCGTTCCCGGCTGGTTGGAAGAAAAGGTGAACCGCCTCCTTCGGACCCTGCCGAAAAACCTGCAGACCGTAATCGCCCCGATCGATCAAACTGCCGGCAAATTCGTACGGTCCGTTGATACACCGAATCAGCCGCTGCTCTCCGCCCTCTCCCGCTGGCTTCAGCAGGAGTTTAAACTGCCGGTCGATGCCTCCGACTTTGATGAATCCGCGCTGCCCAATTTCCTGCGCATGAAGGTGATTGAAACCCACGGCGATGAGATTGTTAAAATCCACACCTCGGTTTCGGACGAGCACCGTCAAAATCTGCAGATGAACAGCGCGGAGCTGGCCTTGGCGAAATGGACGCTGGCGCCGCAGAAAAAGTGGCCGGGCGATACCCTGCCGGAATTCATTGTCGCCAACGACGCAGCGCAGACACGCGGATATCCGGCGCTGACCGATGAGCGCACCGGCGTCGGACGCAAAGCCTTCCTCTGCCCGATCGAGGCGGAGCGATCGCATCAGGCCGGGCTGGCGCGGCTCTTTCGCATTCAGCAGGCGGATCAGGTTAAATATGTGGAGAAGCGCCCGCCGCTCACGCCCACCCTTCAACTGACGCTCTCGGCCATCGATTCCGATTTTCTCGTTGATCTGGTCAACCTCTCCGCCGTTGAGGCGCTGACCCATAACGGGCGTATTTCCATTCGCGATGCGCAGATTTTTTCCGAACGCGCGGCCTACGCCCGAACGGTGCTTTATGAAACGCTCGACGAAAATTCGCGGCTGCTTGAAACCATGATTGAGCAGCGCGAGGCCATTGTGAGCGCGATCGCCGGTCTCTCCGCCGATTTTGACACGCTGCACGATCTGGAAATGCAGTTGGCCTTTCTGTTCCGTCCGGGCTTCCTGCAGACCCGCGATGTATTCGGGCGCTACCCGCGCTATCTCAAGGCCATGCAGATGCGCATCCAGCGCATTCGAAACAATCCGCCGGCGGACCTGCGCAAGCTGGAGGAAATCGAGCCGTTCCAAAGCCGACTCAGCGAAAAGCTGCTGGAGAGCGATAACATTTCTCAGGCCTACGGACTGCTCGAATTTGCCATGCTGCTGGAGGAATTCCGCGTCAACCGCTTCGCCCCGGAAATTAAGACGCCGCAGAAAATTTCCGCGCAGCGACTCGACGAAGCATGGCAGAAACTGCAATAGATTTCAGGACTCAGATGGAGCAGAGGGAAGACAGAATGATTTTATGACAGAATAATTTATCTTTGTGGACGCATGGGAGAATCATTCTTCCACTCCATTATTCTGCCTGAAAATAACAATGAACGGGGGATGCAAAATGCTGGCAGCTGTAATATTTGATTTTGACGGAATTATTGTGGATAGCGAACCCCTGCACTTCCGTGCGTTTAACGAGGTGCTGAATCCCAAGGGAAAATCGATTTCGTGGGAAGCTTACTGCGATACCTACATCGGATTCGACGACCGCGACGCCTTCCGCGAAGCCTATAAAGCGAACGGAGAGGTGCTCGCCCCTGGAAAGCTCACCGAGCTGATCAACCAAAAGGCCGATCTGCTCCAGCGCTTCATCGAAAACGGAGAAGCCGTTCCCCTGCCCGGCGCCGTGGAACTGATTAAAAGCATTTCGCCCCGCCTGCCCATTGCCCTCTGCAGCGGCGCGCTCAGAAGCGACATTGACCCCATCCTCGAACAACTTGGAATCGCCGGTGCGTTTACCATCATCGTCACCGCAGAAGATACCGATAAAAGCAAACCCGACCCCGCGCCCTATTGCCTCGCGCTCAAAAAACTCGGCATCAGCAACCCCGAAACCGCGATTGCGATTGAAGACACTCCGGCCGGCATTATTTCCGCTAAAGGGGCCGGTTTAAAGGTGCTCGCCGTCACCAACAGCTATGACCGCGGCTATCTTCTCGAAGCCGATGCCGTGACCGACTCGCTTGAAAACGTCACCCGGGCCCTGCTCGAAAACGTCGTTGTCTAAGGAACTCAATTGCACAGCAACGCTTAAGTTTTCGTATGCTTAAACCACTAATCTTCTCTGATCGGCACTAATTATTAGTGGAGATTAGTGCGAATTAGTGGTTTCTGATGTTCATGGATTTTCAGAGTACAACAGCGACGCCAGATATTCCTTTTCCACCGCGGTGCGGGTGATCTCGCCGATATACATGCGATGATAGTCGTTTTGGGGATAGCACTCAGCAATGGCCGGGTTGAGGAAGCCTTTTGGATCGAGGTCCTGAAAATACATTTTACGGCATTCGATCACGAGGCGGGCTTCGTCGAAAAAGACGGACCCATTTTCTGCGGCGCGCGGCGTAAAACCGCACTCGGCGGCCTTGTCGATTTCGCGCCCGGAGCGCGATCCGCACAGATTGAGCTGCGGGCGGTATTCGCCGGAAAAGAAGGAGAGCGTAAAGGCCTCGTGCTGCTCCATAAATTCGAAGGTGTAGCGCTGCGGACGAATAAAGCAGAAACAGGAGGGCTTAAACCACATGACGCCCATCGCCCCCCAGCTTGCGGTCATCGTATTAAAGCGTTCCGGCGTTCCGGCGGTAATCAGCATCCAGTCCGTACCGATCCGTTCAATCGGGTTTCCCTGCAGTTTGGATGGTTCAACATCTACAAAAGATCTCATTTGCTCTCCTCTGCCTCTTTTTCGTCTTTCAATGTAAGCACCAGCTCCGGAGCCCTCCCTGACTCTTTTGCGTTAATGCTGTAATATCCTTTCCCGGACGAGCCCCAGAGGCCGAAGGTGACGATGGGATGTTCTGACGTGCGAATTTTCTCCAGCCACGCCGAATCGCTGATCTTGATTTCAACCCACTGCTCCGCTTTCCACTCCATCCGTTTCCCGGAAACGAGCGCCTTGCGCCAGAGCGAGGCCGCCGCCAAATCGATCACGGGTTTATCCGGCGCACTCTCCCACTGAATTTTCGGAAAGGCGCTGTGGCCGTAACAGGATTCCCCTTCCAGCGCATTTTGCCCCTGCGCCCCCAGCGCTCCACGCCCCTCTTTCCACGCGGCGTTCCGTTCGGTCTGGACCATCGGCGCAACCGTGAGCGAGACCGGGGTTTCATTGAGCTCTTTCTGCTGAAATCGAAAAACGGCGCTTTCAATCGTGTTGGTTACGCCGGAGAGATCAAAAGCGATCAGCGCACGAATGTTCGAGGACTGCGCGACATATAGCGTCAAGCTTCCACCGCTGTTGCGTATACGTTCATTACTGCGCCCAAAAGAATCTTTGGACGCCTTCAGCGTCAGCTCTTCTGCATTCGCCGCGCAACCGAGCGCCCATAAAACCAAAACAAGAATTCCGTTTTTCATGAACCCACCTCGCTTTCAGCATGCTTTCTTAAACTCCGCTCAACCTCCGGAAACCGAACGATGAGCCGCCTCTTTCAAGCGCACAAGAATCTCATCCGGAACATGAAGATTACCAAATCCGCTGCCCAGCTTTAAATCGGGCGTACAGGCACCGTGAAAGTCTGTTCCCCCCGTGCAGAGCAGCTCCAGCTCATCAGCCCAGCGTTTAAACTTTCGAATATTTTCCGGCTTATGCTCGGCATAATACACCTCAAGACCGCCGAGTCCACACTGCTTAAGCCCGCGAATCAATCCCTTCAGTTGATCGTCCGGCATCTGAATGGTGGCCGGATGCGCCAATACTGCCATACCGCCCGCAGCGTGAATGAGCTCAATGCATTCCACGGCGGTATAACGATAGCGCTCAACATAGGCCGCCTTGCCCTTCCCCAAAAGGATATCAAACGCCTCCTTGCGCGACTTTATATGGCCGCGCTTCATCAGCGCATCCGCAAAATGAGGGCGTCCCACGACATCGCATCCGGCGGACTCCACCACATCGCTCCACATCAGCACATAGCCCAGTTTATTCAACCGCTTGAGAATTTCCAAATTGCGCTCTGCACGCCCCGTTCGCACTTTTTCAATCTTATCCAGAAGAATATCGCAGGTGTGGTCGATAAAATACCCCAGAATATGCATCGTCCCGCGGCGGCATTCTGCGCTCAGCTCAATCCCGGGAACCACCTCCACCACCGATTTTTCCGCGAGCTCAAGTAATTCCGGAACGCCGCCCACGGTATCGTGGTCCGTCAGCGCCAGCGCCGTAATTCCTCGATCTTCCGCCATGCTCAGCAGTTCGGCGGGCGTGTATGAGCCGTCGGAATAAACAGAATGTACATGTAAATCAATCACAACAATTTCGCAAAATTTAATATAAACACAACCGTCGACCGCCAAAAAACAGCCGTGTTCCATTATACAAATTACTTCTTTTCGAACCAGCTCTAATACCGAGAGATTTTCCCGCAAATAGATTGATCCGCCCGCTCGCCTCATCAAAAATGCCGCTCATGCCGAAACAACGACTAGACCAACTGCTTGTCCTTCATGGATTTTCCGAGAGCCGCGAACAGGCCCAGCGCCTGATCCGCGCGGGTATGGTGCGGGTGAACGATCAACCCGCCAACAAACCGGGGCACCAGTATCCCGACGACGCCGCCCTGTTTGTGAAGGAAAAGGAAAAATATGTCAGCCGCGGCGGACTGAAAATTGAGGGCGCGTGGAACCAATTTCACTTTGATCTTAAGGATGCCGTTTGTCTCGATATCGGCTCCTCCACCGGCGGATTTACCGACTTTATGCTCCAGCACGGGGCCGCCAAGGTTTATGCCGTGGACTGCGGAACCAATCAATTGCATTATAAACTGCGGCAGGATCCACGCGTTGTGGTGATGGAAAACACCAACGCCCGCCATCTCACCGAAGAAGATATTCCCGAAAGGGCCGACTTCTGCAGCATCGACACCTCCTTCATCTCGCTCACCAACATTCTTCCGCCGCTGAAAAATCTACTGCGGCCCGGCGGACATATTGTCTCGCTCATCAAGCCGCAGTTTGAAGCGGGCAAAGAGCAGGTCGGCAAAGGCGGCGTTGTGCGCGATCCGGAAATCCATCAGGAAGTCATCGAAAAGATCAAGCGATTCGGAACGGAAGAGCTGGGCTTTCAATGGCTGGGCCTATGCGATTCGCCGATCAAAGGCCCCGCAGGCAATATTGAATTTCTCGCCTATTGGCAGGTTTAACCCACCGGAATCACTTTTCTCTCCGGCGGCTCTTCAACCACTGGTTCGTTAATCGGCGGCTCTTCAACGGGAGGCTCAACAATCGGCTCCTCCTCAATCACGGGCGCTTCAACTGGAGACTCCACGATCGGCGCATCCTCAATCGCGGCCGGCTCTTCAACGGGAGGCTCAACAACCGGCGAGTCGTCAATCGTTGCTTCTTCGGCGGGTTGCCCCTCCGTCGGCTCCTCCTCCATCGGAGGCGTGTTAGTGGGTGTCAGATCCGGCCAGACAGGATCGATCTCCTCTTCATAAAGATCCGGCCACTCAAACGCATCGGGTTCCTCCGCCGAGAAATCCTCTGGCGAGAGTAGAAAAACAGGAGCGGATTCGGTCTCCGTTTTTACCGCTTTAATCGCGGCTTCCTCATTAAAATCGTCCCGCTTTATTCGGTTTAAAACCTGATCCGGATGCTCCCCCACCAATCGGGAATAGAGCGAATAGGCCCACGGCGCAACCCGTTCCACGTCTGCGCCTTTAATCTCCAGTCCGCCTAAAAGCACCGACAGCTCAAACGAAAACAAAATCGCCATGGCCGCCCAAGCCGCAATCGATTCCGGTACTATTCTGCGTGTCTCGCCGTTCTTCATAAATCTTCGATGATCGAAACCGACTCAATGATGATCGGCTCAACCGGAACATCCCTCATCCCATTAAAAGTGCGCGTTTGCACCTTCTTGATTTTGTTGACGACATCCATTCCCTCGACCACCTTGCCGAATACGCAGTAGCCCCATCCATCCTGTCCGGGATAGTCAAGGAACGCATTGTCTTCTACATTAATAAAAAATTGGGCGCTGGCACTGTGCGGAACGGATGTGCGCGCCATGGCGATGCTGCCGACCACATTTTTTAGCCCGTTTTTCGCCTCGTTTTCCACCATGCGCGGCGCAGGCTTCTGCTGCATCGCTTCAGTAAAACCGCCGCCCTGAATCATAAAGTCACCGATAACGCGGTGAAAAATAGTCCCGGTATAGTGCCCTTCCTTCACATAGCTCAAAAAGTTTTCCACCGTTTTCGGGGCCTTTTCCGGATCCAGTTCCAGCTTAATCTCTCCCTCAGAGGTTTTCATTAAAATCATAACGACATTCCTTTCTTCTTTCACAGGTTCTGACGATTCTCTAGGCAAACATCCTCCCATCACGGTCACAGCAGCCACGAGGAGCAACAAATATTTAAGCATAGCGTATCCTCCAAATTTATAAGCGAAGAAAATATGGATGTGCCGGAGCAATGTCGATAACGTTTCTGCTCATTTCCGCCCTGCAACAACAAAATGGCCTTTCCAATCGCTCCGGCAACTGAATATGGGCTTCCCGCCGACCCGGTGGGTAAAAAAGTCGAATGGACCACCGATTCGGCGGATGAGATGAAAATATGTTGCATCAAGGCGCTGCTTATTCATCGACACGTGACCCATGCAAAAAACCAAACCCCTTGGAAAACGATTTTTTCAAAGGGGTGGCTTTTTATATAGACTTAAGCGAGCTACGGCCTATTCGAGGCCCACCTCCACCTTGTAGAATCCTTGGCTTTCCACTTGGTGACATTCGTCTGTATAGCTGTTTTGCGGATAGTGGATATCTGTTTCCAGCAGGGAGTAGGAGTTGGTCAGTGCAGCAGTCCACCAGACACTGTAAACCCGGTCCGTCACGGCCTCCCAGGAGACGATGAAGCAATCGTTGGTCGAGTCGGACCCCGCGTCGAGCTCGAAGAGGGATCCCGAATTGGTCGGGTTCGTTCCGGCAATGAACTCGGCCAGATCCGACTGGCCGTCGCCATCGGAGTCGCTTGTTTCATCTGCTCCCCCCGTGCCGCCGAAAAATTCCTCTTCCCACCAGTCGGGAATTCCGTCGCCATCGCCGTCGACAACGGGAATCTGGGTCGACCAGGTCCAGTCGGACCACGCGCCCGCATAAACCGTGTCATTGTGGATGATTGCCGCCCGGACGCGGTAGCAATAGGTCGATCCGACAGTAAGCCCCGCGAAGGTATGGCTCGTTTCGCTGATCCAGCCCGATTGCTGCAACGCGGGGGAATTGGTTGTTTCCACCATTTCGACCTCGTATTGGACAGAACCCGGAATAGCGATCCACGAAACCGTGTTGGAGGTACCGTATTCCGCCACCGGTTCTTCGTTGATGACCGGCGCAGGCGGAAGCACCAACATTGACGCCATAAGCACATTCGTCGGCGAAACCGGGTCGTTGCAGATCAGTCTTATGTCACCAGACACATAGTCCCCCGAAGCGAAATCGCCGGCATCAAACGTGACATGGACTTCCTGCCCGGCCCCGGCCGGAACTACACCGGATCCGGGAACCGCGGATAGCCATGTTGCCGATGGTACTTCGTTGTATAGGCTTTCAATTTCCACACCGGACAACGCCCGGTTGTAAATGCGGATATCGTCGATAGCACCGTGAAACGCATACGATGTCGACGTACTGTCCCGACCGATGAACATGTTCGCGGTCGTTGCGGCATTCGGGGAAGGAATGTTCTTCGTTTCGGAATCAAGAACACCGTTGACGTACAGCCGCATCGTTTGGGTATCCAGATCATAGGCGACCACCACATGCGTCCATGCGCTCAATGGCACAACGGAAGTGCCGATTGCACTTGGATTTAATCCACCGGATCCCTGGTAGAATGCCTTCCCAGCATCTTTTCCTTTCTCCGCACCCAATAATGAATGGAACCAACCATTCAAATTGCCGCTTCCACGCTTGACGATGATGGCGTCCTGAACGGTTAGGCTTCTTGCCGTTTCACAAACCCAAGAGCTGATGGAAAAATCGGTTCCACTCAATCGAAGGTCGGTGCTGTCCGGCACTTCAATATAGTCGTTTACGCCATCGAACAGATAGGCGCAATCGGCATTGCCGAAGCGATCCTGGGTCAACCCTGCGCCACTGACCGCTCCGTCATGCCCATTGCCCGATTCGTCGGACGCACTGCCATTGAACGGATAATGGGCCACGAGGCCGGATTTCAGATCGACATCCGTCGGAGGATCGTACAGCTCCTGTATTTCTTCTTCCGACAATGCACGATTGTAGATGCTGATATCGTCAATGGCGCCGTGGAAAATATTATATTCCCCCCGACTGTCTCTTCCGATGAACAGGTTCATGCTGGTTGTCGCGTTGGGAGTCGGCATATTGGGATGGACCGAATCCAAAACTCCGTCCACATAAAACCGTATTGTTTGAACTTCTACCTCATAGGTCATCACTGCATGATGCCATTCCCCTAGGGAAAGAATATTGGTGCCAGTACAATAGGGGTCATCGCCGCCGGACACGAAGTATCGCAATTTTCCGGGAATATTCCCCCCAAAGGTTTGCCCCGTCACCCCATAAAACCATCCGTCCTCAAGGGAGGGATAGAGGTTGCGCTTGGCGAGCAACGTATCCAATGCAGAAGCATTGCGTTCGGTTTCGTAAAACCAGGCGCTGATGGAAAAATCGGTACCGCTCAGTCTGAGGTCGGTACTATCGGGTACTTCAATGTAGTCGTCCAGACCATCAAACAGATAGGCGCTGTTGGTATTGCCGAAGCGATCCTGGGTCAACGCAGCACCATTCACCGTTCCGTCATGTCCATTGCCCGATTCGTCAGCTGCGTTGCCATTGAAAGGATAATAGGCAATCAAGGATGGGTCCAACCCGGAAATCGTATATTCCAAGGCGGCATTTCCCGCATTGGACACCGTCATCGTTCTTGAGACCGATTCACCGGCCACGACCAGAATATTGGTCAAGGGCTCGTGTGAAATTATGATTTGCGGACTAACAACATCGAATACAGCGCTCGTGATGGAGATCCCGCCGCCATCGGCAATCAATACGACACTGTTTCCGATATTACCGAAAGCCACGGCTTCAGAGACAACTCCATCGACCATATTTGTAAGTGTTCCGGGAACAACCTCCACACTGCCTCGGTCGCCGGACGCAGAGAGACTGATTTCAGCCGCATACCCGGCCACAGGATATTCATCAATGGATTTTGCCGAAACCGTTATCGAAACCGGCGAGAGCAGTAAATGATCCTCCGACAAGCCATCAATGGAAAGATGATGAACCTCGTTGTCCAACACGGTGATTTCCGCGTTGGCCGACTCGTACCCCGGCGACTGGGCTGCTAGCGTAACCAATGCCGCACCATCGGATTCGTCATCATCCCCGACTTCAACGTCAAACATAACAGAGGATTCCCCGGCAGGGATCACCACCGAGGAAGGAAGGGACATTTCGTCCTCATCAGAGCTGGATAGTTCAACAACCAGATCCTCCGCGAGAACGCCGGACACGGACACGCTCCCGGCGTTGGTTTGAGTGCCAACGCCTTCGATATAGGATTCCGGAAGAACTAAACTCAAGATCATGGGTTCATTATCAACGACCGATACAATGGAAGTTGCGTTTTGCCAGCCTACGACCTGCGTTTCAATCGCCACGGTTCGGTCTCCGTCAATCAGCGAGTTGTCCATGATCTGAAGGGAAAACGCGACGTTCGTCAATCCAGCAGGAAGCGTTACAACCGAGCCCTCGATCAGCTCTGCATGGTCGGACGTCAATTGAACCAGCACATCCACATCGGGAGCAATTGCCGAGAAAACGGCACCCGAAATCCAGGCGGCATTTTCCGTGATGGATGAAGGCAATGACAACGACAACTCGGTTGTTTCGTTATCGTCCACCCGGATTGAGGCAACACCTTCGGCATAATTGGTCAACGAGGCCATTATGCTGATTTCCCTTGAGCCATCGAGGAGCCCGTCATCCTGGATATCCAGATCGAACACCGCATTTGTTTCTCCGGCCAGGATCGTGACTGTATTGGAAACCACAACCTCCGACACATCCGACGACACAAGATTGACCACCAGATTGCTTGCGGCCGGCAAAGGAATGCTCACCGAGCCGGCAGCACTCAACAAACCATCTCCCTCGCAAGCCCCAGCCGGAAGGGTGATTAATAGCCAGACCTGTTCATATTCGTAGGCCCCCATATCGACCACGCCGCCGACGATACGCGGCATCCCTGCCAGATCGAATGATCCAACCACATACGCGTTGGATCCTGTATCGATGCACGGCGACCCTTCCACCAATCGATAATTCCCATTCGCCGCATCCACAAACGCCGGCGCATTGGTTATGTTGCCATTTGAACCGTGCGTCACGTCGGGCGAACAGGAATAGCTTGCCGTTGTATCATATAGATCCTTCCCTGAAGTCGCCGTATTGTACCAAACAATGCAATTGTTCGCTGTCGCTGGCGCATTATGATCCCCATAAACCCCACCGCCGAAGGTAGCCGTATTCCCGCTGATGGTGCAGTTGTCTGCCGTTCCATAACTCATCCCGCCGCCGTGTCCGGCCGAATTCCCCCTGATGGTAGAGTTGTTCGCCGTGCCGCCATCCATCCCGCCGCCATATTCGGCCGAATTTCCGCTGAGGATGCAATTGTTCGCCGTGCCGCCCGCCATCCCGCCGCCGTCCTCCTCAGCGGCATTTCCGCTGATCGTGCAGTTGTTCGCCGTTCCAGCATATATCCCGCCGCCAAATTCGGCCGAATTCCCGCTGAGGGTGCAGTTGTTCGCCGTTCCATAGTACATCCCGCCGCCATATTTGGCCGAGTTTCCGCTGAGGTTGCAGTTATACAGCGAACAATTATAACTTCCGCCACCTCCTATTGCGCTGGTATTGCCTGTGAATATACAATGGCTCAGGGAACCCTTGTAGCTTCCACCCCCTGAATCATAGGAAGCATTACCGGTAAGAATACAGTTTGTAACGAGTCCGTCACCCCCGCGAATCGTCGGTCCGTCACCGGCGTTGAGGCTCACACCGCCGCCCATGCAATCATAGTAAATCTGTCCGGAGGTCATGGTGTGTCCATTGGTGATGGTGAAACCGGAAAGAACACCGGAACTCATGTATACTCCACGCACGGCGTTGCTGCCCAAAGGCCCTTCTCCGACGATATACGTATATTCCGGACCGTTGACGGACTGAACGGTAATATCGTTGGTGATGACCACGCGGTTCATGCAGGAAAATCCGGGCGTAACCGCTCCGCCGGCAGTATAGAACCCATCGGCAACCAGCACGGTGCTTCCCCATGTGTCATCCGCAACATCCACCGCATCCTGAATGTTGGTTGCCGCCGTTGCCCAGCTGGTGTACGGAGCAACAGGCGAAGCGTTGCCAGCATCCACATAATAGGTGCTGGAAGCGACCACCTGAACCTGCGCCGTGGCCGAAACTCCATCCGGGAAATCGTCATTCCACGCCGTCAGTACCACGTCATAGTTTCCTGCCTCTACCCACGCATGTTCCGGATAGGTTGCGTTCGGCAAGGATTCTCCGTCGCCGAAGGCCCAGCAGTTCGATGTGACTTCCCCCGTTATTTCAGCAAAAAAGCCCAGCGCATATCCCTTTGCAATTTTTGAACCGTCCATTGAAATGGAAACCGATAACGGCCCATCGAAA
>JAFGWS010000187.1 GCA_016937035.1 Pontiellaceae bacterium
GCGGCGCAGGGGCTTCTTGCGCATTGCTCTTCTAATTCTCATGACAAACCTCTTCGAGTCTATTTAGTTGCAAAATCAGGCGCAGAACCTACACGTGCCCCCGAAGTCGTGCAACCCTTATCTTTGGTAAAAATTTCGGAGACCGGTACACCAATCAGGCAAACAGGGCTTGGGTTAAAGCGCCCGCTTCGCGAAGCCATTCAGTTTCTGTGGCGTGCATCCGGCTCCTTTTTTCCTCGGTGTCGTCTTCCGCCCCGCTGAGATGATCGAAGCCGTGGGCGATGTAGAGCGCAAGCTCATCGTCGGTTCCATTGTGGTCGGGACCAACCTGAACCGCGCGGTCAACATTAATGATCAGGTCGCCGCTCCACGCTTCTTCCTCTCCGGGAATGGGATCGTAGCGGAAGCTGATCACGTCGGTCGGGCGCTCCTTGCCGAAATATTCACGGTTAATCTGTGTAATGCCGACATCATCCACGAGCACGATACAAACTTCGCTCCAGCGATTCTGAGCCGTTGCGGATTCCAGTTTGTCTCCGAGAAAATCCGCGAGTTTATACAGGTTTTTTAGTTGAATCGGATGGTTTTTCTGTTGATTTTGAATGCTTGTTTTCATTGTCTTTCGGGTAGGGAATGCGCCCGTGGAGCATGTTGGTGAGCGAAAAGACGAAGGACTGCTTTATGGCGGTTATTTCGGCCATGGTGAGGTCGGAGTGGTCCAACTGTCCATCCCGCATTTTTGTGGCAAAAATTTCATCCAGCAGGTTGGTGATTTTCTGCGGGGTCGGTTTCTCGATGGAGCGTGAGGCGGCCTCGGAGGCGTCCGCCAGCGAAAGGATGGTCATTTCGGGTGTGACGGCCGGAGCTCCGCCGTAACGGAAGTCGCTTTCGTTGATCAGATCGGCCATGTTTGAGGACGAGGAATCGTTTTCAGCCTGTTTTTTCGCCTTATAATAAAAGTAAGAAATGAGTCCGTTTCCATGATGCTGTTCAATGGCATCGAGGATAGGCTGAGGAAGCTTGTTGCGTTTGGCGAGCGCAAGCCCTTCTTTAACATGCGAGGAGATCACGAGTGCACTCATGTGCGGAGAGAGCTCATCGTGCGGATTTTCTTTTTGCTGAATGTTTTCGGTGAAAAATTCCGGTTTAGCCATCTTCCCGATGTCGTGATAGTAGGCGCAGACGCGGGCCAGCAGCGCGTTGGCTCCAATGGCCTCCGCGGCGTTTTGGGCCAGTGTGGCAACCATGAGCGAGTGATGATAGGTTCCGGGAGCCTGCATGGCCATCTTCTGAAGCAGCGGAACCCCCATGTCGGAGAGCTCCAGTAAGGTGATATCCGTGGTGATTTTGAAGAGTTTTTCAAACAGCGGAATGAGAAGCAGTGTTAACACGGAGGAGAGGGCTACGGCGGAAACAGCGGCGGAAAGCTGCCGACCCACCACGGAGATATGTTGATTCTCCAGTAAGGCCGCAAGAAGGACGTAGAGCACTTTGGCCGTGCAGATCCAAAGCCCGGCACGGAACAGGCTGGCACGGCGGTGGATCTTGCGCGTAGCGGTGGCAGCGGTAACCGTGATGGCCATACCGAGCGCGAACGCAGAAAAGGAATGTTCCAGCAGAATGGCAATGCAAAAACTGGTCCAGAATCCCAAACAGATCGCGGCGCTTCCGCCCAGCAGAATAGCGCAAAGCATAATGGCCAGCGCCTCGGGAATCATGTACATGATGGTCGACGGAGGTAACAGTGAACGACTGACCGAAAGATAGGTGATCAGGCGGCTCACTCCAATAGTGAATGCGGAAAGGAGGATAAAGAGCAGTAGCTTGTCGATATTCCGGATGATTGCCGGGTTAACAATATGCAGCATCGCAGTGGTGCAGGAGAGTGCGACGAGCAGCAAGAGTGCGTTGCCGATCAGTTCGAGGGTTTGTTCTGAGCCCTCTTGTTGTTGTTCAAGAACCTGTGCATGCGTTTTCAGCAGCAGTTCGGTTTGCGCTGTAACCTGTTCGCCGGCGCGGATCAATACTTCTCCTTTCGGGTGAAACTCCATGACGGGTGCGACTTTTTCTGCAACCTGGAGCTTCTTTTCATCGGTCGCCTTGGCGTTGTACGTGAGGTTTTTCTGTATGAGCGAGTTTAACAGCGTTTCAAGCAGGGCCCTCGGGGCACCGCCCCTGTAAGGAGCAAGAATGCTTGCGATAGCGGTGTCGCGTGAATGAAGGTCGTCGATCGCAACCGTCCGGGAAGAGCCGATTGAAAGCGATTTGCCGGAGAGACCATTTCGATTTTCGTCAGATAATATACCGTCTCTCATCACTTCGGGAATGCTGGTGAGCAGCTGTTCCTTTACAGATGCGATGACGTTAGAAGGGAAAGTATCGATAAATTCCTCTGCCCGAATGGTGATTTCAGAGCCCTGAAGCAGTGCATCCATTATGTTGAGCTTTGCGGTTTGTTCATCCGGTGTGGCGGCAGCATATTGTTCCAGCTGAGTGAATATACTCTGAACTTTTTCGACCGCTTTTTGTTCTGGTTGCGGGTCCAGTGTGAATACAGGCGGGACCGACTTTTGTTTTTCTTCTTTTGCCAGTGCAGTTTCGCTGAGGTTTTCGCACTGAAATGCAACCTTTGAAACAATGGTCGCGCTCGCGCGTTCGTCAAGCTTTTCGGGGATGGTTGGTACGGTGCCTTTACCGAAAAAGATCCATGTGGTCAGCAGCCAGAGGACGAGGCCCATTCCGAGACTCTTGTAGGGAATTACACGGGCTTTCTTCGTGGAGGCTTTGCGTTCCGCGATGCCCTTGTATCGTTTTTTTGTAATGCTCTTTTTCATGGAATCCTCAGGGGGTTGTTGAGGCTCGTTTTTCCCGATAGGCTTCAATGACTTTCTGTACCAAAGGATGGCGAACCACATCGCGTTCGCTGAGTTCGACGATCTCCAGACCATCAATGTTGCCGAGAATGGAGCGGGCCTCGCTAAGGCCCGAGACGCTGCGGCTGGGCAGGTCAATCTGCGTCAGGTCGCCGGTGATCGCACATCGCGAATCAAAGCCCAGTCGCGTCAGAAACATCAGCATCTGCTGCGGAATCGTATTCTGCGCTTCGTCGAGAATGATAAATGCATGGTTCAGTGTGCGGCCGCGCATATACGCCAGCGGTGCCACCTCAATAATCCCGCGCTCAATAAAGCTCTCAATCGTTTCCGCCGGAAGCATATCGTAAAGCGCATCGTATAACGGCCGCAAATAAGGGGCCACCTTCTGATGAAGATCGCCGGGAAGAAAACCCAGATTTTCGCCCGCCTCAATCGCCGGGCGTGTAAGAATGATCCGGCTGATCTCCTCCTTCAGCAACGCCGAGACCGCCATCGCCATCGCCAAATACGTTTTACCGGTGCCCGCCGGGCCGATGCCGAAGGTCACGGAGTTTTTCTGCATGGCATCCAGATAAATCTGCTGACCGAGCGTCTTGGGAAAAATCGACGGCTTGCGCTGGCCGACATCAATACGGATGCTCGCCAGCTTTTCAAAAACCTTTTTTTCGCCGCGGGTCAGCGCGTCGTACGCATAAGCAACCGCCCGGTGATCCAGCTGCGTATGATTGCGCGCCGTGCGCAGATCCTCAATAAAATCGGCCACAGTTTCCACCGACTCCTCCGGACCCTCCAGACGTACAATCAGATCGCGAATGATCAGCTTGAGCTGAAAATCACTTTCAATCCGCTCGGTCATGCGGTCCAGCGGCGTACCGACCTCGCGCGCCTCACTGGCATTTTCAAAATGTATTGTTTTTTCGTTCATCGAGTTAAGGGCCGAACGCGGCCGAGTCAGCGGACGGAAAACCCAACCGTTGCGCTGACGCAATTTAAACCTTATCGCATATCCGGGGCAGTTAATGGGATTTTGCCGGGGGCGTCAACTGGTATTGCGCTTTCTGTTTTTTTTGCTGAAATCGCTTTCTTCGTCCTCGTCGCGTAAAAACAGCGAACCGAGTAGATTGATCGCGAAACACTCGAAATTACGCGAAAGAGTTCTTCCGGTTGCGAAAATCCTAAGCCCTAATTCCGAAACCCGAAACAATCCACAAAAACGCAAATTCGAATTTTCCCTGATCAATGAGATCAGGGAGTGAGTATGGGTTTCCCAAACCCCGAGCGGTCAAAATTTAGCCGTTCGTTTCCACGCTGATCATCCTCTACCCACCGCTTTTTATGCTATTTTTTTCGATTACGGGACTGGCACTTTTGACTTCGTGCTCAAATATCGATACACATAGACCGACGCAGCCTTGAAATGAGGCGGCGGCTCTATTTGAGGAAAAATAGTGCGCAGTCAGTGCGCATAATTTCGGTAGTGCGCAAAATGTGCGCACGTCGGTAAATTCACAAATACCTTGAAACAAGCATCTTAATGTAATGGCACGCTTGCTGCAATATAGAGATCAGTTCTTGAATGGTTCAAGGCGCGGGATGGGATGAACCCACCTGAAACAGATACAAAGGAGATAGTTATGAAGAACTACAAACTGATTACAATCATCGCAGCAATCGCATGTGGCGCCATTATGGCAGAAGCAAAAGGCGGCAACGGAAACGGAAATGGCGGTGGCGGACAGGGTAAAGGAAAAGGAACGTGCACACAGGAACAGAAACAAGATGGCAGCTGTGGCAACGGAACCTACACACACGATCAGCAAAAACAGCAAAAGCGCGACGGCAGTTGCGGAACCTGCGATGGAACCTGCGACGGTACCCAGAAGGGAAAAGGCGCGGCGAAATAGTCTCGAATACGGCGAAACCGCAGTAGACACTGCGGTTTCGCCGTATTCATTTTTTGAGGCCTTTACAGAAGAGCGGATTTTATTATGATCAACCTATGAAACGGAATGTGATCCCATTTAGTGTTAGCCTGATTCTCCTGCTGCTGTTGTTCAGCTGGGGAAAAGCAGAACTCGGGCGGATCCGGGAGACAACCCAGTATGAAATGAACCTGACGGCAGAGGCCATTTTTGGTGCGCTACAGGGCAGTCTCCAGTCGGAAATGCGCCAAGGAACCGTCTATCGAGAACGGATCGCCGAAATTCTTGAAACCATTGTCGAAACGACCTCGCTCAACCATATCCGGATTCTTCAGGAGGGCAACGATATTGCCGATTTCGGAACGGTCAAGCCGCCCTTAACGGAAGGGGAGAATGGATGGCTGTTAGATCAAGAAACCTATTGGCTCTGGAAAACCATCCAACTGCAAAATCATGCTCCATCCGGTCAAGGGCGTGGCTGGGGTTGGCAGCGCAGTCAAACGAACGATCTTACCGTCGTTGATATGACCGGGCACAATCAGCAGCTCCTCATCGGGCTTCAGACCGAAACATTTAAGGCCCGGATGGAGGAGAATCGCCACCGCACCTTTCTGTTGTTGGCCACAGGAACTACCGCCATTATCGTGTTGGTTGCGGCGTGGGTTTTTATGCTCCGGAACCGTGATCTGACGCTTCAGTTAGATCGCGAAAACCAACGGAACGAACATCTCTACGAGCTCCAATTGGCCGGCGCGGGACTGGCCCACGAAACAAAAAATCCGCTCGGGATTATTCGTGGATTGGCGCAACAGGTTTCAACCGACACCACGACGTCTGAAGCAATTCGCCGAAAGGCTGAAGATATTATGGAACAGGCCGATACCGCCACCGCTCGGCTGGGCGAATTTCTTGCCTTTTCAAAGATTCGCAAACCCAGCCCCACCGCCACCAGTCTGTTGGATGTCGCCGCCCGAATTTGCGAGCTGATGGAGGTTGATGCACAAGAGGCGGGCGTGGTCATCCGCAACGAAATCCCCGCCGGGTTTATTCAGGCTGATTCGGGCATGCTTACTCAAGTGATTACCAACCTGCTCGGCAATGCCATTCAGGCCTGTCGGCCCGAAGACCACATCACGCTAAACGGCGTTTTTCAGGGGAACAGCGCACAATTTTCCATTACTGATACCGGACGAGGAATCGCGTCCGAGCTGTTACCTGATATTTTTAAACCATACGTTTCGGGGCGCTCCGAAGGGCACGGACTGGGACTGGCGATCGTTCGCCGCATCGTGGAAGATCACGGTTGGGAGATCCAAATTGAATCGGAGGAAAACCGTGGAACCAGAGTCTGCATTCGTCATATTCAGCAAGTCCAAGAGGAGTCTTCATGAAAAGCCGAATACTTATTGTTGATGACGATAACCGCCACCGTCGCCTTTACAGCGACACCCTTCGTCAAGCCGGATTTGAAATTCTGGAGGCTATCGATGGCGAAGATGCGCTCGCTGAAATAAGCCGGAGCACCCCTGATCTGGTGGTGAGCGATGTGCGCATGCCCGGACTCGACGGGCTCGGCCTATTGCGAAAAGTGCGCACCTCCCTGCCGGAGCTCCCGTTCCTGCTCGTTACGGCACATGCCGACATACGGACGGCCGTTAATGCCCTGAAGCTTGGCGCCGTCGATTATCTTGAAAAACCCATTGATCTCGATGAGTTGATTGTGGCCGTCTCTGATGCTTTGGGGCTCAAAGCATCGATTGAAACAGGCAATCTTTCTGCCGACATTATGCAGGGAATCGTGGCCGAAAGCCCCCTTATGCAGCAGCTCTTTCGCGACGTTCATCGCGTCGCCGCCACGGATGCTTCGATCCTGCTGTTGGGTGAAAGCGGTACAGGGAAAGAGGTGATCGCCCAATTTATCCATCGAAACAGTTCCCTGAGCAAAAAGCCCCTTGTTGCCGTCAACTGTGCCGCCATTCCGGCCAATCTTCTGGCCAGCGAACTATTCGGCCACGAAAAAGGTTCGTTTACCGGAGCCACTACCCGACGAACGGGTCATTTCCGCGAAGCCGACGGCGGCACCCTTTTTCTCGATGAAATTGGCGATCTGCCCCTCGAACTCCAACCGGCTCTTCTGAGAGCACTCGAAACGGGGATTATCAAGCCGGTCGGAGGCGATAAGGAGATCCGCACCAACGTACGTATTGTTGCAGCCACCAATCACAATCTCCCGGAACGCGTTACCGCAGGAACCTTTCGCGAAGACCTCTATTATCGCCTCAACGTCATCACCTTCAACATTCCTCGATTGGTCGACCGACCCGAAGATATTCTGCCGCTTGCCCGCCATTTTTTACCGGCTGGTCGCCGACTTTCGCCGGCTGCTGCGCGCCTTCTTCAGAACCACAGCTGGCCCGGAAATATCCGGGAGCTGGCCAATGCGATGAAACGGGCTGCCATTCTCTCGCCCACCGAAATCATACTGCCCGAACATTTGCCGACAGCGATCAAACCGATTTCTGGTGGAGTAGAAGCACAGTCCGGACCGACCGTTGTCAAGACCGTCGAACGGGCAGAAGTGGAAGCAATCCGCTCGGCACTGCAACAGACCGAAGGCAATCGAACTCGCGCCGCCGAGCTGCTTGGCATCAGCCGCCGAACTCTGCTCTACAAAATCAAACGCTACGAACTATCCCCCCAAGAGTAAGGAGAAGAGGGGGCAGCTAGTGCATTGCGTCATTGTCGCCTTTAACGTCTTGCCCGGTCAAAGGGTCAGTCAAAGAACCATTCCCATTCGTGCGAGCCGTTACATCACCACGATGGTTTGACTGCGAGAAAATACGATTGTCGATTTGGGATGAACCGCTCCTTCGTCGCTATTTCGATGCGGGCGTATTCTCTGATGCCGGATTATCTTGAAAAAAGATGATCATGGGTATTCTCCAATTAGTGAAACGAACGAACAAAAAGGAGAAACCCATGATCGAGAACAGAGTATTGAGAAATGAGGAGCGTGACAAGCGGCTGGATCATCGTTCTGCGCTGAACACGTTTACGAATCTGTTTTGGAGTGCGGTGGGTCGAAGACCGGCGAAGCCGCTTGACACCGCTTTCTAATGCGCCGGAGGCGTTGTGCACCATAGGAGGCTCCTCGGTGCGTGTTGCATTGGTGCAACGGCATCGAGCCGCCGTATTTTAAAGCGGCGTGAACCCGCCGCACTCCATACTGAAAAGTCCTTCAAATATACCGGTGTCTTCAAGGCCTGAACGAAGCAGGAGACTTCGTCTACCTTGCGCCGATTTCGTCAATTCAAATGGCAAGTGCACGAACGCTTTTAGAACTGGGGATGCCGAAATCACATGCGTAGAAAAAGGTGTTGATTCTATCAGAAGTCTGCGGTGCGGAGGGGAAACGGTAGAATTGGGGATAAAGAATTAAAAACGCAGTCCGGGCTGCAATTATCCGGAGGCGCTGTGGGTTTGTCTGTTTTTCCACCACTGCGCTTCCCAATCGATCTCTCTCTAGCGGATGAAATCGATTATTCTGCGCTGTTTGGATCGGATCGACCCAGCTTCTGATTTTTTTGGGAGCTTATTTTTCGCCGAAAACGATGGCCTCGAAAACGTGGAACTCGCAGTCGGAATGCCACGCATCGGGCGCGAGGCCGGCTTTCATTGAAAGGTGCGTCAGGGTTTCAGCGAGCCCCCAACCCTGCTCCGGCGCAACCTGCGGCAGGAAGACGGCGGAGTGCGCTCCTTTGTAGAGCACAACGCCGTGCCGGCCGATCTCAATCTCTTCATAGGAATCGACCGCATGCGGCGCGGTGAGCGCTGATATTTCGATATCAATTTCGCCCAGCTCTTCTTCGCGCAAGCGCGGGAATCGGGGATCGTGAAAGGCGGAATTAACGGCCTGCTCCTTAACGGCTTCGAGCAGCGAGCGGCGCGGAAATATTTCGCCGATGCAGCCGCGCAGCTGACCGTGCTTATGGAGCGTAACAAATGCACCCATAACTCCCTTCATGGCCGGCGTAACGTCCACAGCAGGATCCGGTACGTTGATTCCAAGCCTCAATGCAATCTGATGCCGGGCGATCGCCAGCAGTGCCGCCTTATCGTCAGCGGAGAGCCCTTTATTTGTTGAATTGGGCAGCGCCCATGTTCCGGTGACGACGGCGGAGAGATAGCTGACACAGTGGTTCCAGTCGCCGGTCAGATTGCCGGAGGTATCGTATTTCATGAGCTGCACCTGCGCCTGCTCGGGCAGCATGGCGAGCAGCACCGCAATGGGACTTCGTCCGCAGACGGTTGCTCCGGTCTCCTCAATATAATCGAGAAAGCCGCTCAGACTCTTTTCTTCAATCTGCTTAAAAGCGCCAAAGTCGAGTACCCGGAGATTTTCCTGAATATGATCCGTGAAAGGGAGATAGCCGAACGTCCGGCCATAGTGAACAAAGTCGGAGCTGACCACCACGAGCGTTTCGGAATCCATGCAGCGCAGCAGCGCCTGCGCAATCCGCTGCGCACCGTTTTGGCTCAGCGGCCCGCAGACGATGGGAACCAGTTTAAAGTCGCCGAGCGCGCGCTGTAAAAAGGGGAGCTCAATCTGTACGCTGTGTTCGTGCAAATGCACTTCCGGCCGCGATTCAAATCCGGCATCCCACAAGGTTTCGATCACCTCTCGATCCAGCGCTGTGCGCCCAATCGGGGTTTCAATATAATCGACATCGGGAATACTCGCGCTGTCCGGCAGAGGAATTCGATGGCTTGCGCCCAGGACAATCACCCGCGAAAAGGAGCGACCGGAAATCTGCCGAACCGCCGCCGCGGCAACCATTCCGGAATAGCGATAGCCCGCGTGCGGCAACAACAGCGCGATCACGGAATCGAGATCCTTCTGCTCGCTCGCATCCAAATAAACATCCACTTCGCGCGTCAGCTGCCGAGGATCGTCTGTGTACCAAATGCCCGCCAGCTCAGACTTCAACACACGGTCTTCAGAATCCATACCACACCTTCCCCCAGTTAATCGACGCAACCTACGCCTTCGATCAATCTTCGGCAACACCCCAATGTGCACAATCTTTCCATTGAATCATAAATCCGCGTGTTTTAGAGTCTCTGCATGACGACATACCCCATCCTGCAACGCATCCTGATCTATGGACTCCTCTTCATAGCGTTCAACATTTTTGCCTGGTTCCGCTCCGAACAGCTCCTTTTTTGCCCGCAGGAGCCCAGCTATACTCATCTACCCAACGAAGTTAAGATTCCAACCGCCGACGGCGGGCGTATTACGGCGGTTTTTCTCGAACAGCCCGATGCCCAACACACCATCCTCTTCAGCCACGGGAACGCAGAAGATCTCGGCAAGGTGGTTCCCTTCATGCAGCAGTTTTATGCGATGGGCTTTTCCGTGTTGATGTACGACTACCGCGGCTACGGCACCAGCGAAGGAAAGGCTTCCACCGCCCACGTCAAACAGGACGCCGAAGCCGCGTATAACTGGCTCGTCCATGAAAAAGGAATTCAGCCGCGCAGCATTATCATTCAGGGGCGCTCGCTGGGCGGCGGCGTAGCCGTTTGGCTGGCATCGCGGAATGAATGCGGCGGACTCATTACTGAAGAATCCTTCGCCTCCGCGTTTCGCGTAAAAACCCACTGGAAAATATTGCCGTGGGACAAATTTGACAGTCTCCGATCGATCCGCCGCGTCGATTGCCCGGTGCTCGTAATTCATGGAACGGACGACCGACTCATTCCGCTTTGGCACGCAGAAAAGGTCTACAACGCCGCACCGGAGCCCAAACGCGCCCTTTGGATTAAAGGCGGACAGCACAACAATTATGTCTACGCTGCCGAAGAACAGTATTTCGGCACCGTCCGTGAGTTTATCGACGAGCTCGGCCAAAAATAAATAAACCCCGCTTCGCACTGAAAAACGGGGTTATTAAAGTGGCTCCTGCGGTTGGATTCGAACCAACGACCAAGTGGTTAACAGCCACCTACTCTACCGCTGAGCTACGCAGGAATGCTCAA
>JAFGWS010000030.1 GCA_016937035.1 Pontiellaceae bacterium
ATGCTTCGTTGTTACCGCAGCGTCGCGCGGCCACAATAATTTTGTCGGGCCATTTTCTTCCATAGAGCACCGGAACGAAATCCGGCGAGCCAACCGTCAGCTCTCAACCTTCTGGCAACTGGAAGCACTTTGGATGCGGCGGCATCCCAGTAGCCACCGATGCTTCCGTCTTGTCTACAACCGCATCGGCCCGCGCATCGCCCGCAGAATATCGACGCCTTGGAGAGCGGATATTATCTATCTACTGCTCAAACCGGCAGAACTTGTCGCCGTCGTCATTCTCCAAATCAACCGAGCCAGAAATGAGTACACCCGTTGAAAAAGAAAATCATTCATAAACTGATCGCACTCGCTCTATTCCTGCTTGGCATTGCCTGGCTTCCGGCGGCATGGAACGGTCGGTGGGCTCAAGACTGGTTTGAAGGCGACCCCAAACTACAGAGCCGACTTGCTGAGGGCGTGGCCGAATGGCTGGAAGAAGACTTGAGCCGAAACAATTTCACCACCGGATCAAAGCAGTTCGACGGCGAATGGCTCTTCGGCACCTATTGCATGGCCGCCATGGGCTTTGGACAATGCGCAGTCGCTCACCCTGATGAACGCGGCTGGGAGCGGGAGCGCTACTTGGAGCTGATGGAACAGGCCATCGACGAAATGCTCTCAGACCGCGTTCGCCAATACGACCGAGAGAGCTGGCCGAGCGACCCGCTCGACTCGCTCGATTCCGACGACGCTCACGCCGCTTATCTTGGCTACATGAACCTAGCCATGAGCTTCCATTGCCTGCTGGTTCCCGATTCGAAATTTTCGGAGCTGAACGACCGGATAACGCAGGCGCTGCGGCGGCGCGTCAGCAACAGCCCAACGCTGCTGATTGAAACCTATCCGAGCGAAACCTACCCGGTTGACAACTGCGCCGTCATTGCCTCCATTGCGCTCAATAATCGGGTTCATAGAATCGCCAACGACGAATTGATTGAAGAATGGATCCGTTGTTGCCGCAAATACTATATAGATCCAAAATCCGGTCTGTTGTATCAGGCAATGGACGACGAAATCGCTTATCCAAGGGATGCTCCGCGCGGCTCCGGCACCACACTCGGACTCTACATGCTCTCCTTTATGGATCTTCCGCTGGCGCGCGACCTTTATGCTGCGGTCCACGACGAACTTGCCCAAAACATTTTCGGGTTCGGCTTCATGCGCGAATACCCCAAAGGCATCCCCGGCAAAGCCAACATTGACTCCGGACCTGTCATTTTCGGGCTCGGCCTTTCTCCGACCGGATTTGCCCTCAGCGGAGCGCGTATCTGCGGCGACCGCTCCACATTCAAAAATCTCTACGCCACAGCGCACGCTGCCGGAGCTCCGCTGAAAGACAAAGAAACGCTCCATTATGTGACCGGCGCATCGCTGGGCGACGCCATCCTGTTTGCCATGCTCACTGCCGTTCCAAATGGAATTGAAGGAATCCTCCCATGAAAAGATCGATCCGGATAAATGTAATCGGAATCCTCGCGCTGTTCATCATATACGCCATATTGCTGAAAAGCCTTTGCGGCTCCCATATTATTGCCGGCGTTCTAAGTCCCGGATCGCATCTGCCTTTCTATTTCCCGGCGCTGATTCTGCTCTTCATTCTCTGCCGCTTCATCATGGTTCTCCTGCCCGGCATTCTGCTCTACCGCCTCGGCAGCATCTGGTTCAAACACCGCAAACCGAAACGGTAATACAAGAAAATGCGAGAAACTGGCGCGCGACAACTACATTTACTGACCAACGAAAGCTATCGCATGAAGCCAGCGGAGGGAAAACTTTTAAAGAACCAACGTCTTTCCCCGAGGGGGAGGATAGATTGGGGCGTTGCTCCCTCAACCAGAACCCAAAACACCCCCTCAACTGATTATGCTTATAGTTGTCGTTAACCGGTAGATGTAATTGTCATCGAAAAAAGTTTGTAATTGTCGTTGACCAGCTCTCTTCTTGGCTCAGATTATGAACATCTGAAATGGGGACGTAGATTGATGACTACATATAAAATGCACATCGGACAACTCCAACTCTTCGGCGCAATACTGCTCAGCATAGCCGGATTCATAAACAGTGCGGCAGCTGAGGAGGCGGCGGAGAGCGCCTTGGAAACGACAAATATTCCACCGATCATCATCGATGTTTCATTGGAGGGAATCGCAACCATCGGCGATATGCAGTTTTCTCCAGATGAAGAAGAGCTGCTGAGTTCGTACCTTTCCTCAAAATTGCATTACGATGATCCCAATACCCCTGAGCAAACCGTTATCATTCGCGCCGACGCAGTAGCCTCATCCATGTTTGACAACACGATCATTACGTCATGCTGGATGACCGGGATCTATAATGTATTTCTGGAAGAAAACAGTTCAACGGAATCCGATCGAAAATGCAAGGTTCCCATCCACCCTGAAAGCGTAGACTATTATGTCGAAACTCCCCCCATTGAAGCCGACATCCATATTCTTCCGGACGGAACAGTAGTGATAAATAATGGCTGGGAGTTCGCGACAGAAGACAAACAACTGGACACGTTTGTTCAACATATAAAACAATTATCGACACTGGCTCATGCGCAGAAAACCGTTTTTTTCATCATGATTCATCTACATGAAAAATCTACCCACGGTCGACTCATGGATGTGCTTGAAGCCTGCGAACGCGCCAGCTTGTTAAACCGAACATATCTCAACGAATCTCCAATTCGGCCCAAGTATTTTTTAAAAGCTCCACGACCGCCTAAAACGACAACAGCACAGGCCGCAGAAATTATCTCCAAGACATCCGGCATGAGCAGTGCAACTGCTCAGACCCCGGCGAATTCTTATGCTAAGACAAATATTCCGCCGATCATCATTGATGTTTCCTTAGAGGGAGTTGCCACCATTGGCGATATGAAGTTTTCTTCGGATGAGGAAGAGCTGCTAAGCTCGTACCTTTCCACAAACCTGAATCATACTGCTCCCGAGCAAACCGTTATCATTCGCGCCGACGCCAAAACTTCATCGAAGTTTGATAATATGATCTTCAAATCCTGCCAGACGATGGGGATCTATAATGTGTTTCTGGAAGAAAATAGTTCAACGGAATCCGCACGGAAATGTAAGGTTCCCATCCACCCCGAATTCAAAGACGTTGTCACTAATATCCTCCCCATGGAAGCCAGAGTTCGGATTAATACGGACGGAACCGTAGTGATTAATAATGACAGGGTGTTCACGGCTAAAGACAAACAACTGGACTCGTTAATCGAATATCTAAAACCATTATCGGAAGCGGCTCATAGGCAGAAAGTAGATTTTTTCATCACAATTCATCAAAACGGAATATCTACCCATGGTCGACTCATGGATGTGCTCGAAGCCTGCGAACGCGCTGGCCTCTTAACCCAAACCTACCTCAACCAATCCCCTCCTCGCCCAAAAGTTCGTACAAATCCTCTCCCCAAAGTTCGTATGAAAAAATCAGCAGCTCCTAAACCAGCCACAAGGATTACTTCAAAAGTACGGATGGAACCAATTCCAGAGGCGAAGTCCTCCTCCGAATAGAAACAAAAAAGCCCGCCGATGGGCGGGCTTTTGATAATCGCATAAGCGGTTTGATCAGTGTTTGAAGTGGCGCATTCCAATGAGCGCCATGGCGATGCCGAACTTGTTGCAGGCATCGATCACTTCGTCGTCACGGATGGAACCGCCGGGCTGCACGATATATTTCGCGCCCATTTCATTGGCGGCCTCAATACTGTCAGCAAACGGGAAGAAGGCTTCTGAAACAAATACGCACTCGCTGATGACCTGACGAATTTCTTCATCGGTGATCTCGGGATTTCCAGTTTTCAGGTTTTCCACCGCTTTTGCTACGGAAAGCTTACGCAACGAATCGACGCGATTGGGCTGACCTGCGCCCATCCCGAGCACGCGGAAACAGCCGGGTTTGTATTCCTGCACCAGCACAATAGCGTTCGACTTGGTGTGCTTGGCCGCGGCAATACCGAAGAGCGCCAGCTCTTTCTTGGAATCATCGAACGGAACCTTGGTAGGGACTTCCCATTTCTCGAGAAGCTCGGTATCGACATCCTGAACCAGCAAGCCGCCGCCGACTTGCTTAACCATGCGCTGCGGCACTGCTTTACCCATCGGCTTGGTGAGCTTAAGAATACGCAGGTTCTTTTTCTTCATCAGATGATCCAGCGCATCTTCGTCGTAACCGGGGGCAATGATGGCCTCAACAAAACGACCGTCGAGGCATGCTGCGGTTTCCATATCAATCTTCTGTGTTACGGCAATAACGGAGCCGAATGCGGAAACGGGATCGCCAGACCAAGCCGCTTCAAAGGCTTCCGCCAGCGTTTCGCCGGTGGCATAACCGCAGGGATTCGTGTGCTTAATAACCGCCACGCCGGGTTTCCCAGAGAGGTCCTTAACGGCCTCCAACGCGCCGTCACCATCCACATAGTTATTGTAACTCATCTCTTTGCCGTGCAGTACGTCGGCCAGTGCAATTGAGGCATCACGAGAGTCGGCATCTTTATAGAGCCAAGCCTTCTGGTGCGCGTTTTCTCCGTAGCGCAGCTCGGTTCCGTTGGAGTAGGCCTTTACAAAGGGCTTAGACAGGTTCTGCTGAGCAACCTGATCGGCCAGATAGGTCGCGATCGCGGCATTATATTCCGCCACACGCGCAAAGACCTTTTGCCCAAGAAGAAAACGGAATGCTTCGGTCGTCGCACCGTCGTTTTCTTTCATTTCAGCAATCACCCGAGCGTAATCCGCAGGGTCAGTCACAACGGTAACAAAGCGCATATTCTTTGCAGCGGAACGAATCATGGTGGGGCCGCCGATATCAATCTGCTCAATCGCTTCCGGCAACGTTACATCTTCCCGTGCAATCGTCTCCTCAAATGGATAAAGATTCACACAGACCAGGTCAATCTGACGCAAATTATACTCCTCCATCGTCTTCACATGCTCTTCATTATCGCGCATGTAAAGAATGCCGGCATGGACCTGCGGAGTGAGTGTTTTAACGCGACCGTCGAGCATTTCCGGGAACCCGGTAAATTCGGACACATCTTTCACAGGAATTCCGGCTTCGCGAAGGGCCCGGGCGGTACCGCCTGTAGAGAGGAGCTCAACCTCCATCTCGTGCAAATGCCGGGCAAAATCGAGAATTCCGGCCTTATCGGATACGCTCAGAAGCGCGCGTTTGATTTTTACGTTCATCGTTGTTTCCCCTTTGGTTGAAATCGAGGCATGTTTTTACCGAGACGCTCTCCGGATTGCACGGATTTTTTCAACCATAGTGATCTCTAACGAAGAAATTCGGACCACGCCTCGTGCGCCTTCTGTAACGCGTTCGCCCGATGAGAAATGCGGTTCTTCACTTCACTCGAAAGCTCAGCGAAGGTTTCAGAATAACCGTTGGGAACAAAGAGCGGGTCATAGCCGAATCCGTTGGCGCCCCTGCCCTCCTCAATAATCGTGCCGGCACACTCGCCCGACACCAACTTTACATTTCCTTCGGGATCTGAAAGTGCAATGACGGTACGGAACCGCGCGGAGCGATCTTCCTTATCGGCAAGTTCCCGCAGCAGCTTTACATTGTTATCAGCATAGGAAACATGTTCTCCGGCATAGCGGGCGGAATAAACGCCCGGAGCACCGTCGAGAGCATCGACCTCCAGACCGGAATCATCCGCTAATGTCCAGCAACCCGTCGCCGCAGCAATTTCGGTCGCCTTCTTTGTCGCATTTTCCTCCAGCGTTTCTCCATCCTCAATCACATCGGGAATGTCCGGGAAGTCAAAGGCGGAGAGCACCTCAAGATTTGCAAAATCAAAAATCGCCTGAATCTCTTCAAGCTTATGCGCATTTCGAGTGGCAATAACCAGTTTCAACAACTCACCTATTCTCAACGCTTCTCAAGGTTTCGACCCAATATTTAAACACATCTTTCTGACATGGGACCCTCGGTTCTGTTTCATCCCATTCTTCGCCTTCATCCCTAAGCCATTTTATCATTTTCTTCCTGGTTAGCGTCCTATCAGTACTACTCTCCGCCTCATCGCAACCAAATAACGTCACTTCAAATCCAGATACCTTTTCTTTTCTGTCTCGTATATAATTTTTAAGCACGAATGTACCGGATTCTATTTCTCTACATATAATCTCATATGGATGAAGTAACCCAATGGTATCATACTTTACCTTGCCACTTCTTAACATTTGTATATATCCATCCGATTCGATTGTGTTTCCGCGCTCCTTCCTTACAATCTGTATTCTTACTTCATATCCATATTTTTTCTTTTTTACGGACTTTACTCGAACATTTTTTACTTGTAATTTTTCAAACTGAACCATTTCTTCATCCCAAAAAGGGGCAGAAAAAGCACCGTCAAAGCTGTTCATAGAATCCCACGCACGCTCAGGATCTTCCGACTTCCAGATCAGCTTCTTCAGCGCCTCTAAATTATTATCTTTTAGCGCCTCTGCATATTTTTCAGCAATCAGCTTGGCTTCCGACTCAGAAATGTGCTGACTCACATCTTTCTCATCGGTCCCGTCCGATGAATCCTGAGCAGGGGCTGACAATTTATCTTTTATATAGGCCTGATCCTCTTCACACAACATATCAGGACTCAACAAAAACTCTATGCCGTCCTCTCGCAAGAGAATAACTTTTTCGTCCTTCATTCCCACATATTCTGCAGTTACTAATTTTCCATCTGTATTCCGCCAAACACGAAACTCAGCATGGGATGAGAGGTCAAATATAAATAAACAGACCGAAAGCAGAAGATACCTATTCACAACCGAGCCCTCCATTTAAGCGAAACTCAAACAATTAATCGCTATGCAATATAGATACGAATTTGGATTTGTATCATAATCTTATTTCATTGGTCCACAAAAAAAACCATGGATTAAAAACCCATGGCTCAAAAAGAAAAAAACCGGCTGCGTGCTACTCTCCCGAGGTCTGCCCCTCAGTACCATTGGCGCTGCGACCCTTCACTTCTGTGTTCGGAATGGGAACAGGTGTTTCTTTCCCGCCATGGCAACCGGAATAAATTTAAAAAATTTACAACTGCATCGTATTGAAATAACAGCAACGCGTGGCATGCTTTACGGTCTGGGGGTTTGAAGTTTGAGGTTTGCAGCCTTTTGCAACTGCAAACATCCAACTTCATTCTTCAAACCTTATTTCCCTGGGGAAAAAATTTTGATCAAGCCTCACGGCTAATTAGTACTGGTCAGCTTCATATATCACTACACTTTCATCTCCAGAGCGGAATCATCCGCCAGCGTCCAGCAACCGGTCGCTGCAGCAATTTCGGTCGCCTTCTTTGCCGCATTTTCCTCCAGCGCTTCTCTATCCTCAATCACATCGGTGATCTCCGAAAAATCAAAGGCGGAGCGCACTTCAAGGTTCCCAAAATGAAAAATCGCCTAAATCTCTTCAAGCTTATGAGGATTACGGGTGGCAATAACCAGTTTCAAAGACTCATCCCTCCTCAACGCTTCTCAATTTTTCGACCCAATATTCAAACACATCTTTCTGACATGGGACCCTTGGTTCTGTTTCATCCCATTCCTCGCCTTCATCCTTGAGCCAATTTCCAATCTTCTTTATCGAACGTTTCTTGTCAGAATCACGCTTCGCCTCTTCAAAACCAAACAATGGGATATCCAATTCCAATATACTCTGTTCAGACGGATTGTAATAATTTGAACGAGCTGAACAATAAAGAGCATTCAGTATTAGCCCGGATGCATATTCATATGGGTGAAACAAACCAAATGTATCATACTTTATCTTTCCTCCGCGCAACATTTGAACATAACCAAAGTACTCACCAATCAACCCATCTCTCTTTATAACAAACATCATTTTTATCTCATATCCATATTCCTCTCTACGGATTGACTTTATCCATATATTCTCGATTTCCCCGATTTCATAAGCAAGATCCATAGTAGGATTACCACGATACAACTTCGTGGGATCCCAAACACGCTCAGGATCGTCCGAATTCCAAATCAGTTTCTTCAACGCTACTAAATCATTATTCTTAATGGCCTCTGCATATTTTTCAGCAATCTCATTGGCTTCTGTCTTGGAAATGAACTGATTCACATCTTCCTCTTCAGCCCCCTCCGATGAATCCTGAGCAGGGGTTGACAATTTCTCTTGAATATAGACCTGATCCTCTTCACACAACATATCAGGACTCATCAAAAACTCTTTGCCATCTTCTCGCAAGAGAATAACTTTTTCGTCATTCATTCCCTTGAATTCCGCAGTTACTGATTTTCCTTCTGTATTCCGCCAAACACGAAACTCAGCATGGGATGAGAGGTCAAACATAAATAAAAAGAACGAAAGCAGAAGATATCTATTCATAACCAATCCCTCCGATCAAACCCAACTCAGACAATTAAACCGCACAATATGCACACTCGGATTGAATAAATATCACACTCTTATTTCATTGATCCACAAAAAAAAGCCATGGATTAAAACCCATGGCTCAAAAAGAAAAAAAACCGGCTGCGTGCTACTCTCCCGAGGTCTGCCCCTCAGTACCATTGCCGCTGGGACCCTTCACTTCTGTGTTCGGA
>JAFGWS010000031.1 GCA_016937035.1 Pontiellaceae bacterium
ACCGCCCTGAAACTGCTTCAGGAGCGCAACCTCGACATTCCATTTATTCTGGTTTCGGGAACACTGGGAGAAGAAGAGGCGATTGAAAGCCTGAAAGCAGGGGCCACCGATTATGTCCTCAAAACCCGCCTTTCGCGCCTAGCCCCCGTGGTAACACGCGCGCTCGAAGAATTCCAGATGCGCCGAGAGCGCAAACGGGCGGATGTTGAACTGAAAAGACATATCCATGATCTGGAACAATTCAACAAATTGGCGGTTGGACGCGAACTGCGAATGATTGAACTGAAAAAGGAAGTTAACGCGCTGTGCAGAGAGCTCGGAAAACCCGAAAGATACGACTGATACAGCTCGTCTAAACAGCATAGAAATGAAGCACGCATGCTTTTCGCCCACAGGAGGAATATTTCCGGCTTGGCACAGGGTTTTATTTGAATCGCAGGACAAATTCGTTTATCTTTGGAATCAGATTACAAAATTGGACCAAAAGCCTTCGGCCGAGGTAATAGGTAAAGATGAACAAGACAAATAATGTTCGGACGAAGAATAGAAATGACAATCAAAAATCATTTTCGATTGTCGGAATCGGGGCTTCGGCCGGTGGACTGGAGGCCATACAGGCTTTTTTTGAAGCGATGCCGACCGACAGCGGACTGGCCTTTGTGGTCGTTCAACACCTGTCGCCCGACTATAAAAGCCTGATGGTCGAACTGCTTTCGCGTAAGACTCAAATGCCTGTCTGCCGGGCACAAGAGGGAATGACGGTTGAACCCAATCATGTGTATCTGATTCCACCCAAACAGAATCTGACTATTTTTCACCGGCGGCTCCTACTCAAGGAACAGCCCGCGCACGACGGGACCATTAACCTGCCGGTCAATATTTTCCTGCAGTCGCTGGCCGAGGATCAAGGAGATCAGGCGGTTGCCGTGATTCTTTCAGGAACCGGCAGCGACGGCACCCGAGGGGTGCGGGCCGTAAAAGAACGCGGCGGACTGGTTTTGGCTCAGGACGAGGAAAGCGCCAAGTTTAACGGCATGCCGCGCTCCGTCTCCGCTACCGGACTGGCCGATTTTATTTTGCCGCCGGAAGAGATGCCTGCACAACTGCTGGCCTGCCTAAAGCATCCCTACAGCGCCCATCCACTGGGGCCGGAACCAACCATGGAAAAGGAAACCGGGCTCACTCGCATCTTTTCCTTGTTGCGGGCAAAAACAAAAGTGGACTTTACCTACTATAAACCCAGCACCATTGTCCGGCGGATTGAGCGCCGCATTGCGGTGACACAAGTTGAAAATCTGGAGGCCTACGTCCAGTTCCTAGAGGAAAATCCGGCTGAAGTGACCGTCCTGTACCGTGAACTGCTGATCGGTGTCACCAACTTTTTCCGGGATGCCGAGGTGATGGACAAGTTGCGGGAAAAGGTATTGAGCAAGTTGCTTGAATCGGCCCCGAATCGTGAACTGCGGTTCTGGGTGGCCGGCTGTTCAACTGGGGAAGAAGCCTATTCACTGGCCATTCTTTCCCGGGAAGTGATGGAGGATCTCGGCATCAGCCGAGACATCAAAATTTTTGCCACGGATATCGATCGTGACGCCATTCTGCGCGCCGGAAACGGAGTCTATGCCGATAGCATAGTCTCCGACATCTCTCCGGCCATACTGACCAAATACTTTTATCGACGCGAAGAGAGCTATCAGATCAGTCGCAACATCCGCGAAATGGTGGTTTTCGCTCAGCACAATCTGGTGAAGGATCCGCCCTTTACCCGTATTGACATGGTGAGCTGCCGCAACCTGCTGATCTACCTCCAGCCCAATCTGCAGCATCGGGCACTCGAAATGTTTTGTTTTTCGCTGCGGCCGGGAGGGGTGCTTCTGCTGGGAACCAGCGAAACCGTCGGCCCCATGGAATCCTGCTTTAAGCCGCTCGACCGGAAACTGCGGATTTATGAAGCAAAAGCCTCCAGCCGCGATGGGTGCCACCCGGAAATTCACTCCGTCGATATTCCGACGTTACCGCCCCGATCCGCATCCATCCGCACCCCGTTTTTAACGCGTAGCGGCGCGCGCGTTGCAGACCGCCTGACGGAACGGCTCCTGAGCACCCTTGGCGAAACCTATGTACCGCTGACGGTGGTGGTCAACGAACAGCTTGAGGTGCTCCACACGCTGGGCGACACCTCCACCATCTTCCGGGTTCCGAGCGGCCGAATCACATATGATATCTCCCGAATGATCGATAAGGAACTGTCCGTTCCCGTCACCACGGCAATTCAGAAAGTCTTCCGTACCCAAGAAAAAATGGTCTACACCAACATTCGTTTGCATGACGCTGAAGGACCTAGGCTGATCCGGATGAGTATACGCCCTCTTGCCGGCCGCAAAAACGAAGAGCCGCTGGTGGTTCTCTTTCTGGAGGAAACACAAAGAACCCCTATTCGACCGGAGGCTGGATCGACGGAATATGACCTAGATGCGGAAACCAAACAGCACATGGAGGATATTGAACAGGAACTCCAGTTCACCCGCGAAAATCTACAAGCCACCATCGAAGAACTTGAAACCTCCAACGAGGAATTGCAGGCCACCAACGAAGAGCTGCTCGCCAGCAATGAAGAGCTGCAAAGCACCAACGAAGAGCTGCAAAGCACCAACGAAGAGCTGTATACCGTCAACTCGGAGTATCAGACCAAAATTATTGAGTTGACCGAGGCGCAGAATGATGTCGAAAACCTGATGAACAGCTCGCGGATCGGAACGCTCATCCTCGATGAAGATCTCCATATCCGGCGCTTCTCTCCCGAAACCTGCAAAGTGTTTCACATCATGGAGAGCGACATTGGCCGTCCGATTCAGCATCTGTCGCACACCTTAAAAAACTTTGACCCGACAACGACCGCCCGGAACGTACAGAAAAGTGGACAGAGCACGGAAACCCATGTAAAAACCGAAGACGGACAGTGGTACCTCTTGCGCGTATTGCCGTACCGCATCGGCCCGGCGGTCTTTTCCGGCATTGTGATCACGATGGTGGATATTACCAGCGCAAGGGAAACTCAGGAAACACTCGATAACCTGCGCTCCAAGCAAGAACAATCTGATGAATCTCAACAGGAGGACTGAAAATGAGCCCGCATCGGTCATTACCGGTTGATCCGGCATTAAGAAAAAAAGCGGAAGCCCTTCTTTCCGCCACCAAAAAGGAGTTGCAGGAATACAGTCCTGAGCAGTTGCAGGAACTGCTGCATGAACTTGATATTCTCCGAACGGAACTGGAACTTCAAAATGAAGAACTGCGGGACGCCCAGACTTCTCTGTCTGCTTCATTCAGCCGCTATAATGAACTCTTTAATAACGCTCCGATCGGGTATGTCACTCTGGACTCCAGCGGCATTATTCGTCAGACCAACACCACGTGGCTTAAAATGCTCAACCGAGAAGACAGCAACCTGCTCGGCACACCCTTTGCCGACCTTCTCCTGCCCGACGATGCGACCGTGTTCCTCTCCCGTTTCCGTACCGTATTCCGCAATCTGGATGAAAAGCAGATTGAAGTCCGGGTGCGCAGGCCGTCGCCCCCCGGTTTTTTCCATGCCCTAGTTTCCTCACAACCGCGTCGGACGGAGCCGGAGAGCTCCAAAGAACTGCTGGTTGCAGTCAGCGATATTTCCGAACTGAAGCGGGCAAAAGAAACCATCGACCAATTTTTTGAACAGCCGCTCCACCTCCACATTATTACAGGACTCGACGGAGTCATTCAGCGCGTTAACTCCAGCTGGGAGCAGACGCTTGGGTACTCCCCCCAAGAACTGACAGGACGTAATATTCTGGAATTCATTCATCCCGACGATCTGGAGGCCACTCAAAAGGAAATGAACAAATTGGCGAAGGGACAGAAGGTTTTTCACTTTGCAAACCGCTATCACCATAAAGACGGCAACTGGCGCACAATGGAGTGGTCATCCTCGGTACCCGATGAAGGAAAGGTGATCTACGGCATTGCCAGCGACATCACCGAACGAGAAGAAGCTAAACGCGCACTGCGTGCTCGCAATAATGAACTGAATATGTTCAACAAGGCCGCCGTCGGGCGCGAATTGCGTATGATGGAAATGAAGATGGAGGTCAATGCGCTGTGCCGCGAGCTGGGAAGGGAAGAACCCTACATTTAGAACAGTTGAACAACCCCCGCGTATAACGGCTTCTCCTTTCTTCGTTGAATGAAGGGACCTTTTTTGACCATGGCCGATGAATGTTCGATGGTTCGGATTCTCTCTCTTTTTTGTATGGATACCGCGAAGGTTAATCCCTAAAATGGAAATTCCAAAGCGGGGTATAATTATGACGGGTTTACAATCGGGTCTTTCGCGGACGTGGATACTGCCGGCGGTCATAGCCTCCGCTGTTGCCCGGCAGACGTATCACGAAGAGAAAGAGCATTTTCTCGCAAGCATTGACCAGCGCCGGCAGCAGTCGGCCAGAAGTATTCCTCAGTTGCACTCGGGCGTAAACTGCGGAGGGGCAGAATATCCTCTGACGCGGGCTGGGCAGGAATGGTCCTTATGAAACCGAACATTCCACCATCCTCTCCCACGAAGAGAGTAGGTATACGAAAGGATACTGACGCATGAAAATACGTACACAGCTGATCACCGGATTTTCGGTTTTGACCGCCTTGGCGGTATTCATTCAGATGACAGCATTTCAAAGCTTTTCAGATCAGGCCATATCCGAAAAATGGGTATCACAAAGTAACCAAGTTATTGCAAATGCGCGTCTGATTGAAAAACTGATGCTCGATATGGAAACCGGTATGCGCGGCTTTCTTATGACGGGACAGGAGATCTTCCTTGAGCCCCATCTTGCGGCGCATACTCGGTACGAAGCCACCATCAAAGAGCTCCAGGATCTGGTTAAAGACAATCCGGACCAAGTGAAGCAATTGAGCGAAATTAAACAGATGATTGATACATGGCATGAAACCATCTCTGTGCCTCGTGTAGAAGAGCTCAGGGATCGGATTAAACGCAGTGGATCGATTGAAGCGGCAATGTCTCAACAGGACGATGTACCGCATCGTTCAGACCTGAGTCTGCAGGGAAAAAATTTGATGGACGAACTGCGTAGACGAATGGATGCCTTTATTGCGGTTGAGAATAATCTACTGCGTGAGCGTCGGCAGCAGGCCGGAACCGAACAGAAGCATGCCCGGTTTGCGATGGTCAGCAGTCTGATGTTTTTTCTCTTGTTCGGAGTGGTCGGCATGGTTCTGACCATACGCAGCCTGCTTAATAAGGTCGGTGGCGAGCCCGACGACATAGCAGAGCTTACAGTCCGAATTGGCAACGGTGATCTTAATGTGGATGTCTCCTCCGCCCGTCCTACCGGTATTATGGCGGCAGTTATCGAGATGCAGAAGGCGCTCAAAACAAATCAGGAGAAAATTACCCGTCAGAGTTGGCTCAGCACAAGTCTATCGGGGCTTTCTGATGTCTTACGGGGGGCCAAGGAGCCCGCCGATCTGTGCAACGATGTCACGAGCTATCTGGCCCGGCAGCTCGATCTTCAGGTCGGTACGTTTTCGCTGGCCGACGAAGAGCAAACCAAACTGGTACTGACCGGAAGCTATGCCTATAAACAAAAGCCGGACAGCCAAACCGAGTTCCGGTTCGGCGAGGGGCTCGCCGGCCAGGCTGCGCAGGATAAAAAGCCCCTCTTTGTAGAGGATGTCCCGGGCGAATACCTTGCGGTCTCATCCGGATTGGGTGAAACCCTGCCAAGCAGTATCTGCTGTCTGCCGCTATTGTATGAAGACCACGTAGAGGGCGTCGTTGAAATCGGCTCCCTTCACCCGCTCTCCCAGTTGCATCGCCAGTTTCTGGAACAGGCTGCTGAACCGATCGCCATTGCCATCCACACCGCCCGCTCGCGCGAAAAAATTCAAAAACTGCTGGAAGAAAGTCAGGCCCAGTCGGAGGAACTGCAGGCCCAGTCGGAGGAACTGCAGGC
>JAFGWS010000032.1 GCA_016937035.1 Pontiellaceae bacterium
TGCCGGTGTTGACTATATCAGCAGTCAGCGTGCAAGCGTTGGTGCTGAAATGAAACGCATGAATCAGACGCTCGAAGGTCTGCGCAGTTATGAGGAAAATATTACCGCCGCAGAAAGCCGCATCCGCGATGTAGATGTGGCAAAGGAAACCGCAACGATGTCAAAATTCCAGATTCTGCAGCAGGTTGGAACGGCCATGCTGGCCCAGGCCAATCAGCTTCCGCAGGGTGTTCTTAAGCTGATCGGCTAAATTCACTCGGAAGCGGGATGGCGGCGGAATTCGGAATTTGTTCTGGATTCCGCTGCTTGCGTTAATGGAAGGCTGCGGCATCGGACCTGCTTTATGAGCGGCAGGGAATAGTAAGGAATAAAAAATGGCGTTACATGTTTCAGGCTTAAGTTCAGGGAATGACTACCAGAGTATGATTGATCAGCTCATGGCGGTTAAGCGTGTACCGATTGATTCTCTCTCCTCGAAACAGTCCGAGATTGATTATGATCTGGGGGCCTGGAATGACATCAGCACGTATGCTTCAGCATTGACTTATTCACTCGACGATCTTCGCGGATATGATTTGTGGGATAAAATGTCAGTTGATTCTACAAATTCGAGTGCCGCCACGGCGAGTGCGGCTCCCGGCTCTGCAGAACAGCGGTATGCGGTTATCGTTTCCAAACTGGCGGCTGCACAGAGTATTTCTTCTGATTGGGTGGATACCTCAACGGACCTTGTGACCCAAGGAAAGGCTGTTGTTGGAGACGTATTCACCATAGAGGGGCAGGAGATTACGATTGAAGACGGAGAAACGCTGGTAACTTTGCGGACGAAAATAAACAATGCGGCCGCCTCAATGGATGAGGATGTCCGTGTTCGGGCCAGTATTGTGAATGATCACTTGGTGTTAACGCGCGAAAAATCCGGGGTGGGATCCATCAATCTTTCCGATACAACGGGAACCGTTCTGCAGAATCTGGGTGTTTTGGATGCCACTGCAGTAATTAAAAATGAAAACGTAGCGGGGCAGGATGCTGAGTTTTCTGTGAATGGAATCAGTGTAACGCGTTCGGACAATAACGGGCTGACCGATGTGGTTGAAGGGATGACGATTAACCTTAAAGGCGTCGGCGTTACTACGCTCGATGTGCATCCTGACCGAGAGGCGGCCAAAGAGGCGATTTTAGCTTTTGTCGAAAACTACAACATGTTGGCTGGATATGTTACGGACGCCGGAAAGATTGATTTGGGATCCAGTTCGGATCTGGCTCAGAAGGGCGAACTGTATGGCGACAGTCTTGTCAATTCTATGCGTCTTGCTCTGCGCGATCAGATTTCTTCGGTAAAGAGTGGTGGACTGACTGAACTGAATGCGACCTACACCTATAACGGACAGGACGGTATCATGGACAGTTTGTCGGATATCGGAGTTTGGACCTCCGGCCAGAAAAATCAGTTGGAAGTGGTGGATGAAACCCGATTGGATGATATGCTGGATAATGAATTTGAAAATGTGGCGCAGCTGTTCAGGGGTACTTTTGATGACGTAGAGGTCGCCTACACAAATGGTGTGGCTTCTGACTTTTACAGCTACATGAACAAACTCAGTGAGTCGATGACGGGGGATATTGCGGTTCGGATGCAGACGCTGACTGATAAATATGACGATCTCGGCGACGAAATTGCCGATTTGGAACGCGGTTTGGGCGACTATGAGCAAAAACTGTGGGATGAGTTTACGGGCATGGAAGATGCGCTGACGAAAATGAATTCGCAGCTCGACTACATTAAGTCCATATTCTTCCAAGACAAGAGCGATTGACGGCACTGATTTTCAGCCAGTTCGGAGCGGTGAGACGTATGTTTCGCCGCTTTTTTTTTTAGTCTGCCCGGCAGCTGATCGTAACGGCTGTCGCGGTAACACGGGGTGGGCAGCAACGGGACGCGAAAGAGTTGTCCGAGGAAGACGAACCCGATTCTGCTCCGTATGCTCTTAATCTTGTTTTCTTCCGTAGACGACGCGGCGGCGTCGTAAATTTCTACATTCCCACGGGTAACGTCATATGTTCTGTGGCATCGGGCCTGCTTTCATTGGGGTATCAATCAGGAAAGGGATGAGTATGAAAGCAAAACAAGAAATGCCGGAGCCGCTGATTTTAGAAACCATGACGCGCACGGTTGAGATTCCGATGAACGAAGGGAATATATTCACATTCCCGGACGGTGTTCCGGCATTCGAAGACCACCACAAGTTTGTCTTTTTCTGTAATACGGATATGCAGCCGTTTTTCTTCATGAAATCGATCGGCATCTCGCCGGAGGTTTCATTCGTATGTATTGATCCGTTTCTGATCTGTCCCAACTACAATCTGCGGTTAAGTCAGGCGGATTTAAAAGCGTTGGAGCTGAAGCGCAGTGAGGATGCGTTTGTCTTTTCGTTTGTCACCGTGCGTGACGATGTAACCCAAATTACCGCCAACCTTCAGGGGCCCGTTGTGCTCAATCAGCGAAAGGGCATCGGCCGACAGATCATCTGTGAAGGCGGTTCTTATGATGTGCGGTTCAAGGTTTGGGACGCGCTCATGAAGATTGATGATCCCACATTTAAGAAGAAACAGTCGGTTGATTGTGGGGTACGGGCATGATCTTGAAAGGGCAAGCCAAGGAGGGCGAATATGTTGGTATTAACAAGGAAGTCTGATGAAAGCGTTATTCTTGGTGATAATATCGAAGTCAAGGTTTTGGCCGTGCGAGGAGAACAGGTCAGCCTGGGGTTTTCGGCACCAATGGAAATGCGGATTAATAGGAAAGAGGTGTACGAAGCCATCTTGGCTGCCAATCGTGAGGCGGCAGGAGAAACGAGGAATTCGTTGGGTGCTTTGTGCGGAATGTTGAGGTCAAAATAAGGAAAAAAGAGGCCTCACCGCCTCGAATTATTCAGGAGGAATACAAATGCAAATATCAAATAATATCGCATCATATAACGTGTGGAAAAACTACACAAACAATGTCTCTGCTCTGCGCAGTTCCATGTCGAAGCTCTCTTCGGGCAGCCGTATTGGCAACGCCGGCGATGATGCGTCCGGTCTCGCCATGAGCGAACGTATGCGTTCTCAGATCCGAAATACCGAAGCAGCGGCCAATAATGTTGAAAACAAACTGAACTATCTTCAGACA
>JAFGWS010000033.1 GCA_016937035.1 Pontiellaceae bacterium
AAAGCTGAAAATTAGAGCATTTTTACTCCTCAAGGTGGTACACTTTGAATCGACCAGGGGTGGTACACTTTAACCGACCGCCGACACATAAATCCGCCAACTGAATTCCGGCGATATTGTCGAACTTCCTGCGAAACACCAGAGGGCAATTAAGCTTCTTAAACCGTTGTCCTTTAATGAAATCCGTTCCCTCACTCATCATCCGATAGTAACAGCGCTCCAGCGTTTCATCCTCCTTCTTGCCGCGCGCCTCCGCGACAAACGGAAGCTCGTTGAGGCACTTTTTTTCAATAAAATGAATCAGTCGTTCCAGTGTAAACTCCAGTGCCAGGTCGTACGGATTCGCCGCATTAGTCGCATAGCGGGTTTTGTGGTGATCCTTGCGAACAGCAGAAACAAAAAGGGTGTACGGCAGATCCCGCATCAAGCCGGACAGTTCGTCCATGAACGCCTTTCGTAAATCCGGCACCTGCAAGAAGCCGAATGGCCCTTTTGACTTGCGAATATCCCGGCTGTGCAGATTCACTCCTTCGTGCACCCAATACTTCAGTTTCAACCGGGTTATGGACGGAATTACCTGCTCCGCGTAATCAGCTCGACGCATCACCACCGTCGCCAGCAGGAATAGTGGAAAATCCTTATCGATCAGCTCCAGCGTATGATCACCGCACTCATCGAGAAACGCGATATATTCAGATGTTCCACCCACGTTTTTCATACAATTTTCCTGATTCTAAAATTCATCGGCTGATCCCTTCCCCCGCCGTGCAAAACATTGGAAAAACGTAGAAGCGGTGCCGTCACCGCGTTCCAATCCATGGACCCCATTTTCTAAAATTCATTGGCTGAGCCGTTTTTGGATTGGCCCAAGCTTCGTTTTCTAAAAATACTCTATGGGTTCAGCCTGAATAACTAGATCGCCGAGGTCTAAAGACAAAGTTATGACCCGAATATCACCGTTTTTTAAATCATAAGAAATAACGCAGTCACCAGAGCAATCAACCTCTTCTTCAACTTGAATCTTCTTCTTCTCCCAAGCTATCCAATCCTTAGTATCGTCATCCTTAAAAGCGGTATCATAATTGTTGTAAATTGCCGTGCCAGAAAAGGCTAATACTATATTAAAAGTGAATGTGACCTGATCGTAGTCGAGATCAATGATATCTGTTTCATGGTATTCAACAGAATTGATTTCTATATCACAAAATTCTCCATCCCCATCATCTTCTTCAACATGAAATCCTCGATTTAGAAACTCATGTGATAACGCGTCATTAATTGTCTGTTCATTAACACGAAGTAACTCCAGAACAGCATCGTAATGTTTACTACGAGCCTTTTGCACATAGGCTAGATACTCCTCTAGAGATTTGAAATAGAGAAACTTACCGACGCCACCGCAAGTCTTCTCGATATCTTGATCAGTAGAAATAACAGCGATTTGTTCACTAGGGTGGTGCCTCAGGATTTCCATCGCAAAAGCATCGGAAAACTCTTTCCGCTTATCCCCCTCGCCAAAAGGAGGAACATTGCCATCATACTGTCCCATTACTTCGCCTATATCGACATTTGAATAATCCAAACGAACTGCCTTACTTTCAGCAAGAAACGCATCTAACTTTGAAATTATATCGTCGATAAACAGTTGTGCGTTGAGCTCTCGTTCTACAAGAGCGTCTTGAATTGGCTTGTAAAACATTAAGATTCGATTTTTAACAAGATGCTTATTCATGCCATCAATTTTGGCCTTACAGATTTCCTGAATATGACGACGAATCTCAAGCTCTATTGGATGAGGTAGAAGTAAATCTACCGTATCTTCACGACAATGCTCAAGAAGACGAACAAACGACTTCCCTGAAAAATTAAAGAGCTTCTGCTCGTAAATATTTGTATCTAGAAAAACATGTTCAGGCATATCCATATCATCACCCCGCTCCATTATTCATCATCACCAGCAGGTTCTTCTAACTCATCGTCATCAGCTAAAGGAATATACCACTCTTCCGGAATAAGTTTTTTCCCATCACGCCATTCCTCAACCTCAACAACCCCATCTATTTCGCCGTACACACTTTTATCGGCATGATCCAACACGATAGCCTGCCAACGCCCACCATTTTTCCGAACCGAAGAGGAAAGCGTTTCAAACATTCGCTTTACCGCATTTACATCCTCATCTGTTTCATATTTCGGATCATCCGTTTGATCTGAATTTTTCCTCAATTTTGGGAAATATACCTGACTCGGCTGATCAAAAATCACGAAACTTGGAACAATTGAAGGCTCTTGCTCTAAAAAGAATTCTTGAAGACCACACATCAGCGCTAAATGAAAAGAAACCCAATTTGATGCACTACCTACTTCAGCAAGAAAATGCCAATGTCCATCGTCACTAAGGACCTCAACACTCAAGTCATTAACGGAAAAACGTGGCGCAATATTTCGATATTTCTCTTCCACATCTAATATTTTTAAATGCTCTAAGGCATTGTGTGCGATCTTGACTGTTGCCAAATCCAACATGCGTTTAACCTGCGCCCTACTGGCGATCTTTTGCAATCGCTCTTGTTCGTCTTCAAGTTCTTTAATCTTACATTTAAAAATACCACCATCCGATAAACTACCCAGCACTTCCAATGCTGCCTTTAGATGACCTAGAAAAAGATACATCTCTTTGCGTTTCTGGAATTCTTGGCGAGCTTCTTTATCCTTTGATAATTCTAAATCAAATCGTGTTCTAATGTCCTTTTGATACGCAAGCAATTCTCGTAATTCCTTTTCGAGCATTACTTCTTCTCGATCAAAAGATGTCGGGACATCCGCAGTTCTCTTGGAGGCATCCTCATGTCGTTCGAATGCAGAACAAATCTTCTCAATTTCAACTGCAGAATCAGGATGCTCTAAACTACCACAGACTGGACATCCCGAAGTCTCTTTGGCGACATCGCGCAACCATTTAGAAATTTGAAGCCTATCTACTCTTTTCCGAACTCCTTTGCCGTAATCCACAAAATTGCCACGCAACAGACGGAGATCATTGAGTCTTTTTTTTACAATTCCGATGGAGGTGCTTAAATCATCGTCTTGTTTTTCTAACTTTCCGATTTCTGAGCTAGCTCGCTCAACGTCATCAACTGTTGTATTTGGTTGATCTGGAGGATTATCAAGAACACCTTTGGCAATATATAACAATTCTTCAGGAGTTGTCCTGTCGCTCACCGCCTCATGCAGCAAGCCATATTCTCCTGCCACATTAAGAAGCCCTCGCATATTAGCCAGCCACCCGGAAGAAACCTTTTCGATTTTCTCGAACTCACGTCTCAATTTTCCTAACTGGGCCTCAATATCTTTCAAATGATGCCTCGCTTTTAAAACTTCTAATGATTCCGCTCCTAAAATATATGGAAACCAATTTCTTAACCGCTCGCGGTGTTTATGTGCATGTGTCTTGTAAAACAAAATATTTTGATTAGCGACAATCTCCTGACTTTGAAAAACTAAAGCCATAAGATCCCGGAAAGAAAGTCGAGCCTTGAAGGCTTGATCGTCCTCATCTCCCATGTCAAAAAATGGAGTTGATGCCTTTTGATTTAACAACAATTTAACATCATTCGCCCGTTGATTAGGTTCTTCAATTCTACAGGGAACAAACAACTGCTCTCCTCTGATAACAAAAAAATTATTTGAAGGTGTTGATCCGTCTGGAACACCCCGAGCGATTAATAATTTTTCATCCGAGGCCTGAATAACAATTCCATACCAAGATGCATAATCCCGAATTGTATCAATCGGTATGAAGCAATCACTGGAGGCTAAGCAATAATCAATAATGGGGATAATGGCAGATTTCCCCGTTCGTGATGCACCAGTAATCACATTAACTTTACCAACTTCAAACGCAATCTCTCGCGGAGCATAGGCTTTGTTCTTTGGCCAAATGATCAATTTTTCAATCTGAAACTTCATTAGAACACTACCTCCATATACGCCGCTACCGTTCTCAAATCATGAGCGGAAAACCATTTTCCTAGTATCGCAGCCTTATCACCGTTTCTCATCATTGATGGTTTCAATGCGTTACCTCGTCTGGGTTGTCTTTTCAACTCGCAGGGATATAGCGTTCCCTCGTCGACATCCCAAACCAGCAGGCCGGAAGAAACGGCTATATCTATTGCTTCAAGAGTATATTTTCGCTTATCAATAATTCGCTTCTGAACCCCAAGAAGTATATCTGAAGCCTTATTTTCTTCAAACCCACGAATATAAGACTGCAAGCTATCCCGACGGGCACTGATGCAATCCATTGTCTGGCGATTTGTCAAAATCGCTGCCGCAAGAAAATGGAAAAGAGCAACTGGAGCTTGTCCCTCTGGATGCGCCTCACAATAACCTTGGGTAAACCGCCATAGGAGAAACGCTCCAACTAACGGGGTATTCCACTGTTTTACCTCATCAACTAATTGCCCCATTTTCGCCCTCCTCTTCGTTTATTAATCTTTCCCAACGAGGATGCCATCCAACATTTTCTCTATCAGCTAAGGCATGATAAGTTCCCTCAACCGTCGGATGAGGGGGCTGTTCCCCTCTGATTTCAATTGGATAAGTCTGGCAACGTGAAAGTAATATTTGCCCCCTGATCTCTTCGGAAAACATACTATTTGTATGCTGGATTTCCCGTCGTTTATTTTTCCAATATGACACCAATCGTCTTTCAAAATCATCAGCCACTATTTCATCTAAAATTCCATTCTCAATCCACGCATTACGGTTAATATCAGCTTTCAGATAATCAGAAACAGCATCAACAATATCATCATCTGGGAGATCAATATATTCTAACTGACGTATATAGGTTGGGTGAACAGCGATTTCGCCCGAAACATCGTCGTTACTTGGGGGATGAAAGGATGCCCAATCAATTAATGCCCGTTGCCTTATCATGTGAAAAAACGCAAGGAATCGATCATTAAACTCATCGAATGAAATGAGAGCGGGGACTCCCTGAGAAATTTTTTCATTTATCGTTTTCTGTACCCAGCCCCCTAGATAATCCATTATATTTTCAACATAATCCTCATAAATATTTTTCCCGATCAAAGCCTTCCGCACATCGTCATAACCAGCGTCTTTCCCAATTATCAGCTCAAATTTTTGCAGAACTAAGGCAAAGATTTTGGGATGCTGATTCACAACATAATCAAAATATTTCCAAATCGAATGATCTTTATTGATGTCATTCAGTACTGCTTTTGCGTTCGCAATAGAATCCGAAGCATCTGCCTGAGATTGAACTTCATCAAAACTTTGAACTAAGGATTTTTGCCCTGATTGATTGCAATAAAGAACAAATCTCGTCTGCTCAAGATCAACGTCACTATCCAGAACTGCGGAAACCCAGTTATAAAAAGTTTTCCATAAATTAGATGACCTATCCGTTAATGGATTGCTTCCGATCGATGACTTGTCCTCTTCTGTTAGAACAATACCTTCTGGGAAAAATGTTGTAACATCGCCCAACACCTCAACTCCAACAATCCCACCGGATGGTATCTGTAAGAGATGGCATAAAGCCCTCGGAAATTGGAGGCTATAACCCAATAACTGTCCAGCAGCAGTAGACTTCATCTTGATTCTCCTCTAACTACATTTCGCTGTTTCAAACCAACTCCTCTTTATCTACCATCTCTTTATACAGCTTAAACGAATGCTCTAGGCATTCTTCGTCGGTGGTGAAGGGTTTGCTTCTGTAAAGGCGGTCGACGGCGTGGTTCTGGTGGGATTTCTTCATTGCTCACCCTCCAGCTCGGTGTCATCCAGCAAGGTTTGGACGATGCGTTCAATGCTGGGGAGTTGTCGCCCAAACGCTCTTCGTGCGTTTTCAGTTTACTGATCAGAACCAGATTGTGCCCCCACGGAATTTGTCCAACAGCCTGTTGGACGATTGGGTCGGAGTGAAAATCCGGCCAGTTTTCGGCAAAGGAGCGCATATACAGTAGATTTGCGCGCGAAAACCCTTTCAAGTCAGGAAATGCGGACCGTAAATCCTGCGCCAACCGATCAATCACCTTAGCTCCCCAACCCTGCTCTTGCTGGCGAAGCAGGATATCGCTCCCAATCTGCCAATACAGTTGCAGTAGTTCCTGATTGACCGCCAGCACTGCTCGCTGCTGCGCAGCCTGAATCCGGTTTTTAAACGTTTTCAGCCAATCCTGATAATCGGATGAAAAAATCATATCGTTCATATCAGTTGCTCCTTCGCGGTCATTTCCTTATACAGCTTAAACAGGTGCTCCAAGCGTTCTTCGTCGGAGGCAGACCGTAGGATATGCTTCCAGCTTGTCCAGTGTCGCTCGATTTTGCGTCTGCAGACAGACTGGAAGCCGGTCCTGCTTTTTCCGCGACTTCCGCAAACTTCATAAAACACCCGACACTCTCGAGAACTCAGCATGACCCATTTCAGCTCAACACTTTACTCGCATACTCAAGATGAAACAAAGCATTTTAGGCAAAATGAGTATAGATTCAAAATCTCTCGTTTTCTGCTACGACAATGACGGATTGGCATCTCTTCTTCCCGCGACGGGGATGAATTGGCTCGCGCTCTTCTTCCCGCGACGGGGACGCCGCGTCAAGTGGGAGTTTGCTGATCCGTTCATTACATTGAGCCAAACCAAGGCGTGCATGGATATTCAAAGCCGCAGTTCGCGAACCCGCCAGCCCTTTGAGCCGCAGGCCCTTTCCTGTGACAAACCGATTGCGAGCACAAGGACGAAGCGGGTGGTTGATCATCATCCTCCGCGCCATTCCGCGTTTTCTGCAGTTCACAAGACACGCGCTTTATTGCGCATCCTTGTGTTTCTACCGCACAACGTGGCAGCTGACATTCTGGTTGAGCGCGTCGGCGACAACCCGGATTCCTCCTTTGCCGGAAACATCGGCGGCATCGATGACGCGGACGGTCTCCTTCCATTTTCCGGCGGAGGGCACGATCTCGAGCAGGCGGTTGGGGGCCTGCTCGAAGAAGCCCTTGTTCAGAAAGTTGCCGCCCTTGTCGGGGAAGAGGGCGAGATAGAGCATTTCCATCTCGACCAGCTCGTTGAGGAAGTGCGTGCCGAGCGATACGTCGGGCACGAGGTTGTCGTGCATGGTGACGACTTCGCACACAATCGAAACCCTGTTGATTTCGCTGAAGGAAACCGGAATCCCCAGCGAGGGGCTGCTGGTTCCCCAGCGTCCCGGACCGATGACCATGATTCTGCGGGGCGCATCCTTCTTCTCGGCGCGATTGATGTCGCCGATAAGTCTGGCCACTTCGTAGCGCGTATTGACCGGCAACTGTCCGTAGCGCTCGGGAACGACATAGATGAAGCGGTCGATCTGGTCGACCCGGCTTTGTCCAACGACCGCACCGTGCGCCTCGATGATCCGGTCTGCCTCCGCCACATCGACTTTGGGCAACTCGATCCCTTCGGACCCCTGGACCTGAAGCGGACGGCATTGCAGCAGGTTGATGCGATAGTTGCCGTCCTCCATGAAATTACCGGTGAACTCGATATCGACCGGATAGTTGTAGGCCTCCTCAATGGTCTTGAGCATTTCGCGCATATCGGCCACGAACCCGGTCTCGTTCAGCAGTTTGTCGAAGGTGAGAATCCGGTGGGAGTTGGCGCTGCGCGGCTGGCTTGGATCGATGGAGGCAAACATGTCGATCGGCAGGTTGTCGGCATCCTTGACCAGATCCATGAAATATTCCGACACCTGCTGGTTGGCTTCGAGGTCGAGATAATCGACGCGCCGCTGGGTATACTGGGCCACCTCGTCGAAATTGGCTTCGGGCCGCTTGTCGGGTGCGTTGAGCGCCACGATCCGCGTATAGTCGTCGTCGGTCTGGTCGACGGCCCGGGTTCCGAGGCCGAAGACGAGGCGGATCACCCCGGCCTTGGGATCAATGCTCTCATGCCAGGCGTAGGGGTTGAAGGAATACCCCACCCCGGCGAATTCCGGATAGAAGTTGCGCCCACGCATGGTGCCGGAAACGCGCATGACGAGCAGCGCCATCTGCTCATCCTTGTCGAGCATGTCGCGGCGCGCCCGGTAGCGCAATGCCTGCTCGCTCATGGAACTCGCATAGATACGCTTGACTGCGGCAACGAAGTCCTGCATGCGGCGTTCGCGCGGCCCCTGGTTCACGCAGAACACGCTTTCATACTTCCCCGCGAAGGAGTTGCCGAAGTTGTCCTCAAGCAACGAGCTGGAGCGGACGATGAAGGGCGATTGGCCGAAGTAGTCGAGCATCTCCTCGAACTGCTTCATGATGTGCGCGGGAAAGTCGCCGGTAATGATGCGGCGGCGCGCCTGTTCGGCGCCTTCCAGGAATTTTTCAGGATGGCGCTGGTTTTGCCGCACCCACCAGATTCCGTTGCGGACAAGGAAGGTAAAGAATGCATCCGAACCGATAAAGAAGGAATCCTGCGCCTCGAACAGCTCGACGAAACGGGGGCTGTTCTTTTTCACGATGGCCTGGGCCAGCAGCATGCCGACCGTCTTGCCGCCAATCAGGCCGCTGCCGATCATCCGCTTGCGGATATCGAGGATGTCCTGGAGGCTGATATAGCGGGCGATGAGCTTCTGCATGCCGGCGTCGCGAGAAATCACCATGCGTACCAGTTGCTCGTAGAGGCTCTTTCCCTTGCCCGGGAGGTCGGGACGGTATTGCCCCGAAACGAGCAGTTCGCGCGCCTGGAGAAACGAGGATTCCCAGAACCCGAGGCTGCTGTCGGAATTCAGACCCGACCATTTGGCCGAGGTGAGGATTTCCGAAATGACGGCACTGGAGGTGACGGGGAGAAAATGGCCGCCGTGGCGGACATGCAGCATGTTCATGGTGGGCGAATAACGATGCTGCACTTTGATCGGCCGCACATAGAGTTCGTTCTTGTGGCGGTAGACATCGAGGAAAAGCTGGGTGGTGTTCTGGATCGGACCCAGGGCATGCGAAGTATGGTAGTTCCGGAACACCGCGAAATAGGTGACCGTTTCCATATCGAACAGGTAGGGGCAGGTGAGCATGAAAAAGTTGCCCAGCATTTCGTCGGAATACCAATCGACCGCCAGCCGCGAAAGGCAGTCGAACACGTAGAAGGCGCCCGGGCCCGCCCGCTGGATCACGTCGTGGATGGACGCAATGAAGCTTTCGAACCCCTCCTCCGGATCCGACTCGTGGATCTCGGCGCCCATCTCTTCCGTAACGAGAGCGTCGTGCCGGGCAAACCGGAAATAGACCAGCTTACGGCCGTTCCTGACCGCCGCCTCGCAGTAGGGCGTGACGAACTCCCGATATTCCTCGATGGAGTCCACCTGCCAGACAATGTTGTCGCCAACAAGGACGCCCTTCAGCACCTTGTCGAGCCCCGGCAAGCCGGTCGTCAATCCTACGTCTATCGTACTCATGGCAGCATCTCCTTCCGTTCCCCGCGGCATCCATCCCGCCGCTACTTCAAATCATTGAGCCGGTCCTTGAGTTCGGCATAGTGGAACAGATCGTTGAAATCCACCAGACCGGACAATGCGCTCGACCGGACCCGTACCCCGGTCTCTTCGAAGATCGACATCGGGTTGAGCCCGCCGATGATGATGGCTCCGACGCGCTGCGGACCAACCGATACACCATAGAGGCTCTGGCCGGGACCGCCCAAACAGAGCAGACTGCCCAGTCCGATGGTCTCCAGCTGTTTGGATATGCTGCGGACCGCATCGACGCTGTTCGCCGGGAATTCCCGAAAGCTTACGCCGATCCGCCCCGTACCGGTCATAACCGCACCGATATAGTCGGCCATGCCGCTGCGGATAAACACCACGAGGGGATCGATGCTCGTCCCATCATAGTGGATAATGTCGCTGAAGCGGGAAGGAACGCCGTTGTGCAACTCGATCAGGCCGCCGAAACGCGAGGTGGTCGGCACGCCGCGCCGCAGCAGCACTCCGTTCAGCGTAATCGAGCAGACGGTTCCAATGCCGATATGGCCCTCCGGAATGGTGTGCCCGCCGCAACTTTCCCCCGCTCCGAAAAGCGTCAGCAACGTTCCCATGGAATAGCCCTTGGAAAACACCCTTTCGATCAGGTCGAGCCGCTCTTCGGTAAATTCGCCGATCGGAATCGAAGAGACGTTGACCACAACGGAGCCGCGCCGCAGCGCAGGATCGAAATCCATCTGGTAGGCCATGGAATCGATCTTCCCCGAAAGAAGCCCGATCCCTTCAAGCACGCGGGAAGCGTCCGCCTCGCGGCGGCCTTTTTCCGTGATGGAGCGTCCGCGGCGCCCCAGGTTTTGCGTCAGACCTTCCTCATCCAGCTCGCGCAGATAGAGCCGAACAGAGCGTTCGCTGATATCGAGGTTCTGGGCGGTGAGCAATTCGGTAATGCGGGTACTGCTGACCACGTCCCCGCTATGGCGGAGCACATCGAGAATGGCGAGTCGTTTTTTTTGTTGTTTGTCCATCATTTGGTTCCTTGTTTCGGCAATATTGCCGATACTATATATGGCTTCAAGTTTTATTTTGAATTATTATTGCCATATCCCCCCTATTTCGCTATGCCTATCCCGTTTTCCGGCAAATCAATGTCATGTTTTCGGAAATTGTTTGCAGTTGTTCAGGCACATATAAAACAGGAGAGAGAGTATGAGTTACATAGAAAAAGTGTGGGAAAAGGTCGTCCAGCGCAATGCGGGCGAAGTGGAGTTTTTACAGGCGGTTCGCGAAGTGTTCGATTCGCTTGCACCCGTGTTGGAAAAGAATCCCAAATACGTGGAGGCCGGGATCCTCGAGCGCATCGTGGAACCGGAACGCCAGATTATTTTCCGCGTGCCGTGGGTGGACGACAAAGGCGTCGTTCAAGTCAACCGCGGTTTCCGGTTTGAATTCAACAGCGCCCTCGGCCCGTACAAGGGCGGTCTGCGCTTCCACCCGACCGTCAACCAGAGCATCCTGAAGTTCCTCGGATTCGAGCAAGTCTTCAAGAACTCCCTCACCACCCTCCCGATGGGCGGCGGCAAGGGCGGCTCCGACTTCGATCCCAAAGGCAAGTCCAACAACGAAGTCATGCGGTTCTGCCAATCGTTCATGACCGAACTCCAACGCCACATCGGCCCCGACACGGACGTTCCGGCCGGCGACATCGGTGTGGGCGGCCGCGAAATCGGCTTCATGTTCGGCCAATACAAGCGCCTCCGCAACGAATTCACCGGCGTGCTCACGGGCAAAGCCCTGAACTGGGGCGGCTCGCTGATTCGTCCCGAAGCCACCGGCTATGGCTCGGTCTACTTTGCTCAGGAAATGCTGAAGACGCGCAATGAGACCTTCGAAGGCAAGATCTGCACGGTTTCAGGCTCCGGCAACGTCGCTCAATATACCGTTGAAAAAATCAACCAGCTCGGCGGCAAGGTGGTTTCGCTCTCCGACTCCGCCGGCACCATCTACGACCGCGAAGGGATCGACGCCGAAAAGCTTGCCTGGGTCATGGAACTCAAGAACGTCCGCCGCGGCCGCATCAAGGAGTATGCCGACACGTTCAACGCCGAATACATCGACGGTGAACGCCCCTGGGGCATCAAGTGCGACTGCGCCTTCCCCAGCGCCACGCAGAACGAAATCAACGGCGAAGATGCCAAGACCCTGCTCAAGAACGGCTGCTATGTCGTCAGCGAAGGCGCCAACATGCCGAGCACGCCGGAAGCTGTGGACCTGTTCGTTGAAAACAAGATTCTCTACGGTCCCGGCAAGGCCGCCAACGCCGGCGGCGTCGCAACCTCCGGCCTGGAAATGAGCCAGAACTCCATGCGCCTCAAATGGAGCCGCGAAGAGGTCGACAGCAAGCTCAACACCATCATGGTCAACATCCATGAAGCCGCCCGTGCCGCAGCCGAGCAATATGGCCAGCCCGGAAACTACGTGATGGGGGCAAATATTGCCGGATTCACGAAGGTTGCCGACGCCATGCTCGACCAAGGCATTGTCTAGCAACCCTCAGCGAGGCTTTCTTCGGAAAGCCCGCTGAAAAAAAAGCTTCCTTTTTCTTCCCCGAAAAAGGAAGCTTTTCATTCAACGTTACTATGGAGCAGGTAGTTATGAACACAATACTGGAGAAAAAGAAGCTTTCGGAAACGGTTTTCCTCATGCGGCTGAAGGCGCCTCTCATTGCCAAAGAACGCAAAGCCGGCCAGTTCATCATTTTGCAACTGGACGAGGATTTCGGGGAGCGCATTCCCCTCACGATCGCCGATGCCGACCCCGGCGAGGGTTCGATCACCATCATTTTCCAGGCGGTGGGCAAAACAACAAGAAAACTGGCGGAACTGGATGTCGGCGGCAGTATTGCCGCCCTGGTGGGACCGCTCGGAACCCCCACCCATATTGAAAAATTCGGAACCGTCGTCTGCGTGGGCGGCGGCATCGGCGTTGCTCCGCTCCATCCCATCGCGCAGGCGATGAAAAAGGCGGGCAACAAGGTCGTCATCATCATGGGTGCCCGCACCAGGGATTTGATCATCCTCGAGGACGAGATGCGCGCCATCGCCGACGAGTTGATCCTCTGCACGGACGATGGTTCCGCCGGGAGAAAGGCCCTCGTCACCGTACCCTTGAAGGAGTGGTGCGAAAAAGATCCCAAACCCGATCTGGCCGTCGCCATCGGTCCGCCGATCATGATGAAGTTTTGCGCCGAAACTACGCGCCCCTACAAGGTGCCGACCCAGGTTTCGCTCAACACGATCATGGTGGATGGTACCGGCATGTGCGGCGGGTGCCGCGTGACCGTCGGCAACGAAACCAGGTTTGTCTGCGTCGACGGCCCCGAATTCGACGGGCACCTGGTCGACTTCGACAACATGATGAACCGGCTCGGCTCCTACAAGAAGCAAGAGGGGCACGCCTGTAAAATTGGATTAGGGAGTTAATAGCAATGACATACATATCCCCCGAACAACTGGCCGAAAAGGCCGTCCGCGCCCTGGAAACGATCCCCGGAAACCCTGCACCAAAGGATCGCCTGGCCATTCCTGCCCAGTTGATGCCGTCGCAGGATCCCGTAGTCCGCCGCTCGAACATGAAGGAAGTCGCGCTCGGGTACACGCCCGAGCAGGCCCGCGTCGAAGCCATGCGCTGCCTGCAATGCAAGAACGCGCCGTGCGTTTCCGGCTGTCCGGTCGGCATCGACATTCCCGGCTTCATCAAAGCCATCGCGGACGGCGACAATAAGAAGGCGATCGACGTCATCAAGGAGAGCAGCCTGCTCCCCGCGGTCTGCGGCCGGGTCTGCCCCCAGGAGTCACAGTGCCAGGCCCCGTGCACCGTGGGCAAGGCGCTGAAATCCGTCGACAAGGCCGTCAGCATTGGGCGCCTTGAGCGGTATGTTGCGGACTGGGAGCGCGAAAACGGATTGATTGAAATGCCGGTCATCAAACCGAAAACCGGGAAGAAGGTCGGCATCATTGGAACCGGCCCGGCAGGGCTCACCGTTGCCGCGGACATACGCCGCGAAGGGCACGACGTAACGCTTTTCGAGGCGTTCCACAAACCCGGCGGCGTGATGGTCTATGGCATTCCCGAATTCCGCCTGCCCAAGGCGATTGTGCAGAAGGAGATCGACACGCTGGTTGCGATGGGCTGCGAACTCAAGACCAATTTCGTGATTGGCCGGACCCGCAGGATCACCGACCTTCTCGGGGAGGACGGCTTCGATGCTCTCTTCATCGGTACCGGAGCCGGCCTCCCGCGCTTCATGAACATCGAGGGCGAAAACCTGGTCGGGGTCTATTCCGCCAACGAATATCTCACCCGATCCAACCTCATGCGCGCCTACGACAAGACGAACGCCGACACCCCCATCTTCGAATCCGAAAAGGTCGCGGTCCTCGGCGGCGGCAACGTGGCCATGGATGCCGCGCGTACCGCCGTGCGCCTCGGCGCCAAGGAAGTTCATCTGATCTATCGCCGGACCGAGGTCGAAATGCCGGCCCGCGTAGAAGAGGTCGAGCACGCCAAGGAGGAGGGCGTGATCTTCCATGTCCTCCAGAATCCCAAGCGCATCCTGAGCGACGAGAAGGGATGGGTGTGCGGCATCGAATGCCTCCGCTACGAACTCGGCGAACCCGATGCCTCCGGACGACGCCGTCCCATCGCCATCGAAGGCAGCGAATTCGAAATCGAGCTCGATACCGTCATTGTCGCCATCGGCAACGACTCCAACCCGCTGATTCGACAGACGACGCCCGGACTGGAAACCAACAAGTGGGGGAACATCGTGGTCGATGAACACGGGAAATCGTCGCTCGACCGCATCTATGCCGGCGGCGACATCGTACTCGGCGCCGCAACCGTCATCCTCGCCATGGGCGAAGGCCGCAAGGCCGCGGCCGCCATGAACCGCATGCTCGCGGCCACACCCGGTCGCTAGCTGTTCCGCCCACCCGGCCGCCACCACGATCCTGCCCCGGTTGAATAGCGAAAGACGAGTTAATGCGGAGAACCGAATAATACTTAACGTCTACCAAAACGCTGACGTTTGGACTTGAGCGCCCCTGTCTCGATCACTAGATTGGGGGGACGTTTTTAACGGGCGAGTGGTGAAATTGGTATACACGCGAGATTTAGGTTCTCGTGCCACCGGCGTGCGGGTTCGAGTCCCGCCTCGCCCACCATATTTAATCTGCATTAGTATTGTACGTAACATGAGTTTAGCACATCGAGGTAAAGTTCCCCAGTTTTCATTGCGCCCCCATCCGGCGATTACCACCGGCTTGATTCTTGTTCCGCTGATAGGACTGCTCACAGCAGCCGCACTGTTCCAAAAAGATGCCGGAACCGGCGACCTTAAACCGGTCGTAATTTTGGTTCTGATTATAACAGGAATTTTCTTTTTCATGCTGCTGATCGGGGCAACCTATAAATTGTTTTTCCCCCATTTATGGAAAAGGAATTCCTCCCACTCGCGCCTTCGGCAACACAGCAAACATCACCCTTATTATGGTGAAAAAGAAATCCGCAACAAACATCGTCGCAACTGATTTTAGTGATTCAGGCTTGAGCCGACCGCGACAAGTGCGAACTATACGGGCATGAAGATTGTTTGCGCAGAGACTGTATTATTGGGAGAAGAGGCCTTTTCAACCCTCGGCGAAACCGCAGTTATTCCTGACCGCGCCATCGGACGAGGAGATCTGCTTGATGCCGATGCACTGATTGTTCGCTCCAAGACCCGAATTAACCGGGAACTGCTCGAGGGTACTCCCGTTAAATTTGTCGGAACAGCCACTGCGGGGAGCGATCATATTGTCGCCGCCGATCTATCTGCACTGGAAATTTACTGGTGTGCCTCCCCCGGCTGCAACGCCAACAGCGTTTCCGAATATGTTACCGCCGCCCTGCTCACGCTGGCGCAACAGAACGATTTTGAATTAGAAGGTAAAACCATTGGAGTCATCGGCTGCGGAAACGTCGGAAGTCGAACCGTTAAAAAATGCGAGGCCTTGGGCCTTCGGGTACTCCGCAACGATCCACCGCTGGCCGCCGCCTCAACCGACCCCGATTTTCTTCCGATTGAAACGGTGCTTGCGGAATCAGATATCGTCACACTCCATGTCCCGCTCGTAAAAAACAAGCCGTGGCCGACGGAACACATGGCAGATTACCGCTTTTTTGAGCAACTCAAACCCGGCGCGGTTTTCATCAATGCAGCGCGCGGAAACGTCTGCGACTACGACGCCCTGCTCGCCGCGCACCAAAACGATATCGTTTCTCATATGGTGATTGATGTCTGGAGCCCGGAACCCGCCTTTCGCACAGATGTCCTTCAGAAGGCGGCCCTCGCTTCACCCCACATTGCCGGCCACTCCTACGAAGGCAAACTCAACGGAACCGTCACCTGCTATAATGAGCTGTGCCGCTTTTTTGAAATAGAACCCTGCTGGGATATTGCGGCATCGCTCCCGCCGTCGGAAATCCCGGAAATCCGAATCGACTGTTCAGGGCGCACCGATAACGACGTCCTCTACGATATTGTGCGGCAGGTATATGACATTCGAACCGACGATCAGCTCATCCGCGAAGCGGCTGTTCACAACGAACTTGAGCGGGCAAACAACTTTGATGCCCTGCGAAAAAACTACCGTATGCGCCGCGAATTTATGAACACGGTGGTGCATGCCGAGAACGCAAGGGAAGGATTAAAAAACAAAATTTCGACCCTGGGGTTTCGGCAATAAAAAGAAGGGGAAGCATGATGAAAACGAGAGAGCTTCCCGGATTGGATCGCATCGGGATTCCCGACGATCAGAACTCTTTTACTCTTTCGTCCAAATGCGGGTGTTGAGGTTGAGCTCATCAACCACCCCGATTGCGCTCTGGAGATCGTCGACAAATTCGCGGGCCAGTTCAATATCGAGCACGGTGTTGAAGAGCTTGGGTTCAAAGCGATCCTTATTGCTGGAGATGGCAATGTTTACGTTACCGCCGCAGAAAGAGAAATAGACATTGCTCCCGGCTTTTCGCCTCAGCTCCAGCATGCGGCGCATGAGCGCCGGAGAGAGAATGTAGCGAGCCTCGACCTGATCGTCGCTGTACACCGCGAATTCTTTTTCGAATACGGGATCTTCCAGCTTAACCAACTCCCCGTGACTTTTCCCGATTCCCTGAAGCTTCTGCCCGAAACGACCAAACATTTTTTCCGCCGTGTCGGGCAGAATATAGGTTTTCCCGTGGAAATGCTTGTTGAAGTCCGCAACAAAGAATAACCCCTTGAATATAGTGTGCCAGTGCGTTTGACGACGCCCCTTGCTGTCACGCGTTTCGGTTTTGTATTCAGCATGCAGTTCGCTGAAGGCAATGCGGGTTTTGTCGACAGGCCCCTGAACGAGGTCCTCGCAATGGTAGCGGTCGATACTGTGATGAAAAATACCGCTGGACCGGAACTGCCCTTCCGAAATCCCGTTTTCGGGACAATAGGTCAGTTGCGGGCTGACGTACCGCACAATCGGACCAACCACCTGATTCTTGAAATCCCTCACGTATCCCGAGGTCATTGCTTTGAAAATAAAAGCACTGATTGCGATTCCAATAATAGCCGGAAAAGCCAGTACTAAAATGCTGCCGGCCTGATTCAATAAAAAGAGGGCGATGAATAGCGCAGCAAGCACTACGGCACCACAGGAAATCATCGCCTTTTGAACCACGCCTTTTCGGCGCTCTTCCAAGGGACGGAGAGCGGGAACCAGTTCGGTTTGAAAAAACTGTTCGAAGGTCTGCTTTTCTTCCACTGGACTGCTCCTATCCATTAAACAATGAGGCGACATCTACGTTTTTGCGTTCCGCCTCTACCGCTTCAAAAAGTTGACGGCGGGTGTAATGCATCATTCCGGCCATGATGCTGGTCGGGAACATTTCAACGGCGTTGTTGAAGTCGGTTACGGAGGCATTGTAAGCACGACGCGAGGCACTGAGCTGTTCTTCGATTTCGTTCAGTGCGCGCTGCAGCTGCATAAAATTATCGTTCGCTTTGAGTTCCGGATAAGCCTCAACCTGTACCATCAGCCCGCTCAGCGCGTGCGACAGCTGGTTGTTAAGCTGAACAGTTTCATCCGCCGAAAGATTGCCGGCAGCGGCCTGATTGCGCAACGCGGTTACTTTCTCCAAAGTACCAGCTTCGTGGGCAGCATACTGTTTGACCGTTGCAACCAGATTCGGAATCAGGTCGTAGCGCTTTTTACACATGACATCAATCGACCCAAATGCATTTTCTACGGCATTCTTTTTGCCGACCAGCGAGTTGTACATACTGACTGCAATCACCGCCAACACAACAAGAATAATTACTGCTATAATCATAGATACCCTCCTGAACTAATTTTTACTGTTCATCATGAATGCAGCTTGACTCTTCTGCCGCCTTCGCGCGCGCGACACATGCCTCTATAGCCGCCGTCAAAATTCATGAAAATTTCCACGAGAGAAAAACTAGCAAAAGCTCCCCGCACCTTCGATTATAAAATGCAAAGTTGTTTGTAGAATAGGAATACAGGATGCTCTGAAAGCGCCCTAAACCGCCTTTGAAGGAGCTTTGTCCAGAAGTCCTGCAAGAAAAATAAGCAGTCCAGGAAAAACAAAAACCACTCCCATCAAAACAGACAGAGAACCTTGCGGACGAATCACCGATTCAGCGGGGTTTTCCGGATTCACAAACACCTTGAACTCGCGGCCCACCGGATACCGTTTAACGATTTTTTCCTTTGAGCGGCGACCCATGCTGGAGCCGTAATCGAAGTTGTACTGATCATTAAAATATTCCTGACCGTCGATACTATAGCGGTACGCGATGTATACGTAGTATGTCGTGCCGTTTGAACTCTCTTCCGCCTTCACGTTGCTGGCAACCACGGTGGCAGGAATTATTTCCCAATGTTTTACCTCCCGGCATTTCAGAAGAGGATGGATGATTGATATCAGTCCGACCGCTAAAAACAGGCCTCCGATAATGATCAGAAAGACACGTCCTGGCTGCGACTTATCCGACCGGTCTCTTATTCGGCCGAGAATCCAGGGCAGTGCAGCAAAGAAAAGACCGAACGCGGCAACGACGAGCGATATACCGAAGGGAAGAAGCCACATCGGCCCACAACAATCCGTCATTTCGAGTACTGCTTCAACCGGGGATTTCGGGTTGTAGAAAACATCGACCGCGGTTCCGGCTGCCCATTTTTTCTCAAGTCGCTTGATCTCTCCTATGCCATAAGCGACACAAGGACCATGCTGATCAAAACACTCTCCGGTATAGGATACACCCCCAACCGAATATGCGTACGAAAGCGACAACTGATAATCCTCGTCGTAATCCTCGACCTCGCAGGAGACCATGGTGCCGGTGGTTTTTTCCCACTGCTGCATAGCTCTGGCCTCCTGTAGATTTTTGTACGATGCCGTGAGCAGGTAAACCCCGAGAGCAACGAAGAACAACCCCCCGGCGGTGATCAGCAATCGACCGAAAAGGTTGTTTTTTACGCGACATGAAACCCGGAAAGCCATTGTTCAAACCATTGTTACGTCAGTAGCTCCTTCAAGTACTGCCCAGTAAACGACTTTTTACACCTCACCACCTCTTCTGGAGTTCCGGCGGCAACGATCGTGCCGCCGTTTATGCCACCGCCGGGGCCGAGGTCAATGATATGGTCGGCGCGTTTGATCATGTCGAGGTTGTGCTCAATAACGATCACGGTGTTGCCTTCGTCGCGTAAACGTTCGAGCACTTCGAGCAGCTTGTGCACATCGGCAAAGTGCAGCCCGGTGGTCGGCTCATCGAGAATGTAGACAGTCTGACCGGTGGAGCGCTTGCTCAGCTCGCTCGAAAGCTTTACGCGCTGAGCCTCGCCGCCGGAGAGCGTCGTGGCCGGCTGCCCGAGCTTGAGATAGCCCAGTCCAACCTCACAGAGCGTCTTCATTTTTCGCTGTATCTTCGGCACCGCTTCAAAAAACTCCAGCGCCTCGCTGATGGTCATATCGAGCACGTCGGCAATATTTTTGCCCTTATAGTGCACCTCCAGCGTCTCCTTGTTGTAGCGCTTTTCGTTGCACTGCTCGCAAGGCACATAGACGTTGGGCAGAAAATGCATTTCAATCTTCAGAATGCCGTCGCCTTTACAGCGTTCGCAACGCCCGCCCTTGACATTAAAGCTGTAACGCCCCGGCTTATAGCCGCGCACCTTCGACGCGGGCAGCCCAGCGAACAGTGTACGAATATCGGTAAACGCTCCGGTGTAGGTCGCCGGATTAGAGCGCGGCGTACGACCGATCGGCGACTGGTCGATCACAATCATCTTATCCACCTGCTCCAGCCCCTTGATCGACTTAAAGGTTCCGGGCGCATCCTTTGAT
>JAFGWS010000001.1 GCA_016937035.1 Pontiellaceae bacterium
CAACGGGGGTGTAGCTCAATTGGTTAGAGCGCCAGCCTGTCACGCTGGAGGTTGCGGGTTCGAGTCCCGTCATCCTCGCCACGTTTTTAAGGGCTCGCGAACGCGAGCCCTTTTTTTATTGCCATCCGGCGTAAAATTATGACGATAGAGCGCCTCATGGACAAATTTATAGAAATGGCAAAAAATCTGAATCCGACGGCATCGCTGGTGCTCATCTCAGCCGTCGTCATTATCGGGATTGTGCTGTTTGCGAAATTTATCTCCAACCTCCTCAAGCTGGCGATCATCGGCGTTATGCTGGCGTTCATTCTCTATTTTCTACGGCAGATGGGGGTCTTTTAGCCCCTACTGCTGAAGGTTCTACCACATAAGCGGGTCTTAACTTCGGCAAGCAACCCCGGACAGGACAGAATGAGCGCTCTTTTTTCATGACCAGCACGGAAAATTATTCTGTCTTCATGGTTCTGTTTATTTTCCTCCATTGGTTTTCGTCCGTTCACCTTTCCCATAATATGCGGAACCCACTGGGCTTCGATGATTTTCCCCTGCGAAGCGTTGCCTTGCTTCGCAGAATCATGTTATCTGTAGATCACTTAGGTGGTGTGCATGAATCCTTATAGGCTGACTCGTACGATAATAGGCCGCCAACCGAGAATCATGGCGGTTCTGTATGCGCTGATCATCTGTTTAGGTGTTTGGCTGGCCGTTTCGTGGAAAGGTGAGGCGCGAAAACGTGAACGGACCCAACTCCTCCAACAGGCCGGCAGCGTGGCCGAAACCCTGAATTCGGAACGGACCGCGCAGTTGGCCTTTGATGCTTCGGACTTAACGAACCCGGCATATCAGCAATTGACGGAACAGTTGAATGCCTATACCGAAGCGGTAGGATTGCGCGATCTCTACGTTGTTGCTCTAAAGGGGGACCAAATCGTGATGGGTCCGGGCAGGGACCTTTCCCCGGGAACCCCGCTCTCCAATCCCTCTTCTGCCATAACCGAACTCTTTCGCTCTGGAGTTCCGCAATTTAACGGACCGCTGACGAATGATAACGGACAATACCTGGAGGCCGTTGTTCCCATCGCAGAAATAAATAACATTGCCGTCTGCATCGAAACCAATGCCGAGAACTGGAACCGTCGAATGAAAGAGGCAATGGTTTATCCACTTCTGGCAACCATCCTCCCCCCCGGATTGATTTTGCTGGGCTGGCTGATCTACTGCAAAAAATCAGCCTCACTCAAATTAAGCCCTCAGGCTTTGAGAAACATTCAGGTCGGCATCTGGAGCATGACCCTGCTTATGCTGACGACCATCATCACCCTGCGCGCCTATCATAATGATCGACGGGAACAGCACGATTTGTTTCACACACACGCTGCGATCAAGTCCGGAAACTATGCCGAAAGTTTTAAGAATCTCCGCTCTGCGCTGCGCCTGACGATCCGCTTTATGGAATCGAGTGAAGAAGTCACCCCGGAAGAGTTCAGCCTTTTCTGTCATAACCTGCTTAATGAAAGCTCCACACAGGCCGTAATGTGGTTGCCCGCTCTGCAACCATCCGACACCGCCGACTTTACCCGACTGATGCGGGAGCATACGGCCGACTTTACCATTCAACCGATGCCCGGAACGAACAGCTTGGCTCCGTCTGCAACCATCTATCCGGCAGCCTTTATTGAACCGGCGATAACGCGCAATGTCCTTCAAGGGATTGACTTATATTCCAACCCGAAACTTAGAAATGCCATTGAAAAAGCATTATCAACCGGACTGGCCTCCTCTGCCATCCTTCCCGAGAATCCAGATTGTGGTGGTAACCTTATTGTTTTCAAACCGCTGGAACACCCCCGCCATAAGGGAATGGTTGCAGTTTCTGCCAACCTGGACCGAATAACCGACCATCTAAGTTCACAATCAAGCGATGTAATTCCGGGAATATCGACCACCATGTTCAGCCTGCAGGCCGGATCGCCTCCCGAGGCAGTCGGCTGCTCGGAGTGTACGGGGTCATCCGATTGCAAAAAACTTCTCGAGACCGATTACCAAGCCTCCATCCCCATCTTCGCCTTTGGAAAAACGTTTATGATTCTAATGAGTGCCGGACCGGAGTGGATGGCCTCTCAGCCGCACAATTTCACCGGAATCACACTGGCCATCGGTCTTGTTCTGACACTGGTATTTTCATATATCGCCTTTGTTTTGTGCAGCAAACCAATCGAGCTGGAGCAACAGGTCCAAGAACGAACGAAGGAACTCATTGAAATCCGGCAGCGCTGCGATATCGCCGCCGGAATTGCCAACATGGGCGTATGGGAGCTGAGTTTGACTGATAACATGCTCTCTTTCGATGAGCGGCTCGCGCTGATGTTCGGTTTCGATTCTATTCAACTCACACGCCCCTTTGAGGATTTCGTCGACTGCATTTTCCCGGAAGACCGGCAGCGGATCATGGAAAACATTGAAATCGCACATCGCGGCGGCCAGCCCGCCCGTCTTGAATTCCGCATAACAACACCTCATGGAAAAATCCGATATATTCAGGCGTTCGCCAAGGCACTGCTTGATGATGACGGCAAAGCGACTCGACTGATCGGCGCCAATCAGGACGTCACCGAACAAAAGACGATGGAACAGCGCGTGAAGGAGAGTGAAAAAAACTTCCGCGACATGATCGAAACCCTCCCGTTGGCACTCTATTTGGCCGCCGGAGAAGGCCATAACCTTGAATATATGAATCCCGCATTTCTGAAATTATTCGGCTACCCACCCGAAGAGATTCCCAATGCCGCCGAATGGTTCAAACTCGCCTATCCTGATCCGAAATACCGAAAAAAGGTTGAGACCGAGTGGATGAAGAAAGTGCAGCGCGCCGCAGAAACACAATCGCCCATTGAACCCATGGAAACCGTTGTCCGGTGTAAAGACGGCTCGGAAAAAACAATTTTTTGGGGCCATATTCCAATGGGCAAGAAAAACTATGCCTACGGTCTCGATTTAACGGAACTGAAGCGGACGGAACAGGAGCTTCGCTCCAGCGAATCCTTCATGAATTCCGTTATCGACCAGAGTCCCTTCCCGATGTGGGTGGCCGACTCCACCGGAACCCTTATCCGCGCCAATCAGGCGCTCTGCTCGACCCTGAATCTGACACGGGAGAAGCTGGTCGGTAAATATAATGTCTTAAAAGACGAAAATCTCGAAGGCGAGATGCGCGAGCAAATTAAAAGGCTCTTCGAATACCATGAGTCCGTTCACTTAAACACCTTATGGAAACCCGCGTCCGTAGGGGGGGAGCTCGATTTATCTACAGGTCGTAACGTCTACATCGATGCCTCCATTATTCCGATCATGAATGCAAAGGGCGGTCTCACTCACATTGTCTGCCAGTGGGTGGACATTACGGAAAGAAAGGAAGCCGAAGAACGTCTGAGCAGCAGCAACGATGAGCTGGCTCGCTTCAACAAGGTTGCAGTCGGCAGGGAATTGCGTATGATTGAACTCAAACAGGAAATTAATGCGCTTTGCCGCAGGCTGAGTATTCCCGAGATTTATCCTGAGGCGGAAAAGCATTAAAGGACCATTTTTAACTATGAGCAGCCGCAACCAAAACGATCTCACAACACTCTGGAAGGCCTCATCAGCCATGTCGGAGACGATTTCAACCATTTCCTTCGAAAAATTGGCCAACAGCCTCGCCGATCATTTACAGGAACTGACCCGAGCTCACGCGGTTTTCCTTATGCATCATGCGCAAACGGGCTGCTGCCTGCTGGGCGTCAGTCCGGCCCGGGAAATTCATTTATTTTCTCCGGAAGAATTGACTCATTTTTGCCCGAAGACAAGCCCCATAGGACCTTCCGAAGAAGCTTATGAGACCGTCAACGAATCGCTCCGCTTCGTTCTCAAAAGCAAAAATATCGAATCCTTTGTCCGCGTTCCTCTGATGGTTAATGCCGCGCTCTTCGGCCAGATCGTTTTAATCAACTTGGAGGGATCCGAACAAATCAACCAGGCCAAAAACACGCTGAATCTGCTCGCGCCCTTTATTGGAATGGCGCTGAAGAGCAGTATCGAACAACACCGTATTCAGAAACAGGCAGAAGACTTCGAAAAGCAGGTGGTCGAACGTACGCAGGAGCTCGAAAACGCCCGCAGAGCCGCCCTGAATATGATGGAAGATGCCATGCGTTCCAAAGAGGCCATCACCGAATCAGAGCGGCGCTTTTCGCTGCTCCTCTCCAACCTTCCGGGTATGGCCTACCGCTGCAGAAACGATCAGCAGCGAACCATGGAATTTATCAGCAGCGCCACTACAGACATCACAGGATATTCCCATACCGATCTGAAGGACAACGCCGTTATAAGCTTTGCCGAACTGATTCACCCGGAGGACCAAAAACAGGTTGAGCAAACCATCCAGCTGGCTGTTGCGGCCAAAACCACCTTTGAGATTGAATATCGGCTGATCACACAGAACGGCAATATCAAATGGGTCTGGGAACGCGGGGCCGGAATTTACAAAAAAAATGCCGAAACCCGGTTCCTTGAAGGCTTTATTTCCGACATCACAGCGCGGAAACTGACCGAGAACGCTGTGAAGGAAAGTCGGGAAAATCTGCGCATTACGCTGAACTCCATCGGCGATGCCGTCATCTCGACCGATGTCGAAGGCCGCATTACTTCTATGAATCCTGTGGCCGAACGACTGGTCGGCTGGAACAAAGAAGAGGCCGAGGGAAAACCGCTGGAACAAATTTTCCGCATCGTGAATGAATTTACACGGGAGCCGCTGGAAAATCCCAGAGATGCCGTACTTAAAAGCGGACAAATTGTCGGACTGGCGAACCACGCACTGCTGCTCGCCAAAGACGGACGGGAAATCCCGGTGGCCGACAGCGGCGCACCCATTGTGAATGATGCCGGAGACATTATCGGCGTTGTGCTGGTTTTCCGCGACCAAACTCAGGAGCGAATGAACCGCCGCTTTACCGAATTCCGACTGGAGCTGATGCAGTTTTCTGCCTTCCATTCGCTGGACGAAACCCTGGTTCGAGCGCTGGATCTCGGCGGAGAACTGGTTGAAAGCCCGATCGGGTTTTTCCACGCTGTCACAGAAGATCAAGAAAGCCTGGTTCTGCAGCAATGGTCCTCCAAGACGATGGAAATGTTCTGCAAAGCCGAAGGTCATGGCCTGCATTACGATATTAAAATGGCCGGCGTCTGGGCCGATGCCGTGCGGGATAAAACGCCGGTGGTTCACAATGACTATGCCTCATTACCCAACAAAAAAGGGATGCCTGCCGGACACGCAAAAGTGATTCGAGAGCTGGTTGTTCCCGTCATACGCCAAGACAAAGTGGTCTCGGTGCTCGGCGTTGGGAACAAGCCGGTAAACTATACCGACGAAGATGTCCGCATTCTCTCCTCCTTCGCGGACGTGATATGGGAGGTGGTCGAACGAAAACAGACCGAAATCGCACTCCAGCAGAGCGAACGGCAATATCGCATGCTGTTTGAGAATATGACCACCGGCTTTGCGCTCCATGAAATGATCTTTGATGAGTCCGGCAATCCGCTCGACTATCGGTTTTTAGAGGTCAATGCTGCCTTTGAATCGATGATCGGGCTGAATGCCGAAAAGCTGATTGGCCATACCGTTATGGAACTGTTTCCGGACACGGAATCCCACTGGATCGAAACCTATGGCCGCGTCGTCCAGACGGGCGAACCGGCAGCGATCGAAAACTATTCGCAGGAACTCGGAAAATATTATGAGGTCAGAGCGTTCTCTCCAGCATCCGGCACATTTGCCACACTGGTCACGAACATTACGGAGCGCATTGAAACGCAAAAAGCCATCGAAGAAAGCCAATCGCGCCTACAGCGGGCCCAAAAAGTCGCGCATGTGGGAGACTGGGAGTTTGATCTGACCCTCAAAACGGTAACGGCTTCAGACGAAACCAAGCGCATTTATGGATTGGGCGACGACGAAGTTTCCATTGCAGCGGTTCAGAAAATCCCGTTGCCGCAATATCGTGAGATGCTCGACAATGCGATGGCGGATCTGATTAAGCATGGGACTCCCTATGACCTTGAATTCAGAATCAAAAACCCGATCAGCGGGCAGCTGGTTGATGTCCACTCCGTGGCTGAATATAATGCCCAAGAAAACAAGGTCTTTGGCGTAATTCAGGATATAACCGCCCGCAAACAGGCCGAACTTTCGCTGGCCCGCAGTGAAGCGAAATATCGCGATTTGTTCGAAAAATCTTCTGATGCATATTTAGTCTTTAAAAACGAAAAGATGATCGACTGCAATCAGGCGGCAATCAATATGCTGCACATGCAGACCAAAGAGCAGTTGCTTGCCCGACGGCTGGAAGACCTTTCGCCCGAATACCAACCCGACGGAAGATCATCAAAAGAGAAAGGAATCGAACTGCTTCGCCTTGTAGAAAACGAAAAATCCGCTCGGTTTGAATGGGAGCATCAACGCACCGATGGATCCACTTTCCCGGTTGAAGTGTCACTCACCTCAATTACCGACAGCGAGGGCGAACAAATTATCCACACCACCTGGCGGGATATCTCCGAAAACAAGCGGATGCAGAAAGCCATCGAAAAACGGATTCTGGCGCTGACGCAGCCGATGGACGGCATTACCGACATCTCCTTTGAATCGCTCTTCAATCTCGAAGACATTCAGCGCATTCAGGATGATTTTTCGAACGCAACCACTGTTTCTTCCGCAATTATCCATCCCGATGGCACCTTCCTCACGAAGCCCAGTAACTTTACCCGGTTTTGTACTGATTTTGTACGATCCAACAAAAAAGGGGTGGCGCGATGCGAGAAATCGGACACCAAACTCTGTGAAAAAAGCAAAGCGGGTCCGTTTATACATACGTGTTCAAGTGCGGGTCTCTGGGAGGCAGGAACCAGCATCAAGGTTGCAGGAAAACATCTGGCCACTTGGTTTATCGGGCAGGTGCGCGATGAAAAGCAAACCGATGAGGACATTCTTAAATTCGGCAGAAAAATCGGCATCGAGGATCAGAAGAGCTTCCTTCAGGCCTTCCACGAAGTCCCCTGCATGTCGCACCAGCGCTTTAAACAGATTGCAAAGGCGCTGGTTTCTTTAGCGGACCAGCTTTCTACCTCCGCCTATCAGAATATTCAACAGGCCCGGTTTATTACCGAACAAAAGAAGGCCAGAGAAGCCCTGCGTGAAAGTCAGGCCCAGCTGGAAATTATGTGGAATGCCATGGATGTCGGGATTCTGCTGATTGACGCAGAAACGCACGAGATAATTAACGCCAATCCCGCCCTGCTCCAGATGAGCGGATATCAGCGGGAAGAGGTGATCGGCCATGCCTGTCATAAATTGGTCTGTATAACCGAAAAAGGGAATTGCCCGGCAGATAAAACGGAAGATGGGCTCGAACGCTCAGAACGGGTTTTACTGCATGCCGATGGTCACAGCGTCAATGTGGAAAAAACCGTCACCAAGATTTTAATCGAGGGTAGAGCGGTTTATCTGGAAACGCTGCTCGATATCACAGATCGACTGGCGGCGGAAAGGCAGCTTAAAGAAATCTCACAAGTTCAGAGCTCAATCCTGAACAACAGCTCGCTCGGCATTGCACTGATTGAGAACCGAAAGTTTATATGGGTAAATCCCCGACTCTGCGAACTGCTCAATACCGATATCCAAGAACTCTCCGGGGCCTCCACCCGCATCCTCTATCCCTCCAAAGAAGATTATCTGCTCATTGGAGAGAAAGCCTATCAAGTGATGGGCCGCAATAAGCGCTTTGAGCATACCCTGCAGTTTGTACAACATGACGGAACGCTTTTCTGGTGCCGCCTGATCGGCAAGGCGCTCGATCCGTCCAGACCGATGGAGGGTCAATCGATCTGGATGTTTGAGGATATAACCGACCGACGTGAAGCCGAAGAAAAACTGATTCGCCTCTCCACCGCCATCGAACAATCGCCCGAAGCCATCGTTATTACGGATGCCAAAGGGACCATTCAATATGTAAACCCGGCGTTTGAAAAGGTATCCGGCTATTCAGAAAAAGAGGCGTTGGGAGAAAATCCTCGGGTGCTGAAGAGCGGCGAACATCCCAAGTCCTTCTATGAAGAAATGTGGCATACGATCTCAAGCGGAAAGGTCTGGGAAGGCCGTGTCGTTAATCGACATAAGGATGGGCACTATTTTACGGAAGAAGCCAGTATTGCTCCGGTGAAAGACAGTGCCGGAAATATCGTGAACTATGTCGCCGTAAAACGGGACATCACCAAAGAATTGGCCCGGGAAGAAGAATTCCACCACGCCCAAAAGATGGAAGCGGTCGGCCAGCTCGCCGGCGGTATCGCCCATGACTTTAACAACATCCTCCAAGGAATTCTCAGCTTCAGTGAACTGCTGCAGTTGGGCATGGATGAAGGCTCCGACGAATACGACTACACAAACGAAATCCGCAACTCTGCAAGCCGCGCAGCTCGACTGACCCAGCAACTCCTCGCCTTCAGCCGGAAACAACCAACCGAACGTGTGCCGGTCGATATTAACACGGTCGTCCACGACTCCGAAGCATTGCTGAGTGTTCTCTTGGGCGAAACCATCAAGCTGAGTCTTGACCTTCAGGAAAATCTCTCCCCGATCGTTGCTGACTACGGCCAATTGTCGCAGATTATTATGAACCTCGCAGTAAATGCACGCGATGCCATGCCGACCGGAGGAAAGCTGATGATTTCCACCCAACAGGTGCGGATCAGCGAAAGTGATGCTGAAACCATGGCTGGTGCTCGAGAAGGAAAATATATCTGCCTCTCCATACAGGATACCGGATGCGGTATGGATCCGGGAACCGTTGAGCGCATCTTCGAACCCTTCTTCACCACTAAACCCCTGGGAAGCGGAACCGGCCTGGGTCTCTCCGTGGTCTACGGAATTGTTCAGCAAAGCAAAGGCTGGATCAGTCTGCACAGTGAACTGGATAAGGGGACCTGCTTCCGCATTTTCCTGCCGATCGCCAAATCCTCCTATGCATTTTCGGAACCGGAAGCACCCATACAAATGGTCAAACAACATCTCCTTTTTGCGGGCGATGACCCCGAAATGTGCCAGCTCGCCATCGATCTCTTCGACACCCACTCCTATACGATCACTATAAAATCCACCACAGAAGAGGCTCTCGAATGGCTCGCTGACCCGGAAAATCCTGTCGATCTGTTTATCTCCGACATGGACCTGCCGGATATGGACGAAAAACAGTTTGCACAGGACCTGCTCAAAAACCGCCCGGAGGTTCCGGTCCTGCTGCTCACCGGCTTAAAAAGTTCCACAACGCACTGGCAAAACATGGAAAAAAACGGTATTCATCTATTGAACAAACCCTTCACCATTACGGCGCTGCTCAAAGCAACTTCTCAACTACTCAAAGAACACCATCAATAAGGATCCTTTTATGCCTGCAATTGTATTAATAGACGATGATCCCACCGTTCAAAAAGCGTTCTCCCGTTACCTGAGCGCTTCAGGTTATGAAGTTCAACTGGCAAATGACGGGCGGCAGGGACTTAGAATGATCGAAGCTGAGCCCCCGGATCTCGTCATTACCGACATCATGATGCCCGAAATGGACGGGCTCGAAATCCTCATGGCCATCCGGAAGCTGGATTTCCCCATCCCGGTAATCGCCATCTCCGGCGGGATGCGCGCACTGCCGCTTAACTTTCTTCGCCACGCCAAAGATCTGGGCGCGCGCTATGTCTTCGAAAAACCCGTCCCGCTCAAGCAACTGCTCAGTGCCGTTCAAGAACTGATCGGCTGAGTACGAGAGGAATAGTCGCAATCATAATAAGGGCCGGCATCTTAATAGATAAATAAGGCTCTCTAATCCTCTTCGCGGCGACGTTCCATCGAAATAACAATCGCGGTGGAATCAACCGGCGGCGGCGCGCACGCGTCCGCATCATCACCATCTGAAGGGCATGATGAACAGCTTGAGCAAGATCCCGCGCAGCGCGATTGCGCAAAACGGATGCGCCCCCCCGCCTCTAACTGATCGAGTCGAGGCTGCAGCTCTTCCGGCTCCATCGCAAAATGCAGCGCCAGATTTCCAACGCTCATCATGCGCCGCTCCGTTAATACGTCCATAATTTGATCCAGCATTTTTTCCTCCGGTTCGCCTCTCCTCTCACCGTTATGACAACCCCTACCGTTTCAGCCGCACGAATAGCCAGCCTTTTCCTCACGAAAAGCACCTCACACCACTTTCCATTATTACGGTCTTTACACGACAGTCTTTACTGTCAAAATTTATTAGCTACTCACTTAATGCGCCATTATCAAAACAAGGAGATAACGTGAAAAGTATAATCCTCGCTTTCGGCATCGTACTGGCCGCCGGACTGACCTCCTGCTCCACTACCACCACCACATCTTCATCTTACTCCTCATCTTCATCCTCATCTTCATCATCCTCATCTTCATCCTACTCTTCATCTTCCTCCTCCACAGAACCGTCCCCGACCTCGATCGAAAACCACTCGGTTAAGCAGACCCTGACGCTGACCATCAAACGGCTCGATGAATATCCGGAACAGATTGACTACTGTAAAATTACGGCGGTTCTGTCTGAACAAAGCCTCGATCCCGAACAGGAACCGGTAATCTTGTGTTCTCCCAGCGTAACGACGATGACCGGAGAGGCTTCTACAGTGGGAATGAATGCAAATGAAAACGAAAAATACGCATCAACCATCAAGCTGCGCGTAGGGGATGGCTACAGAGAATTCGTCGCCGAAGGATACGGCAGTACACTGCTCATCTCAGCAACCCCCGAAGGGGACAACTTCCGTGCTGAAGGTGCCCTTTTCCTCCGAACCAAAGATCGTGAACAACTCATTCCGATCTCCGGCCTGTTTCCGAATGACCGACCCACCATCGCTTACGAACGCACAGAACACTTCGGCGCAAACGCCGAGGCAGAGCTCAGCAGACCCTCTGACGAACGCACACACTTTCGCGAAAATATCGGAGGAGAACTTGTCGATCCCTCTCTCTTTTCCGGAGTATTTGCTCCCACAACCGACATCCCTGATGATATCAGCCGCCCAGAAAGCCCGACCGAATAAATACCTTGCCAACCAGCCCGGCGGCTACTCGCCGGATTCCAGCGTCTCCGAGGTTTTACCTTTGAGAATCATCGGATACGCCTCTCTAACGTATTGTTCAAAATCCTCAGCACCACTGAATGAGGGCTCTGCCTCGCATCCGCTGACAATCCAAGAGGAGAGGTAGTGCGTCGGGTTGGAAATGAGCAGCAGTTCGTCGGCCGTCTTTTTGTGCTGGGCAATATCCTCCGGATCAAAAATAACCGCACCGCCGATTTCAATTACAGTAGCAGCAACATCTTCCGGATGAACCCCCCAAGTGCCGACATAATTTTCGCCCTCAAAAGTAGAGGTTGTTTCCCAATAGTTGATTCCAGTCACAAATTCCACCGGCTCATCGCAAAACGCAAAAGCCTCCACCTTCATATCACGGAACCCGCTGAACGCCGTAACACGGAGCATAACATCGACCGTGGTTCCTTTGTACGGCACCCCTTCAGAAAGCATTTCAATCTGCGAATAATTGGCTTCTTTGCGTACGCGTGCTGTACGCATGGTTACGGGATCCAGAGCAATCACTTTTTCGCCGTCCCAAAGGCGGACTCCGCCGAGACCAACGGTCGTTCCCGCTTTATATTGATCCGCGCCCCAACCCTCTTTCTGCTGTTCCTCGGTCGGATACCACGCGGCCTCCGCCAACTCCAGCCCGCGTCGTTTTTTGTTGTATGCATCCAACGCACATTTTTTATCAAAATAGATCCGTATCCCCATCCATTCATTCTCAACAGCAGGACCGTGATGCGCCACCGTTTCAAACAAATCCCCGCTTTCTGAGGATATTTCCGATTCCTGCTGCGGCTTATCTTTCCACTTTAGACTCACATCGGTCTTATTTTCCGCATACCCGGCCAGAACAAGAGCAAACAAACAAACGGACGACACACCCAACGTATAACTGCATGACATAAGAAAACCTCCGGTATCGATTGATGGACTATTCATAAGCGCACAAAAAAGTCCGTAATTCAAGCTGCACCTTTTTTCGAGCCCATTTTATATTTCAAACTCGGCCAGCTTGACATCCTCCGCCCGACGGGAAACTATTCGCTCGTTCAATCGGATGGATCGGCAAGTCCCGTGCAAATCGGGCGCTGTCGCGCAACTGTAATCGGCCCAACGCCGTAAGCCAGAAAACGAGCCGCTGATTGCTTGAGTAATCCCCTTCGCGGTCTGGGGGGACGGCTGCCGACAATCATCAGGTATCCTTCCTCTCTGCTGCGCAGGTTTTGTGAAATAACGCGCCCCGCGTAAGGGCAGAAATGGAAGATCCATGAAACAACGTATCGCCGCCGTACTGGCGACCACCGCCGTTGCAGCAAACGTTGCCGCCGGCACCACCAACGAAATTGTTGTTACCGCAACCCGCATCGAAACCCCGCTGGAGCAGACCGGCAGCGCCATCAGCGTTGTCGGCACAGAAGAACTCCAGCGGCGCAACCTGCAGAATACACAGGAGGCCATGCAGTTTGCCCCGAGCGTCCAGAGCACCCAGTCGGGCTCACCGGGAACCGCCGCCAGCCTCTACCTCCGCGGCGCCAATGCCGGCCACACGCTGGTGCTCGTCGACGGAAAGCGCGTGAACAGCAACACCGACGGCGCGTTCAACCTCTCCGCGCTCCCCTCCTCAGCCATCGATCGAATTGAAGTCCTGCGCGGTCCGCAGAGCGCCCTCTATGGCTCCGACGCCATCGGCGGCGTAGTCAACATTATCACCAAAAAAGGGGCCCCTAAAGCCTTCGGCGGACAGACCTCGGTTGAGTTCGGCGAAAAGGGCTTCTACACCGGAAGCCTCAACCTCTTCAGCGGAAATGAACTCGGCGACCTGAACGTCGGCCTTTCCACCTATGGTCTGAGCGACTATGACATCGCAGAAAACTATGGCGGCACCGAGGACGATCCCTACTCCGGCCTCTCGTTTTACTCCGCACTGGGCGCAAACTTCCTCTCCGACGGACGTGCCGACCTGCTGGTGCTCTACAATCGCAATCGCAACTCGGTCGAAAACTATGCCGCGTGGCCGGGCTGGTGGCAGGTTGATGATCACGGCCGTATCGCGCGTTCAGAGCAGTGGATCGCATCGCTCGATCTCTCCAAACCTATCACCGATCGCTATACTCAAAAACTGTCGTTCAACGTGAACCGCGGCGAAAATGAAGGTGAAAACAACTCCGTCCGCGAATATCTCTACAAAACCTGGAACGTTGGATTCACCTCTCAGAGCGATATTGAGCTGACCGATTCCGATACGCTCTCGGCCGGATACGAATTCCAGCGCGCCGAAGCCGAGAACGATGGAAACTATGCTGTTCGTTCGCGCAATCAAAATGCGGTATTCCTGAACAACCAGTGGAACCTCAACGACCTGCTCTTCACCACCGTCGGCACCCGTTACGACGACATTCAGAATCTGGATGGACGCGCCACTTGGCACGGCGCTGTCTCCTGGTTTGCTGCGCCCGGCACTCGCCTCCACGGCAGCGTGGGCACCGGCTTCAAAGCGCCAACCATGAACGACCTATACTGGCCCGCCACCCCGTGGGCCGGCGGCAACCCCAACCTCGATCCCGAAACCAGCAAATCCTTTGACCTCGGCGTAGAAGGAACCTTGTTCGACGAATGCCTCGTGGTCGACCTCACCTACTTCCAGAGCGATATTGAAGATATGATCGTCTGGGCCGCCAACGGCGTCGGATTCTGGACCCCGACCAACCTCGACAAAGCCGACATCAACGGTGTTGAAACCACACTCACCTTCCAGCCGACCGACTCCCTCTCCGCACGGCTGAGTTACACCTACACCGATGCCGAAGATGCCGCCACCGGCAACGCCCTGGCCCGCCGCGCAAAAAATAGCGGGAGCGCCGGCATCACCTGGCAGTGCGGCGACATCGGCAGTCTCTACGCCGATTATCTCTACACCGGAAACCGTTTCGAGAACGCGTCCAATACCCAGAAGCTCAACGACTTCGGCACCATCAACGTCGGTGCGCGCATCAGCCTCAGCGATTCCGCCAACCTGCTGCTCAACGTCAAAAACCTGACCGATAAATATTACGAAACCGCCGCCGGCTTCGCCTCCATCGGCCGAATCGCCTCCATCGGCATGGAAATTAACTTCTAAGGCGACACAGTCGCAACTCTGACAAAACAATTTAGGACAAAATAATTATCGCCCGAATCGCCCTGTGGCATCATTTTGTCCTAAATTATTTTGTCGAAGTTGCTCCGAATAAGCAGGTTGGGAGCAGCCCAAATGAACAATCCGAGCTAGGGAGCTTAACTGAAAATGACGATGCACGAACTGATGAACAAAGGCGGCCCGATCATGTGGGCGCTGCTCGCCTGCTCCGTTACGGCGCTGGCGGTCATTCTCGAGCGGCTGATCTTCTGGATCACCGTCTCCCTCCGCAAGGACCAATCCCGCGTAAATCGGATCTTCACCCTCACCGAAGCGGGCGATTTCGATACCGCTATCCGTGAGGGCGAAACCTCCCGCTGCCTCGTCTGCCGCATCCTTACCGCCGGACTGGCGCACCGCAACTATGGCCTCGTCCAATCGCTCGAGGCCGCGGCCATGCAGGAAATCGAAAAGATGAAGCGCTACCTCTCCGTCCTCGACACCATCATCACCCTTGCTCCGCTGCTCGGCATTCTCGGCACCGTCACCGGTATCATCGGCTCCTTCGACCTCTTGGGCTCGGCGGGTATTGAAGACCCCAAAGCCGTGACCGGCGGCATTGCTCAGGCCCTGCTCACCACCGCCGCCGGCCTCGCCATCGCCATCGTCGCTCTGCTCCCTTACAACGCCCTCACCCGAAAGGTCGAAAAAGTCACCCGCCACCTCGAACAACTCGTCACCTGCTACGAAGTCACCGTCCAAAAAGGCGCAGAAACACGGGATTTGACAAAATAATTAGGGACAAAATTATTCCATGCCCATCATTGTACAACATCCTGCACAGACACTCTCCGAAAAGGAATTTCATGAGCTGGATTACAACATCATGAAACTATCCTTCGGGATACATAATGAATTGGGCCGCTTTTACGATGAAAATATCTATCAGGCCGAACTCTACCGCCGGTGCCTAAACGAGAAGATTCCAGCAACTCAAGAATTCGAGGCCAAACTTATTTACGAAGATTATGTAAAATCTCTTTATATTGATCTCTTCATCAACAACAGTACGGTGTACGAACTAAAGGCATGCAAAGCGCTGGTGGAGCCCAATCGGATTCAGACGCTGAACTACTTGTTTGCAACCAACACCCACCACGGAAAACTGATAAATTTCAGACCTTTTTCCGTTGAACACGAATTTGTATCAACTCGACTGGATTCCCGGCGACGAATTCAATTCACTATCCACGACGAACTCTGGTGCCGCAGCGAACCCGCCAATCAATTAAGAACCGTATTCATTAACCTACTCTCCGACTGGGGCGCTTTTTTTGACACGGACATTTACATGAAAGCCCTGCTTCACTTATTCGGCGGAAGCGACCAAATCCTTCGCGCAGTGCCTATCTATTCCGGAGGTCAATTCATCGGCCATCAAAAAATGCCCCATCTCTCAGAAACGGAAATATTCTGCCTCACATCTGTAGTAAAAAATCCATCCAAATATCAAACTCACCTGCTTCGCCTACTTCAACACACCAAACTCGAATGCATACACTGGATTAACCTCCAACATACAGAAATTCATTTTTCATCGCTCAGTAGAAAATCATTTTGTCCCTAATCATTTTGTCAAATTATGAAACTGAACTGCGGATACGAAACCAAGAAGGCGCGGGTGGAAATGCTTCCACTCATCGATGTGGTATTTCTTCTGCTCGTCTTTTTCATCTATGCCATGATCTCCATGGTCACCCACCACGGACTCAAGGTGGATCTCCCGACCGCCGGCAGCGCCGGCGTTAATACCGATGACCATATCACGATCACCATCGACGCCGAAAACCGCCTCTTCCTCAACGGCGATCTCACCGCCTTCGATGATCTGACCGAAAAGGTGCTCGCGCTCTCCGCTGACCAAACCAAACCGGTCTTCATCGATGGCGACCAATCGGCCGATCTCGGCCGAGCGCTGGAACTGTTGGATCTACTCCGCACCGCTGGAATCGAGGAAATCTCCTTCTCATGCGAAACCTCAAATCCATAATTTTTCAGCCCATACTGCTCGGTCTGCTGCTCTCTGTCGGCGTCCACGCCATTGTGTTGAATCGACAAAATAACTCCGAATCCGCGCAACCGCGCATAAAAAAAAGCCGCACCGTTGTACAGCTCACGCTGCAGCAGCCCAAGCCTACGCCGGCAACCGTTGAACCTCAGCCCGAAACTCTTCCAGAACCTCAACCTGAACCCGCTCCGCCGGTCATTGTTCCGTCTCCCGAGCCGGAAATAATGCTTCCCGAGCCCGAGACCAAACAACCGGAGCCCGAAAGTTCCGAACCGGAACCTGCGGTCAAACAGCCCGAACCCGTTCCACACCCCCTTCCCCCCGTCACCCCCCATCCCCCGGAGAACCCGGC
>JAFGWS010000034.1 GCA_016937035.1 Pontiellaceae bacterium
ATATCCGATTGGATCGCTGGTCACCGGTAAAGTCCGCAACTTTACCTCGTACGGCGCATTCGTTGAGCTCGAAGAGGGCGTTGACGGTATGATCCACGTTTCCGATATGTCCTGGACCCGTAAGGTTAACCATCCGACTGAAGTCCTCAAGAAGGGCGACGAAGTGGAAACGGTTGTTCTCGAAATCGATGCCACCAACCAGCGCATCAGCCTCGGCCTCAAGCAGGCTCAGGATGATCCGTGGGCCGGCATTGTTGATCGCTACCCGATCGGCGCGAAAGTAACCGGTATTGTAACGAAGATCTCTTCGTTCGGTGCGTTCGTTGAAATCGAAGAAGGCATCGACGGCCTCGTGCACATCAGTCAGATTTCCGACGATCACGTTGAGCGCGTGAAAGACGTCATGAACGTTGGCGACAGCATTGAAGCCCGTGTCGTGAAGGTTGATCCGGTTGAACACCGCATCGGACTGAGCATCAAAGCCGTTAAGGTTCAAGACGACGAGTTTGAAGTTAAGGAAGATATGCTCGAAGGGCTTCAGCCCGGTGCCGAGCTGGTCGACCTCTCCTCTGCTTTCGACACGGCCTTTGGGGATTCTCTCGAAGAGTGGCACCCCGGCGACAGAAGGAAGAAGGGTTCCGAGTAGTCGGCTCCTTCGCCACAGAAAACCTGCCCGAATCTAGGGCAGGTTTTTTTGTGACTTTCCTGCGCAGCTGTGGCTAAATGCGCGTTTTCTTGACAAGAAGCGGGTCACGATCGACTCTGCGCTTGAATGTGCGGAAGCGAACAACAGGTGATGGAACGATGATTGGGTGCGAAATATGACTATGGAAGAACAACTCGATTTTCTCTCGGCGCGCGCGGTCGATTTTATCAATCGCGACGATCTGAAAAAAAAGCTGGAGAAGGCGGCGGCCGAAGGGCGCGGCCTGCGCATTAAGTATGGGGCCGATCCCTCTGCACCGGATATTCACCTCGGCCACGTGGTGGGGCTGAATAAGCTGCGCGAATTTCAGGATGCCGGCCACACCGTCGTCTTTATTATCGGCGACTTTACCGGAATGATCGGCGACCCGTCGGGGAAGTCCGCCACGCGCCCGGCGTTGTCGAGAGCGCAGGTTGCGAAAAATGCGGAGAGTTACAAGGAACAGGTCTTTAAGATTCTTGATCCGGAAAAGACAGAAGTCCGCTTCAATTCCGAGTGGCTCGGCGAAATGAAGTTTGAGGATGTCATTCGTCTGACGGCTCACGTTACCGTGGCGCAACTGCTTGCCCGCGACGATTTTTCGAAGCGCTACGCCGACAACCGTCCGATTTCGCTGGTGGAATTCCTTTATCCGCTGGTGCAGGCTTATGACTCTGTGATGGTTAAAGCCGATCTGGAGCTGGGCGGAACGGATCAGCTCTTTAATCTGCTGCTCGGGCGCGAACTGCAGAAGGTGATGGGGCAGGAGCCGCAGTGTGTGATGACGCTTCCGCTGATCGAAGGGCTCGACGGCGTGAATAAAATGAGCAAGAGCCTGAACAACTATGTCGGCGTGAACGAAACGGCGCGCGATATGTACGGCAAGCTCATGAGTGTTCCCGACGACCTGATGTGGAAATATTTTGAATACATTCTCTGCTGGCCGTCCGATAAGGTGAAAGAAATGCACGCCAAGGTTGCCTCCGGCGAGCTGCATCCGCGCATGGTAAAGGATATGCTCGGGCAGGCGGTCGTTACGCGCTTCATGGGTGCCGATGAGGCGATGGCGGCCTCAGAAGAATTTACGCGCATTTTTGCGCAGAAAGAACTTCCGGACGAAATTCCGGAAGTGAAGGTTCCTGCGGAGAAGATCGGCTTATTGAACCTGATGGTGCAGGCCGGACTTGCCACGAGCAACGGCGAGGCGCGCCGGCTGGTGAAGCAGGGAGCCGTTAAGATTAATGATGAAAAAGTCAGCGATGAACGCACGCAGATTATGCCAGAAGACGGAATGATTATCCGCTCCGGCAAGCGCGGCTTCGCGAAAATTGTAATAGGATAGTACTGCGTAGTGCGTATTACGTATTGCTGGTTTGGGTACGGAATCGGCATTCGCTCAATACGCAATACGCAATACGCAATACGGAGGTTCAACGATGTCAGGACATAGTAAATGGGCAAATATTAAGCATAAAAAAGGTAAAGCCGATGCCGCGCGCGGTAAGGTTTTCAGTAAGATCGCCAAGGAAATCATGGTGGCGGCACGGTCGGGCGGAAACCCGGCAGACAACATTACGCTGCGTGCACTGATCCAGAAGGCCAAGGCGGCGAATATGCCGAACGATAATATTGACCGCGCCATCAAGAAAGGAACCGGAGAACTCGAGGGCGGACAGCTCGAAGAGGGCAGCTACGAATGCTACGCCGCCGGCGGAATTGCGGTCGTTATTAAAGTGCTGACCGATAACAAAAACCGCTCGGCCTCCGAAGTCCGGCATGCCATGAGCAAGGCCGGAACGGAACTGGCCACCCCGGGCTCCGTCAGCCGGATGTTCCAACGCAAGGGGCAGATTTTTATCGATAAGGATAAAACCGACGAAGAAACCCTGATGGACCTTGTTTTGGAGGCCGGTGCAGAAGACCTGAAGACCGACGGCGAGCAGTTTGAGGTCATCACCGATCCCATTGATTTTTCTGCCGTTTCTGAAGCGATTTCCAATGCGGGCATTCCGATGGATGAAGAGTCGCAGGTCACGTTGATTCCGGACATGGTGACGGAAGTGAACGATGTGAGTCAGGCGCAGCAGATCATGAAATTTGTCGATGCACTTGAAGCACTTGACGACGTTCAGGATGTGTACACCAACTTTGACATTTCCGACGAAATTGCTGCACGGCTCGAGGCGGAATAAAGACCATGAGCCTTCCGATTTGTACCTATGGAAATCCGATCCTCCGCAAAAGGGCGGAGGAGGTTGGTGAAGTAACCGATGCGCTCCGCGAGTTGGCGAAGGAGATGCTCGAGACCATGTATGCAGAGCGCGGGGTTGGACTCGCCGCTGAACAGGTCGGGCGTTCGGTGTCTCTTTTTGTGATCGATATTCCGATGGACAGCGATATGGATGAACATGAGCAGCGCGAAAATCCAGACGTTCAAATGCCGCTGGTATGCTTTAATCCAGAAATTGTCGCGCACTCAGACGATATTCAGGTCGGCCCGGAGGGCTGCCTGAGCTTTCCTGACATCTTTGCGGACGTTGAGCGCTGGTATGAGGTGGATGCAGAATACACGGATCTCGACGGAAACCGCAAAAAGGTTCACGGAAAAGGGCTGCTGGCCCGGGCCATTCAGCACGAGCTCGATCACCTGAACGGGGTGCTGCTGGTGGATCGGATGTCGCCCGTAAAAAAGGTTACGCTCGGCGGCAAGCTTAAGCGCTTGGTCAAGCAGACCAAAAAGGCACTGTAATTTCGTCGTTTATCTGAGATCTTCCCACGTTTTCGGCGAGAGCTGCCCGAAGAGGGCAAGCACGTGATCGACGTAGAACCCGAGCATTTCCGCCATGGAGACCGAATAGGGGTCGCGGCCTTTCGACATATAATACGGCGGCGATATCGGCATAATCGTTCCGCCCGCCTGTGCAACGAGCGCTGCATTCTGTGTGTTCTGCAGCGTCCACGGCGCCTCGCGAACACAGAGCACCAGCTTGCGCCCCTCCTTTAACTGACAATGCGCCGCGCGTGTGACCAGCGAGTCCGCAATGCCGGCGGCCACCTTCCCCAACGTATTGACGGAGCACGGGAGAATCACCATTCCGACCGTCGGCACCGACCCCGATGCAATCGTCGCCGTCAGATCTGCGTCCTTCCAGATTTCCGACGCCAACGCCTCCAGTTCCGCGAACGGACCGACCTCCTGCTCATACACCACGCGTCCCATTTTGCTCGCCACCAGCGTCACCGGCCACTGCGACTTTTCCATCAGCAGCTTCGTCGCCAGCGCCCCCGACGCGCCCGTCAATGCCACAACTAAATTCATATTCACACCTTCTCCAGCAACGAATGAATGTAAAGCAGCGAATGGTTCATCGAACACCTCTTAATTGAATTTCTGAGTCGCCAATATGGACCAAAACACCACATGGAACACTAGCCTGCTTCATATATGATTTCAGACACCAAAGATCTTCGGCAGACGTACCATCTGATGAAGCAGAAACCAAAACCATGAAATCTCCACCAATCCGAATTGCGTCTACAGCGCGCTCACCGAGGCACAAGCCCCCGAAATGAGGAGAGATTACGGGGAAGATCACTTCAACACCTTGATGCTTCAACTCGGCAAAAAGTAGTTTTCTATAGACACCCGCACTATAGCCCAATCCGTGCTCTCCAAGAATACACTCCATGACAGCAGCAACCGCCTGTCCATTGCTCAATTCCGTGCAGTCCCAATTCCCCACGGACTTGATTCTTCCAGAAACCGGAGAGAAGGGAACACGTTGAAATCGCAAACGTTCCAAACCAAAATTGATCAATATCCCCAGCCGCTTTCCCCACCGTTTGAGATAGTTGATAATTTGAGTGATATGTTCAGGATGAAAATCAGACTTGATGTGCTTGAGTTCGAGAATGATCAAATCATCAATAAGGAGATCCAACTCAAAATGATCAACAACCGTGCCCCTGTAAAGCAGGGTTTTCCGGTCATGGTTTACAGCTTCATGCCCTCTGGTACACAGCGCCTCGATCATCGCACGATGATAATCCCACCCGGGTCCCAACCCGTTATGCACATCCATTGCTGCCCCTATGATTGAATAGGACAAATCAGGATAAAGCACGTCCGCATTCTGGATCTGCTTTTTCATCATACAAACATTCGTTGCTATTCCTTCATTCGTTGCCATCCATTGCGCTCACATCCACTCCAGAGCAGCATCATTCGTTGCTTTACATCCATTCGTTGCTGCCCCATCCATCACACTCATGTCCAGCCTCAGAGTAGTATTCGCTGCTTTACATCCATTCGTTGCCATCCGCCACTCTAGAATCCGCCCCCTATTGCTCTATTTGTTGTCATCCTCCCAACAAAACCACCAGCGCGCCGGCGATTCCGGCGATGGCGGAGATCGGGAAAAACCTGACCTGCACCGAGATCCGCTGCACGTAGGCGGCAACAAATGCCGCACCCGAGATTACCAGCGCCGCGAGCGCGGCCGCGCCGCCGGCCCGGCTCCAGAGCAGCACCAGCGCCGCCAGCGCAACTGCGTGCGTGATCGCTGCGGTGATCTGCGCGCCCTGCGGGCCCAGCGCCGCCGGAATACTGCGGACGCCGTCCGTGCGGTCAAAATCAATGTCGAGCAGGGCATAAATGATATCAAACCCGCTCATCCAGAAAAACGTAAAGAGCGCGAGCAGCCCGACCTCCGGAGAAAAATTCAGTCCGTTTGTAACAGCTACAAAAGCGCCCAGCGGAGCCAGCGCCAGACAAAATCCAATGCCGTAATGACAGAGCGGCGTAAAACGCTTGAGTAAGGAGTAGAGCGAAAGCGGGATGAGCGGTACCAGCGACAGTTTAATCACCGAGCTCCCCAGCAGTGCACACCCCGCAAAATAGAGCACTACACCCACCAGCGCCACCGCAATCCCCTGCCCCAACGACAGCTTCCCCGACGGCAGCTCTCGATTTTTTGTGCGCGGATTCCGCGCATCGATGTTACGATCCAGAATACGGTTCATCGCCATCCCGAACGTTCGCGCCCCCAGCCCGACCAACGCGATTAAAAGGAGCGTTCGAGCCGACGGCATTCCGCCCGCGCCGAGCCATGCGCCGGCGAACAGCAACGGCAAACTGAAAATGGTGTGCTCCACCTTGGTGAACGAATGGAGTTTTTTTATCGTAGACGAAAGATTGCTTCTATCTACGATCTCTCGAATCGCCTCAGCAACCGATTCCGACACCCCGTCAATGTGCGTTCGAATATCGGCCTTGCCGTTATGATCTCCAAAATCCGTAACGCCCTTAATCATCAAAGAACGCACGCCACGCGCCTTACAGACCTCCGCCACCGCATAACCTTCCATATCGACCAGATCCGCATGCGCCGAAAGCGACGCCTTCCGCTCCGGCTGAAAAACCGGGTTTCCCACCGAAACCAACCGTAGTCCGTCCTCCTTCAGCGCGATCCTATTCCCCTCTTCAGAAACAACGGTTGCAACTTGATGAACGGTCCCACGCTCCAGCGAATCACTCAGCGCCCCGCAAACCCCCGCATTAATCACGAAGGAGCAGCCGTGCTCCTGAATGAGCTTTTCGGTGGCCGCGCGCGCCGCCTCTAAGCCCATCCCGGAGATCACCGTCACGGTTCCGTCCGGCTCTCCCCTATCGAGAAACGGTTTCGCCTCCATCTCTGTCGCAAATAAAATTCCAACCATCTAAATGATCCTTTTTACCAACAACGAATCATGATCGTCCATTCGTTGCTTTACATTCATTCGTTGCTAAACAATCCCCGCGCCTTTCGCCATTTTCTGCAGCACCTCAACCGCCTTGCGGCCCTCGTCGCCGAGATCGAGCGTAAAGTCGTTCACATAGGTTTTGATGTGCTTGTCAATTACGTCGTCGTCGAGCTCCTGCGCATACCGCTTAACATATTCCCGGACCGATGCAGGATCATCGAACGCCGCTTGTATCGATCGCTTCAGTCGACGGTCCAGCTCCGCAATGCGGGTGGCTCCGAGACTCTTTTTTGCGGCGATACAGCCCAGCGGGATGGGTTGTCCGGTGGTCGATTCCCACCAGTCGCCTAAATCGACCAAACAGTCAAAACCGCGCTGCTGATAAACAAACCGCCCCTCGTGAATAATGACGCCGGCGTCCGCCTTCCCCAACGCCACGGCATCCATAATTTCGTCAAACGGCATAAAGATGCGGGTTTGAATTTCCGGGCGCCAAAGCCTCAGCAGCAGGTGCGCGGTCGTATATTCGCCCGGCACCGCAACGGAGCCGACAAGGTGTCGGCGGTACGACGCATTGCCGGCATCGTGCCGGCAAATCACCAGCGGACCACAGCCGCGCCCCAGCGCCGCGCCGGTACTCAGCAGTTCATACGAATCCTGCACCAGCAGCCAAGCGTGAAAGGAAAGCTTGGTGACATCAAACCGCCCTTCAAACGCCCACCGATTCAGTGTTTCCACATCGTGCAGGTGCGTTTCTACATCGTCCGACTGCGCCAGATGACCAAAGGAAAACGTATCGTTAGGGCAGGTGGAATAGGCAATGGAAACCGGCGGCGAATGCATGTTAAACCTCAGCGGATTGATCAATGTGCCCGACCATGCCACCGGCCGCGCCGAATGAACAGGTCATTTCGAATGCGTATTCCGGCAATTCAGCAACCGACCGCCCCAAATAGCAAATCCCCTAAATAAATTCCGCCCTGAAAAGACCGATTTAATCCTTTTCGACCTGTTCCAACTCAACTGAGCGGTCTTGCGAGAGGTCGGTTTCGGCAAACATTGCGGCGTCCGTGGGGAGTTCGAGTCCGTAGAGATTGAGTTCGTCTACTTCGCAGGTGCCTTCCTTGAGGGTAAAACTCAGAATATGACCGCCCTGTGTTTGATCATCACTGAGAAAATGGAGGTGATAACCCGCGACATTAATTCCGTCGACAAACGGCGGACAGCGGAAGCCGACGATGGTGCCGGAAACATTGGCCATTTCAAACTCCGGCTGACTTTTCGTTACTTCGCTGAGCGGCGGATAAGGTTTTTGCTGAGCGGGCACACTGCGGGTTTTCATGGCCGAAAAAGTGCCGGTCAGCTTAACGGCATAAAAGAGGTTTGGATTGGAAAATTCCTTGTCGAGCAACGCCTTTAATCCATCAAAATCCGTCTGCGGATCTACAGAAAGAACGCGCTCCGGATCAAATTGACAGACTGACGCAAACGGCGTGGTTTCTGCAAACTTCGGACGATAAACCTTGCCGTCCGCCTTTACCTGAAAGACCTCGCCGTCGAGCACCAGCATCTCGCCATCAAGCCGATCAAAGGTTCCGATACCGAAATCACCGTGCTTAAGCAATTCTTTGCAGGAGAGGTGCCCGTCATACACACCGGCCAGTAAGGCATCGATGGTGCAGATTTGATAAACCGTATTTTTCGGCGGTGCAGTACAACCCGCCAACAACAACGCCATCCCGAGTCCAACAGAAAACAATCGATTCATTTTTTTACACCTTTCCCTATTTCAAGCGTTCACGGAGTTTGTAAAACAACCACTAATTCACACTAATCTCCACTAATTATTAGTGCCGATTAGAGCAGATTAGTGGTTAGCAAAGAAACCATTACAGCGCGCCGGCGTTATGCGGCGTCTTTAGTTTCTTCCGTCTTCGGAGCTTCTGCCGCCTCCGCATCAGCAGCCCCTTCTTTTTTCGGCTCTTTATATTCAAAGCCCTGCAATTCGAGCATCTTGGCGCCATAATGGCGACCGAATTCCTGATAGCCTTCGACTACAAAGTGGAATCCATCGCGACTGCCTTTGCAGCCCTTGGAGGAAATAATGTAGGAATTGGGCAGTACGCCGGGCAGATTGGCCAGCACAACCGTATTAAAGCCGGCACACTGTCCGTTTTCCTCCGCGCTCTTCATTTCGCCGGCGAGAAAGGGAACCTTTTTCGGATCGAGCTTCAGATCCTCGATCAGGTTATCGTAAATCCCTTTTACCTTATTGCACCACTGCTCATCGTTCGGGTTGGATTCGCCCTGATGAAGAATGATGCCTTTAATCACGCCGTCCTTCTGCGCAATTTTTGCAGCGTCAACGAGGCGCTTATACGGATTCCCCCCAAATTTATCGGATTCGCTCTTCATCCAGGATTCTGCCGTTTTGAGATATTCGGCATAGGTATCTTCTTCGAACAGCTCAATCTTACACCCCGGAACCGACACATTGATGATGCCGACGCGATAGCCCTCCGGCATATTTTCGAGCATTGTCCAGCCAAAGAAGTCCGCCAACCGCAATTGATTGATATCGCGCCCCGCGAGCGGCTTGGTGAGATACCAATCGCCCACGTTAAGCTGCTGCCGCGGCATGTCCGTTGTGGCCATTTTCCAGAGACACTCCGCCTTGTTTTCCATATCCTGCGGCCCGGGATTTTCCCCTCCGGCCATATTGGACTGTCCGAAGCAGAGATAGATATGGAACTTCGGATCCGGCGTCTTTTCCTCCTCCTGAGCAAATGCGCCCAATGAAGTCGCCAACACCGTCGCAGCAATAGCAGAACATACTTTCATCTTCATAAACACTTCCTCTCAGCCTCTTGCAAAACCTCCGGCTTTGCTGAGGCGGTTATTCGTTATCAGTTAACGGTTATCGGTGAAAACAGAAATGCGCTTTCCCTGCATAACTGATAACACCCAACGGATAACCGGCTCCTGCTGAACCGGAGGTTTTGCAAGATCCCACTCCGGTAAAATATGAGCAGTACTACCCGACATGGATATATGACGGTTGTCAATACATATTATCGTGTGCTCCGCACAAGCCAGAACAGTCACGTGCCTTGACTCGGAGTACGGGTTGCCCTACATAATCCTGCGATGAAACAGACTTTTCGATTTTCGCTGAAAACTGAACCCCCATCGGCCGCATATCTGATCTGGGCCGTCTTTCTGTTGGGGGCTCTGTTTCGCGTGTTGGGGTTGGGATACCAAAGCCTTTGGATCGATGAGGCGTTTTCGGTTAAGTCGTGTCAGCAGGGATTAATGGATGTGGTTCTGCTGCAGGACCCCACGCCGCCGCTATACTACGTTTGCCTGCATTTCTGGATCAAACTGTTCGGGAACGGGTTGGCGGCCGTTCGGTCACTTTCTGCCATTTTCGGCAGTTTGTCGATTTTGGCAATCTACAGCGTGGCGACCAGATTCATTAACCGAAAAACGGGATTACTCGCGGCGTTGTTGCTCGCGGTTTCTCCGATCAATATTTACCTTTCGCAGTTGGCGCGCACCTATTCTCTGTTAACACTCCTTTCGGCCGTTTCCATGTATTTGTATTTGAAGCTGCAGGAAGAGAAGAAAACGAGGACGCTGATGCTCCATGTCCTCTGCAATGTCCTGCTGGTGTATTCCCATGTCTTTGGTTGGTTCGTAATCATTGCTCAGAATCTTCACTTCCTGTGGCGCCATCGACTGGAGATGATCACGAAAAAGCGCTGGTGGATCTATTCCCAGATGATTCCTGCGGCGCTGTTTTTGCCTTGGTTTTTGCGCTACATCACTCAATATCACCACCACGATTGGGTTGCATCCGCCCAGTTGCTGATGCAGTTTTCAACCTTAGCGGCGCACGTGATCGTGGGGATCGAGGAGAGTCCGCTCAGCGCTATTGTGATCCTTCCGGTACTCATGCTGCTCATTTTTAAGCGGAGTCGTCAGGGAATCCTCTATGTCTGGCTGTTGGTTCCTATTCTATTACCGGTTCTGGTGACGTTGCTGGTGTCGCCGATGTTTACGGCCAAATACATCTACTATATTTCTATTCCGGCCACCATTCTGTTCGCGCAGGCGCTTCTGCAGTTAAAATGGAAGAAGACAGCGACGGCGCTGGCGGTTATCGTGTTTACGGGATGCGCCATCCATCAGCAAACGCGCCTCAACAATGATCCCTGGGATCAGGTTGCTGAATATATCAAGCAGGTTCGAGAGCACGATGAACCGATCGTTGTCATCAAATTTTACGAAACGCTGCCGCTCAGCTACTACTATGACCGGGCGGCATTCAATGCCGCTGATCATGAAGAACGGTTGGTTCAAGACGAGATTATTGGCGTGGAAGGGTTGGATGCCGTGAAACAGCATGCCTATCCCGCATTGCTCCTGATTACCTCCAGAATGAGTTTGGAAGCAGACGCGGATGAAATCGAAGCTTTTTATGCTGAAAACTACGAAACCATCAGCGCCCAAACCTTCAGCATCGAGTCCGGTAAAAAGTATGGAAACAGCATTACGGTTCGCTCGCTTCGTCGCCGGGGAACGACAGCTGTTCTGGAAGAATAAACCCTATGGAACCCTCTCTGCCCAGCGCCTTTGAAAAGCTGGTCCGCAACCGGACCAGTTGTCGGGACTATGCACCCAAGGCCGTGCCGTTTGAATATCTGGAACGGATGCTCGAGTCTGCGCGGCTGGCTCCCTCGGCCTGCAACAAGCAGCCATGGCGCTTTGCGGTGGTGAAGGACGAGGCCACACGCCTACGTCTTATCAATGAAGGCTTTCTTTCGGGCGTCCCGATGAAATGGGCGCTCAATGCAGGGGCAATCATTGCGCTGGGCATGAAGAGATCCGCCGTCACTCACAAAATTGCCCCACGCATTTCCGGGGTGGATTATCCTTTGCTTGATCTTGGTATTGCGGGCGAACACCTAGTTCTACAGGCGGAGGCACTCGGCCTTGGAACCTGTTGGATCGGATGGATGAAGCCGAAGAAGGTTCGGACCATTGTTGGATGGCCGCGCAGCATCATGCCGGTCAGCCTTATAACGGTCGGGTGGCCTGCGTCATCGGAGCGCAAACACCGAACTCGCCTTACATCGGCTGAAATCATAAAATGGATTTAGTTTTGGATTCTGCCGAATGAACGGATTAAACCGTTCGATATAAAAAACGATGCCTTCAGCTTGAGGCTGAAAGCATCGTTTCCGATAGAATCTATATTGCGACTACGACTGCGGAGCAATCATCTGGTAGTTTCCGCTCAGGTGCATCAGGCTGAACAGATAGAGCAGACCGTCGTAATAGGGATCGAAGTAGCCGTCTTCGTAGGGCTCGAGTTTGGCATTCCAGACCTCATCCACGAACTCCCAGCCTATATCCTGTGAGCTCATCAGGGCTCCGGCTGCCGTGGTGCTTACCCAGCCGAGGGAGTGGCGCACGCCGTTGTAGCCGGGTGCGCGCATTGGGCGCTGGCGGGGCGATCCGTCGGGCTCGAACTGATCGACGAAGCTGCTGACTCCCTGCTCGTAAAGGAAGTTATGCAGGCGGTTGATGTAGTCAGTCTGCCACTCCTTGTCCTTGGCGTACCAGGAATAGTCCATGGCAATGTTCATCGGGACGCGCCACGAGTCGAAGCCGAACGAGGGCATTCTTCCCTGGGGCGTGCCGTCAAAATTCGTGTAGTCAGACGTCAGGCCGGTGACCGGGTGGCAGGCCTTGTGGAGGAATTGGCGGGAGACTTCCGCGCATTCGCGGTAGAAATCTTCATGTCCGTCGTTAGCATATTCCGCCCAGACTTCATAGAAAGCCGGCACGTGGTAGGAGGGGTCGGTATAGTTGTATCCGCCGCGGTCGGGCGTAAAGGTGATCATCTTGTTTTCAACATTGATCACATTCATGATTCCGCCGGTTCCATCCTTCGCCCACATGGCGTCGAGGATGCGGCGTGCCTCGCCGTAGTAGTCGATGCCTGTGTCGTTGCCCCAGCGGTTGGAGGCGAACAGCAGCGCGGTGACGAAGTAGAATTCACCGTCTGAAGCAGAACCTGCCGAATTCTGGAGGCCGGCCTCGGGTCTGACGGACCAGGCAAAGTACGCTTCGCGCGGGCCTTCCTGATGCTGCATGTTTTTCACGGTCCAGCGCCAGAGCTTGTCGAACACTTCCTTCTTGTCGAGCTGCACCGCCACCATCAAGCCATACGAGAGACCTTCCGTGCGCGCATCGCGGTTCTTGACGTCGGAGACATAGGCCATGTCGTCGCCCACTTCAAAGTAGATCTGGGTTGGGCCTTCGCTCTCGAACAGGTCGGAATACGCCTTGGCCAGCTTGGCATCGATTTCTTCCTGAGAATAGCCGGCTTCACGGAATACGTTGCGGTATTTCCCGGTTTCTACGGCGCCTTTTTCCCTCGGTTTCATCGGTTCCAATCGGGGATCCTTATTGGTAATACACCCCGCCATGGACAGGCAGAGGACGGCAGCGAGTGTCGTACTGAACAGTTTTTTCATACGGTTAACCTTTCTTTGTGTTAAAACGGGCGGTGTCCCTTTCCGGACGCGCGCACGCGTTGCTGTTTCGGCATCGGCGGATTTTCCAAATAGAGTCCATACCATTGATCACCCAGACCCGCATTGGAGAAACTTTTCACTTTATCGTTCGAGAGGCGTTCCCAGTTAAAGGCCAGCGTTTCATCGCCCGTAGCCTCTTTCCCTTTAAGGAGGAGTTGGCGCGCCTCTTCCGGCTTATCGTCTTTCACGAGAATCCATGACATGACCCCGTAAAGCAGGGTCGCACGGTTGCCCCGGAACCACGGCAATCGCCGCTTAAACGTTTTTGCGGCCCCTTTCGCATCGCCCTTCTTGTATTGCCGGGCCATCTTCATGGCGACCAGCATCGGCTCCAGATAAAGGGGCCCCTTAAACAGTCCGCTTTTTGCAAGAATCGCATCCACCTGATCAAATTCTTTGAGCTGGTAATGGAACTGAAATTTCATGGTCGTGATCTGTCGGCCCATCAGCAGCGACCATTTTTTGAACGGCTCAAGGCGTGAAATAAATGCGAGTGCATCTTTGTAAATCGATTTTTGATCCGCCTCAATCTGCCGCTGGAGCAGTTTTACATTAACCCCGGGCTTATTCTGTGCCTGCTGTATTTTACGGTTGATCCGCTGCTGTCCGGCCAGCATGCCTTCCTGCAGCTCATTCTGTACCGCCTTGACCTTCCTGCGGACCAGGAAGCTGATGGAATAAAACGATACCAGAAAGCTGAGCACACCGTACCAGGCGGTGCCCGCCTTGACCCCCGCTGCTTCGCAGGCTCCGATCACAGAACCCGCCACAACAATTGAAATAAAAATAGAAAACATAATCTGAATCCTCTGTGTTTAAACGTGAGCCACTATGCAGACATATTAATGGCCGGCTCGCACGTAAAAAAGCGGATTACATTTATCGAAACAGAAGCAATGCCTCCCCCGAAGCATCGGCCGACCTTCCATTTCGCTCTGTAGAACGTGACATTTTAAAGATATATTGCAAACTAAGCCGCCGCGGAATCATTTTGGGAATGCGATCAGCTCCGCAGAGGCGTACGTCGGCCGTGGCGGTATTTCATTAGCGGCTTTGACAGGATGGATTTTTTTGATTCCCGCTCTGGACAATGCGATGAGGAAATATATTTTTGGGTGAGAATTTTTTCCGGCCTCTATTAAAATGAAAACCACCGAATCCCATAAAATCGGACTCTTGAGCGACCTGCATTATGACGGCTCTGCGGCTGCGCGGGCACGGCTTTGCAAAACGGTGGAAGCGCTCAACGCCCAGGGGGCGGAGGGTCTGTTGGTGCTGGGCGATTTGGTAGATGGAGCGGACGCGGAGCAGAGCGTGACGCGGTTGAATGAGGTGGCGGAGCTGTGCGGCCGTTTTGCCGGACCGGTTTATTATCTGCACGGGAATCATGATCTGGAATATCTTTCGAAGGCGGAGTTTTATCGGGCGTTGGGCCGGGAAGGCGCGGCGTCGCGGTTTATATTCACGTGCGGCGGTTATCGCTTTATCGTGCTTGATGCCTGTTTTTCGCCGAATGGGCAGGCGTATGAACGCGGCAATTTTGAATGGCAGCGATGCTTTGTACCGCCCGAGGAGCTGGCGTGGCTGGCCGAACAGTTGGCCGAGTCGGAGCTTCCGGTGATTCTGGCAGTGCATCAGCGGATCGATGCTTCGTGCACGCATGCCGTGCAGAACGATGAGGCGGTGCGCGCGGTGATTTCTGAGGCGGGCAATGTGGCGGCGGTATTTCAGGGCCACAACCATCTGAGCGATCGGCGCAAGATTGAAAAAACCACCTATTACGCGGTTGCCGCGCAAGTGGACCGAGCGCTCCCGATGATCGTTGAGCTGGGGGACTCCGTTGCGGTGTTTGGAACCACGGATTCACGCGGATAGACACGTATGTTCCTTTTCAGGATGCGAGTTCATGAGCCGAATAGCCCGCCTATTCGGCTCATATATTTGCTTTTAAGTGAGCCGAATTCCTGTTTGACAATATAACCTTAATGGAATATAAGCGGGGCACATCATGAGTTGGGAAATAGAATATACGAACGAATTTGGGGAATGGTGGGAGAGTTTGGACGAAGGCGAACAGGTTGATGTTGATGCCGTTGTCGGATTGCTCGCGGAAAAAGGAGCATCATTGCCCTTTCCATACAGCAGCGGAATAAGCGGATCAAAACACAGCCACATGCGCGAACTGCGCATCCAGCATGCAGGCGATCCCTACCGGGTGCTCTATGCATTCGACCCCGTCCGAAATGCAATCCTGCTCATCGGCGGGAACAAGACAGGAAACAAGCGTTGGTATGATGAATATGTACCCAAGGCGGATCGGCTATACGATACCCACTTGGAAGAATTGAGAAAGGAAGGCCGGATATGAGCAAGCCATACAGCGAACTACGCAAAAAAATGACCCACGAGCAACGGGAACGCGCACGGGCAAAAACCGAAGCCCTGAAAAAGGAAATGGCCTTGCAGGAGCTAAGGCAAGCCCTGAACATGACGCAAACCGAACTCGCGGAAAAGCTCCACGTCAATCAGGCCGCCGTCTCCAAATACGAAAATCAGTCCGACCTCTACATCTCCACCCTCCGCCGCATCCTTTCCGGCATGGGCGGAGAACTGCGCATCACCGCCCACTTTGCCGAAGGCGACGTGGTCATCAACCAGTTCCACGATGCAAACCTGGAACCCGCCTAACCCCGCCCACTACCTCCACGTAAACGAAGAAACCGCCATTCGTACTGCTCAGGTTATAACGCTGGATGAGCCGAAGAAAAGCGCCCGGCAAATGCCGCCCCGACTATTCTTATCATTGGCTGAAATGCCGTTTAAAAAGGGAAAAAGGTGGTGGGCCTGGAGGGACTTGAACCCCCGACCAAGAGATTATGAGTCTCCTGCTCTGACCAACTGAGCTACAGGCCCGATTTAAAAAGCGGACGCTAGCATTACAGGAACGGGTGATGGGATGGCAAGGGCTTTCATTATGAATTCGTTCTTTGGGCCGATTTCCGGGCTTTTTGAGCCGTCAAGATGGCGCGATGCGTAGCTTAACCTAACTGCTTGGCCCTTTCCCGTTCAATAATCATCAGAGTTAGGCGTTCTGAGACCTCCAATTTTTCCACTCGAGGGTGACATGGGTTAAAAGTTGTATCATCGTCATAGCAGCTGAGCTGCTCGCCCGTACAGCCTGCACTACATGCCGCCTCATGCACCCTCGAATGGCAGAGTACCAGAATGAGTGCAATAGATTTAAAAAGTTTTGGACATGGGAGTAGACGGAAAGACTGAAGATTATGCATTATTTTCTGGAGATGTTTTGACTCATCCTTCTTTTTGCGTTTCCATGCCTCCAAAAAGGCGCTCGATGAATCGTCCGCTGGACGAGCAGACAGAAAAATGGGAGTATTCGCGTGAAATTACTAGATTACGGGACTGATAACCATAAAGAGGTTCTCGTGATGAGGTTGTTCAACAAAGGATGGATGAATTGGATTAAAAGTTCAAAGTGAAGACCCGACCCTATTCCCCCTCTCGAGATAGACGTAGAAATGGTTGAAAATTGATTCTGTTTTTTTAATAAAGGAAAAGTAATGAAGATAAAAGACTGGATTATTGTCGGGCTATTAGTTGCAATCTGTTCAGTGCTGGTTGTTGTCCGAGGAAAGGCAACGGGGACAGAAGATGCTTCCTCTACCGTTCAGGATATTAATATTGACGAGCTGATGCGAAAACGAGTGGAAGAGCGTTTAAAGCAGTTCCATGTTAAGGGAGGCTTTGAATTAGGGGATCTGCCTCTTGGATCTATCGCGTCGGTATTGAATGCAATGAGTAGAGGGTCTAACGAAAGAGAGTGGGGTGTTGAATTTAAAGTGGGCAGTAGTGGTGGAGGGCTGCATGAAAAACTTCCGTCAGCGATGACAGTGTATGAGGATATAAGTCTATATGAGGTGCTTTGTCGGCTTGAAGAGAAAACAGACATGGAGTTTATCATCGAGCCTGAAGGAGTAATTCTTTGCAGAGAATGGGATAAGTAAAGCATAAAGGGGTCAGAGCAGGGAAAGCGCGTCGATGTCGATGGTGCAGGAGACGCCTTTGGGCATTTTAAATGCGCTCCAGACGTGGCGGATGGGTTTACTCATTTTGACGGTATGCTCGCAGCGCAGCATGATTTGATAGCGGTAGAGGCCTTTTGCTCGGGCGAGCGGAGCGGGCATCGGTGGGGAATGCTGGACGGATTCGGGAAGGAGGGGCTCCAGTCGGGCGGAAAAGCGGTCGGCCGCGCCGGCAACCTCGATTTCGTTTGCGCCTTTAAAGGTGAGCAGCACCAGATGCGAGAAGGGCGGATAGGCCATCTCCTTACGGAATTCGAGGTCCTGTGCGCAGAATCCGTTATAGTCGAGGCTGCGCGCGGCCTGAATGGCGGGATGGTGCGGCGTGTAGGCCTGTACAATCACTTCGCCCGCTTTTTCGCCGCGCCCGGCGCGTCCGGCAACCTGCGTGAGCAGTTGGAAGGTGCGCTCGCCCGCACGGAAATCGGGGACGTGCAGCGACATGTCGGCATAGAGTACGCCGACGAGCGTGACGTTGGGGAAGTCGAGCCCCTTGGCGATCATCTGCGTGCCGAGCAGTATATCGATTTTGCCGACACGGAAATCGTCGAGCACCTTTCGGTAGGAATCTTTTTTCCGCATCGTATCGGAATCCATCCGCGCCACTTTGGCGGAGGGACAGAGCTTTTCGAGCACCTCTTCGATCCGCTCGGTTCCCATGCCGGCATATTTAAAGTCCGGGTCCTTGCAGTCGGGGCAGCAGTTAGGAACGGCCTTTTCTGCACCGCAGATGTGACAGAGCAGTTTGTGTTCGCGTTTGTGGTAGGTCATTGACACGCTGCACTCCGTGCATTCGGCCACATAGCCGCACTGTTCGCATTGGAGCGACGATGAAAACCCGCGTCGGTTGAGGAAGAGAATCACCTGCTCGCGTCGGTCGAGGCGGTCATAAATGCCTTGAATCAGCTCGCGCGAAAAAATATGCGCTCTTCCTTCTTTCTCGGCCTCGATCCGCATGTCGACAATCCGCATCAGCGGCATGGAGCGGTTATCCACGCGCTGGAGCATTTCGGCCAGCTCATAGCGTCCGGTCTGTACATTGTTGAACGATTCCAGCGACGGCGTTGCGGAGCCGAGCACCACGCAGCAGTTTTCCAGATGGCCGCGCATGACCGCCACATCGCGGGCGTTGTAGCGCGGGGATTCGTCCTGCTTATAGGTGGGTTCGTGCTCCTCATCGACCACGATGAGGCCGACG
>JAFGWS010000035.1 GCA_016937035.1 Pontiellaceae bacterium
GGAGTAGGCGTCGATCCGGCGGTCGCGCAGGTAGGGCCAGATGCGGCGGACGGATTCGCTGCGGGCGGAGTCGAGTTCGACGATCAGTTCGGTTTCGGTGTAGGGATCGGCCTGTGCGAGCAGTTCGCCTTGGCAACCGGCCACAAAGCTGGATCCCCAAAAGACGGCTCCGCCGGGTTCGGTGCCGACGCGGTTAATGCTGAGTACGGGGATGCCGTTGGCCACGGCGTGGGCGCGCTGGATGGTGATCCAGGCTTCGCGCTGTCGCTCCTGTTCATCGGGTGTATCGTTGGGGTCCCAGCCGATGGCGGTGGGATAGATGAGCAGGTCGGCGCCGGCGAGCGCCATGAGGCGTGCGGCCTCGGGGTACCATTGGTCCCAGCAGACCAGTACGCCGAGTTTGCCCAGCGAAGTCTGGATGGGCTGAAAGCCGAGATCGCCGGGCGTGAAGTAAAATTTTTCATAGTAGCCCGGATCGTCGGGAATATGCATTTTGCGGTATTTTCCGGCGATTGATCCGTCGGAGTCGAGCACCACGGCCGTGTTGTGATAAACGCCGGGCGCCCGCTTCTCGAAGAGCGAGGCAACGATCACCATACCGAGTTCCTTCGCCAGCGCACCCAGGGTATCGGTGGACGGTCCAGGAATGGTTTCGGCCAGATCAAAGCGCGCCGGATCTTCGATGTCGCAGAAGTAGAGCGAGGTGTGCAGTTCCTGAAGAGCGACGAGGCGCGCCCCTTTTTCCGCGCAGCGGCGAATCGCTTCTTCGCTTTTCCGGAGGTTGGCGGCGGAGTCGGCGGTGCACGACTGCTGAACGAGGCCTACGGTCAGTTTACTCATAGCACTCCTTTGGGTATCTGCATGGTGACGCAGTGCAGCGATCCATGCTGAAGAATTAATGTGCTGCAATCTATACCGATCACTTCGCGGTCGGGAAAGGCTTTCTGCACTACTGCCAGCGCGGCATCGTCCGCCGGGTCGTTGTAGGTCGGTACCAGCACGGCACCGTTAATCACCAAAAAGTTGGCATAAGTGGCCGGAAGGCGATGGCCTTCGTCGTCATATTTAGGGGAGGGCCAGGGGAGGGGGAGCAGGCGATAGTCGGAAAAGGCTTCCAGCTCGTGCTCCATCTTCTTGAGCTCGTCATAATGCGCATCCTCAGGATCGTCGCAGGCGGTGTAGACGATGGTCCGTTCGGGCGCGAGGCGGGCGAGGGTATCGATATGTGCGTCGGTGTCGTCGCCCAGCAGTGCGCCGTGGTTCAGCCAGAGAATGGTGTCGGCACCCAGTTCGTTCCGCAGAGCGGTTTCAATCTGCGCTTTCGATAGATTCGGATTGCGATTGGGATTAAGGAGACATTCTGCGGTCGTGAGCAGCGTGCCTTCGCCATCGCTTTCAATGCTTCCGCCCTCCAGCACCAGATCGATCGATCGCAGCGGTGTATGGCCGAAGGCTCCGAGCTGATGAAGCGTCTGAGTGATGCGGTTATCCTGCTCCGCCGAAAATTTATTCCCCCAGCCGTTAAAGGTAAAATCGAGTAGTAAAGGGGCCCCGTTTTCTTCAATCGTGATCGGACCGAAGTCGCGCGCCCACGTGTCGTCCGTTGGAACATTGAATGCATCGGGCGCGACGCGGATGACGCGCTGGAAGCGCTCGACGGCATACGCAATATGATCGAAGGTCTGCTGCGCCGCTTTAAGGAGGGGGGCCCAGTCGGTATTTTCGTGGGGCCATGCCAGCAGCACGGCATCCTGCGGCGCCCATTCGGCGGGCAGTCGTTTGGTTGAAACATTCATGCGCGCAGAATTTCCAAGTGCAGAAAAAAAGGCCAGCTAAAAGCAGGGGTTATTTCCTGACGAAGAGCTGGCCGAGTTTGCAGTTGGGGAAGTGACTGCAGTGGTGCGAGCAGAATTCCATTCGCCATTTGGGGGCGCATCCATAGTAGCCGTTGTGAAGAAAATCATATTCCGCCTCTTCCCAGCTCACCGCGCGTCCCATGCGTTCGCCCATGTACCACATGTTTTCGTCAACGGCTTGGCGGTATTGTTCAATCTGCCACTTGTTGAGTTCCTGGTGAGAGAGGCATTTGCGTACGTCTTTTGCCGGCTCATCGATTTGGGCCGGTTCGTTCGAGATCGTTTTCTGATGGCTTTCGGTTGCGATCATAACGTTTTCCGTCTCCTTGCTTTTCTATAAGCAGAACGTATGCCGTACGGAGTTTGTTTGGGGTAAGTGTAGAAAAAAAAGCTCCCGTGTAAAGGGAGCTCTCATCGGTGTACAGCACGCTGTACAAAGGTGAATTAACGTCGGGTACGACGACTGTTCGCCAAGCGTTTCTTTTTTTCGCTGGGCTTTTCGTAGTGACGTTTTGCACGCATGGTTTTGAGGATACCCTCTTTGTCGAGAGCCTTCTTCAGGCGGCGCAGTGCGCGATCAACGCTTTCGCCGCGGCGTACTTTTACTTCGCAAGTTTCTTGTGCCATTCTTAAATTCACCTCCCCCAAACACTTCAGGGTCAAAAACAAGGTGCGGAACCTAGGGGAACCCGTGAGCGAAGTCAAACAGAATAACGCCTTTCATTTTTCGGGATTTTATTCCGCGCGATCGGTGATGTGATTCACGCTCGCCGGCATGCGCAACAAAGTGCGGCAAAATGGCTTTTAAACGCCCGGGTGAACGTGTACATACGTGGTTCCTTCTTTTTGCGGGGGAGAGGAATCATACCAAGGAGAACAGTATGTTGGATATTATCGTATTTGTTGCCTTTGTGGCGCTGGTGATGTGGGTTGGCTTGTCCAAGTCGAAAGGCGAAGATACGCACGGAGAGCAAGGGGCTTCGGATTATTTTTTGGCCGGCCGCGGCTTGACGTGGTGGCTGATCGGCTTTTCGCTGATTGCTGCCAATATATCTGCGGAACAGTTTGTGGGGATGTCGGGCCAAGGGGCCGGTTTGGAAGGCTTATCGGTTGCCAGTTGGGAATGGATTGCGGCAATTACGTTGGTGGTCGTGGCCTTCGTGTTGTTGCCGTATTTCCTGCGGTCGGGAATCACCACCATTCCTGAGTTTTTGGAAATTCGTTATAACCACTGGGCTCGGTTGGCGATGACGTTGTCCATGATGCTGATTCTTATCGGTGTCAGTCTGATCGGTGTGATCTACGCCGGTGCACTCACCATGACTGAATTAATGGATCTATATGGCATCAACCTTTCATTGATGGGTTGCTGCTGGGCCTTAGGTGCTATGGCGTCGATTTATGTGGCTGTCGGCGGTCTGAAAGCCTGCGCCTGGGCCGACCTGATTCAGGGAACGGCACTGATTATCGGGGGTGGTGTGATTACGTATTTTGCTTTCGATGCCCTCAGCGGAACGAATGTTCAGGAACTGGTCACCGCAACCGGCGGTGCTGCAACGGTAGAGCAGGGTGCCGGTGTGATGGAAAAGTTTAATGTCCTGAACGATCACGACATGCACATGGGCAGTAATCCTTCGATGCCTTGGCCGATTTTGTTGATGGGTATCTGGATTCCCAATTTTTATTACTGGGGGCTAAACCAGTACATTACACAGCGTATTCTGGGCTCTGCTTCGCTGGCGGAAGGGCAGAAAGGGCTGGTGCTGGCCGGATTCCTTAAGCTGGTCATCCCGTTTGTGATCATTATCCCGGGCCTGATTGCATTTAATCTTTTCTCTTCCAACATGAAGGCCAATGCCGCTCAGGATGCGGCATCAACGTTGGCAAAATATGCAAAGGTTAATCCTGCAGCCGAGACTGTTGAGGTTCTTAAGAATCCGTCAAAGGATGTCGTTTCCGGTTGGGATTCGGAAGGGGTTGTGCTGATCGCGGTTTATGATGATGCTAAAGAGGCTGTTACTGTCCGCCGCGAAAACAAGGAGCGGCCCTATGTAGTATCCATAGAGCAGAAGGATTTTGATAAAGCACAGTCTGGAATTGACGGTGCTGTTAAATTTAGTGGAGTTGATGATGAGGCCTTCGTGAAGGAGTGGCCTGCACTCGCAACTGAAATGGCAGCATACAATGCCACCGTTACGGCGGATGATGCGGCAGAAGAAAAAGTAATGGCGTATAAATACGATAGTGCGCTGGGACTGTTGATCACCAAGCTGATTCCCCAGAAAAAGGGTATTCTTGGTTTCGTGGTTGCGGCACTCTTGGGAGCCATTGTCTCCTCGCTCGCGGCCGTTCTTAATGCTGCATCCACCCTGCTGACCATGGACGTCTATCAGCGGTACATTGATCCTAAGGCCTCGCAGTTTAAACTAGTCACCATGGGACGTATCTTTATCGGCATATTTGTCGTGCTTGGTTGTGCGGTTGCTCCCATGCTGGCGAATAATAAGAGTATCTTTGAGTTTATTCAGAAATTCCAAGGCTACGTTTCCACCGGGATTTTGGCCGTATTCATTTATGGCTTGATCAATCGGACATCGGGCAAGTGGGCCGGTGTGATCGGATTGATTGCGAACCCGATCTTCTATGGATTCTTGACCAGCAAGATGTTTACAGAAAGCATCTGGCCCAAAAATGCGTGGGGTGACTGCCATTACCTCTACAGCATGTCCTTCTCGCTGATCCTGGTTCTGTTTCTTTTGAGTATTTACGGAATGATTTGCAAACAGCCGAAGGTAGAGTTCGCTCATAATACGTCCATGGATTTGACTTCTTCAAAGCCTGCGCTGATGTGGGGTATTGTGGTTTGTGTGCTGACGGTAGCGTTGTATGTCATCTTCTGGTAAGCACAAAATATTCACCGTGCCCGCTCTGCGGGCGCTCTGATCTGAATAAAGCTCCGGTTTTTCCGGAGCTTTATTGCTTTTGGGGAAGGGTTCGGTAAGAGATAGTTATCAGTTATCGGCATTCATTTTCATGATCTCTTGAGAAAATAACCATTAACCGATAACGAATAACTGCCTTGGTAAACCCGGAGGGTTTGCACGAGGCAAGAATGGAGGCGGGTGTGAATATGGATTTACAGGCGGTGTATGACGGTTTTGCGGATACGTATGAGGAGAGCCGCGGGCTGTTTGATATGAGCGAGGTGCTGGATTCATTTTATAAGCAGCTGAGCGCTGAGGCGGGGAATCTGCTGGATTTGGGCTGCGGAGCTGGAGAGCCGTTTGGGCGGTATTTTGTAGATCGCGGCTGGTCGGTGGTCGGCGTCGATTTTTCGGCGCGCATGCTGGAGCTGGCGGCTCGTTATGTACCGGAGATGCAGACGATCTATTCCGATATGCGCACGGTGGAGTTTGAGCCGGAGCAGTTTGATGCGGTTACGGCCGTGTACAGCCTCTTTCATGTTCCGGCGGCGGAGCATCCCGCGCTGTTTGAAAAGTTTCGGCGTTGGCTGCGTCCGGGCGGAAAGGTGCTGTTTACGTATGCGACGCGGGAATATACGGGTAGCGACGAGTTTGACGGCTGCAAGGAATTTTTAGGTAAGCAGCTGTATTACAGTCACCGAACTCCGGAGGATCTGGTCAGCGATTTGAAGGGCGCCGGTCTGGCGGTGGAGTTGCTCGATTATCGGGATATCGGTGGAGAAGTTTTTCTTTGGGTGACGGCGCATAGGCCGCTTTAGCTTTGCAAAAAAAAAAGGGATCTGCGTTTCCGCAGATCCCCATATTTGGTGAGCCGGCCGGGACTCGAACCCGGGACCCTTTGATTAAAAGTCAAATGCTCTACCGACTGAGCTACCGGCCCAA
>JAFGWS010000036.1 GCA_016937035.1 Pontiellaceae bacterium
GCGCAACGACAGCCCTCGACCTTCTCTTCCAGAGAAAACTGCCCGACTTCGACTCCTGCCTGTCGAGTAGTGCTGAATAGTTACTTGTGTTATTCATTATTTTTCACATGTTGCATGTGTCTATATCCGAAAACTATACTGATTGAACAAGAAGAACACTTAAGACCACATGCCAATAATTACAACAGATAAAATGATTTGTTTGTGCCTAAATGCCGGGATCACATTGCGGTGAATGTGAAAGAGTGCCAAGGCGCTCCGGTTCGCTGTTTAATTTTCTGAGAATGCCGGGGCCGTTGAATAATAGCTTAAAATCATGATTGATTCGGGGGAATGGCGGGGTTTGAGTGAGCGTGTAGAGAAAAAGTCAGGGAATGTACTTGCATAGCGGGCAGGAATCCTTAAATTCCCAAGCTCTTGTTGAGGCAAGAAGAATTTGATTCAACTACTACTGAGGTATTTATAATGGCTAAATGTGCAATTACTGGGAAGAGAACGATTACCGGACGCCGTATTGTCCGTAAAGGTTTGTCGAAGAAAAAGGGCGGTATCGGTCTTCACGTGACCAGTTCAACCAAGCGGACCTTCAAGCCGAACCTCCAGCGTATCCGCGTTAAGGATGAAAACGGAACCATTAAGCGGGTGTGGGTTTCCGCCAAGGCGATCCGCTCCGGCAAGGTGACCAAGGCTTAATCTTTTTTCTTGTGAGGAGAAAAGACACACCGTCCCGTTTCGGGGCGGTTTTTTTGTTTTCAGTGCTTCCCCACGGCCGTTGGCCGCAATTAAAACCACGGAATAAACTGAATACACAGAAAAACTTCTCTTGTATCAGGGTGTTCTGTGGTCAGATAATCTGAAGAGTACGATACTTTAGGTGTTTTGATCTTTGCGATCCTTGTGTTCCTTCGTGGTTGATCTCATTTTTAGTCGTTGGATCGCTAAGGAGTAGGTTTGGAACAGTGGCTGCTGGTCAACTGTTCATTAATGTGCAGGGTGCACAAAAAAAACACCCTGCGGTTGCAGGGTGCCTTCGGGTCTCTTTCAACAAAGAAAGTGATTTTTACCAGCTGGCCTTTGTCATGCCGGGAATTTGACCGCTGGAAGCCATTTCGCGAAGGGTGATACGCGAGAGACAAAACTTACGGTGGACGGCATGCGGACGACCGGTTATTGAGCAGCGGTTCATAATGCGGTTGGGGTTGGCGTCGAGCGGGAGCTTGCGCAGTTTGCGGACCGCGAGCATGCGATCGGCGGGCTCTGTTTCCGGGTTGCGGATGATTTTTTTGAGCTCCATGCGGCGCTCATAGTACTTCGCAGCGCAGGCGATGCGCTTCTGATTCTTGACGATTTTGCTTTTCTTAGCCATATATAGTGCATTCCTTTTGTTGAAAGACCCGGGGATAAAACATAAATGGGGCGGCCCGCGCAACATTAAATATTAAAAAAACGGGGATGCAGCCGCGTCAACAGGGTGCAATTTGCTCTGCGTCGGTTGCTTTTGTCTTGAATGCGATCGAACAAACCGTATTTTCTAGCGCATTCCAACGAGTTAACGACCAACGCACGAGGAGATTTAATATGTCCGACATTACGAATCTGGGAAACGCAAAACTGACATTTAACGATACAAGCATCGAACTGCCGGTCTTTGAAGGATCGGAAGGCGAAAAAGCGGTGGATATTCGCACACTGCGCAAAGAGACGGGGATGATTACGTATGACCCGGGCTTTGTGAATACGGGGTGCTGCAAGAGCGATATTACTTATATTGACGGGGAACAGGGTATTCTGCGGTATCGCGGGTATGATATCAACGAGTTGGCGGAAAAGTGTGAGTTTATTGATGTGGCGTATTTGTTGGTCCACGGTACGTTGCCGAACAAGGAACAACACGAAGACTTTTCCCTCCAGCTGAATTATCATTCACTGCTGCACGAAGATATGCGTCATTTCTTCGATGCGTATCCGGACCACGCACATCCGATGGCCACGCTTTCTGCAATGGTGGTGTCGCTTTCAACGTTTTATCCTGAGTTGGAGGATGTGAGCATTCAGGAAAACATTGACCATAAGGTCACGCGGCTGCTCTCCAAGCTCCGCACGGCGGCGGCCTTTTCCTATAAGAAGTCGATTGGTCACCCGATTGTTTATCCCAAACGTACGTTGAAATACTGCGAAAATTTTCTGAACATGATGTTTTGCACGCCGGTGAACGATTATCAGGTCGATCCGGTTATGACGAAGGCGCTGAATAAACTCCTGATTCTACATGCGGACCACGAGCAGAACTGTTCAGCTTCGGTGGTGAAAATGGTCGGCAGCACAGGGGCGAATCTATACGCTTCGATTTCAGCCGGTATCTGTGCGCTTTGGGGACCGCTGCACGGGGGTGCGAATCAGCACGTGATCGAAATGCTGGAGAGCATCATGAACGATTATAAAGGCGATGTGAAACGTGTGATTGAGCGGGCGAAATCCAAGGAAGACCCGTTCCGTATTATGGGCATCGGACACCGCGTTTATAAATCGTACGACCCGCGCGCAAAGGTGGCGAAGCAGATGTGCAAAGATGTGCTGGCCAGACTGGGCACATCGGATGCGCTGCTCGATCTGGCGCAGGAACTGGAGGAAGCGGTGTTGGCGGATGATTATTTTGTCAGCCGCGGGCTCTATCCGAATATTGACTTTTACACAGGGCTGACGTATCGCGCGATGGAAATACCGACGAATATGTTTACGGTGATGTTTGCCATCGGTCGCGTTCCCGGATGGATTGCGCAGTGGCTGGAAATGCGGGATGATCCGGACGGACGTATTGGGCGTCCACGACAGATTTATACGGGGCCGGTGCGCCGTTCGATGAACTAATTTGAGGTCTCCATGGACAAGGAAAAATCAGTCGACAGCACGAAACATGATGCGGTCGAACTCCAGTTTTTGCAGAAAGTGGCAGAGCGTCTGACCGACGATATCGAGGTTTTGCAGGCGCTCGCGGAGCTGTACACCAGAAACGGAAAGTTTAAAGAGGGGCTCGCGGTGGATCGGCAGCTCTGTCAACGGCTGCCGAGTGATGATCTGGCTTGGTACAATCTGGGCTGTTCCTATGCGCTGACCAATCAGCTCGACGAGGCATTTGAAGCGCTCACCAAATCGGTGGAGTTGGGCTATGGTGACTATGACTGGATGAAGTCTGATCCTGATCTGTTGAACCTGCATAAAGATCCTCGCTTTGAGTCGCTATTGAGCTGGCTCTATTCCGCCTGCTATGAGGAGGAGTGAGAACCATGATCGAGCGGTCCAGGGATGAGTGGAGGCAATGCGGCATTTTTGTCGGGGAAGAAGTCGATCTTTCTGCCATCGCCGCCGATGCGGTCATTTATCCGGGCTGTCGTATTACAGGAAAAGCGACCTCTATCGGCCCCGGGTGCATTCTTGGTGCCGAGGCGCCCGCAACGGTTGAAAACTGTCAGCTGGGCCGTAAGGTTGCGCTGAAGGGCGGGTATTTTTCCGGTGCCACTTTTCTGGACGGTGCCGATATGGGCAGCGGCGCGCACGTGCGTGCGGGGACATTGTTGGAAGAGGAATCGGGCGGCGCGCACACCGTCGGATTCAAGCAGACGATTTTTCTTCCGTTTGTCACCGCAGGGAGCCTGATTAACTTTTGCGATGCGCTGATGGCCGGCGGAACAAGCCGGAAGGATCACAGCGAAATCGGCTCGTCCTACATTCATTTTAACTTTACGCCGCATCAGGATAAGGCCACGGCTTCGCTGATCGGGGATGTGCCCAACGGCGTTTTTATCGATAATAAGCCGATTTTTCTCGGCGGGCAGGGCGGGTTGGTCGGGCCGGCGCGTATGGCGTATGGAACCATTATTGCGGCGGGCGGCGTCTGCCGTAAGGATATTCTCAAGGAAAACCAACTGCACGTTGCTGCCGCACCGAAAGCGGTGACGATGGATTATGAAACGGGCGTGTATCGAGGGCTGGATCGGATTGTAAAAAACAATCTGCTCTACATCGGCAATATTCTGGCGCTGCGCGAGTGGTATCGAAACGTGCGTTCCCGCTTTATGACGCGCGATCGATTTGATCGGGCCTGCTATGCCGGAGCCCGCGAAAAGCTGGAGCTGGTTTTGGCGGAACGGATCAAACGGCTGGATGATTTGGCCAATAAGATGAACGATTCGGTTGCGCGGCTGGAAGCGGGCGGCGGATCGGCGGATTCGATTCGCATACAAAAGCGGTTCATCGATGAATGGCCGCAGATTAAAGAAAAAATTTGTACGCTGGACTTGGAAAAAGAGCGCGCTCAACGCAGTGCATTATTGGGTGCGCTGGAGCATGGAGAATACATTGAAGCGGTGCGTGCGCTGACGCCTGCTGCCCGCGAGGCGGGGCGGGCGTGGTTGCAGTCGATCGTGGATGATGTTGATGCGCTCTGGAGATCATAATGGGAAAACTTTTTGGAACCGACGGTGTTCGCGATAAGGCGAACCAAGGGAACATGACCGCCGAGACGGCGCTGAAGTTGGGCCGTGCGGTGGGGCTTTATTTCAGAGAGGCTGCGGCGGCGGAAGAGGTGCGCCCGGTGATCGCCATCGGGCGCGATCCGCGTTTGAGCGGTTCGATGCTGGAGTCGGCGCTGGCGGCCGGTGTTTGTTCGGCAGGTGTCGATGTCCGCCTGCTGGGTGTAGTGCCGACCCCTGCCGTCGCTCAGATTGCCTTGCAGACGGGTGCTGTGGCCGGTCTGGTCGTTTCGGCCTCGCACAATCCCTTTTATGATAACGGCATTAAGGTGTTTAAGGGGTCGGGTTTTAAGCTGACCGACGAGGAAGAGGAACAGATCGAACAGCTGTACTTCAGCGATGCGCTGTCGCTTCCGATCGGTGAAGAGGTTGGAACTGTCTTTTCAATGCAGAATGCGGTGGAGGTGTATGCCGATTTCTGTCGGCAGACATTGCCTCCGGGCCGGCCGCTGGCCGGTTTGAAGCTGGTGCTCGATTGCTCTAACGGCGCTGCCAGCGGATGCGCTGAGGCTGTTTTTTCCGCGTTGGGGGCATCGGTTGCGGTGATTCATAATGAGCCGGACGGAATCAATATTAACGAAAACTGCGGCTCGCAGCATACCGAAGATCTTTGCGCAAAGGTGCTGGAAATGGGGGCCGATGCGGGGCTGGCATTTGACGGCGACGGCGATCGACTGATTGCGGTGGACGAAACGGGCAGCGAGTTGTCCGGCGATCAGATTATGGCGATCTGTGCGAAGGCGTATCAGGAGCAGGGTGCGCTGACGAATGATCGGGTTGTGGCTACAGTGATGAGCAATATGGGCTTTCACGCGGCAATGAAGTCGCTCGGGATTAAAACTGAAATCGCCGGCGTGGGGGACCGAATGGTGCTTGCGCTTATGCAGGAAACCGGTGCCGTGCTGGGCGGTGAAGATTCAGGCCATATGATTTTTCTGGACTGCCATACCACGGGTGACGGTATTGTTTCGGGCCTGAAACTGATGCAGGTGCTGGCGGCATCGTCTGTAAAACTTTCGTCGCTTGCTGAGATTATGATTCCGTTTCCGCAGGTGCTGATTAATGTCGACGTAAAGCAAAAGCCGCCGATTGAGGAGGTGCCTGCATTGGCTGAAGCGGTGGCGCAGTCGGAAAACGAACTGGGTGATGCCGGTCGTGTTCTGATTCGTTATTCCGGAACGCAGCCGATGTGCCGGGTGATGGTGGAAGGGCCTGAGGAGGCGCAGACACAGGAAATTGCCGAGCGGCTGACTCGGGTGGTTAAGGAGTGTGTGGGTTAATGGAAGCAATTCTTTCGGCTGAAAATATTGACCGTTCATATATGGTCGGTTCGGCTTCGTTGAACGTTCTGAAAGACGTTTCGCTCACTATTTATGAGGGCGAAACGGTCTCTATTATGGGCGAGAGCGGCTCCGGGAAAAGTACGCTGCTGCATGTGCTGGGCGGACTGGATACACCGAAGTCCGGAAAGGTGCATTTCCGCGGGCGCGATGTTTACCGTATGTCGTCGCTGCGGCGTGCCCGTTTCCGGGCCGAGAATGTCGGCTTTGTTTTCCAGTCTTTTCACCTGCTTCCGGAGCTCGATATCGTTGAAAATGTGGCGTTGCCTTCGATGGCAAAGCGGACGGGGAAAAAAAATGCGACCGAACGGGCGAAACAACTGCTCGATGAAGTGGGTCTGGGCGACCGCATAAAACATCGCCCACAGGAGCTTTCGGGCGGAGAGCAGCAGCGCGTGGCGATTGCCCGCGCGTTGATGAATGAGCCGGATGTTATTTTTGCGGATGAGCCCACCGGGAATTTGGACTCAAAAACGGGCAATAAAGTTTTGCATTATTTGTTTCAACTGGTCGGCGCAAGGCGGCATACTCTGGTTCTCGTCACTCATAGTGAAGAGGTGGCCTCGCGCTGTTCGAGGGAACTTTTTTTAAAGGATGGAGTTTTAATCAATCAAGGGTTAAGGAAATGAAAATATACATGAGTGGAAAGCTGGTCGATGAGAAGGATGCGGTGGTCTCTGTGTTCGATCATGGTTTGTTGTATGGTGACGGCGTGTTTGAAGGAATCCGTGCGTATAATGGGCGCGTTTTTCTTTTGGATGAGCACATTGACCGTCTTTATGATTCAGCAAAAGCGATTGCGCTCGATATTCCGATGAGTAAAGGAGAGATGGTACAGGCGGTGGTGGATACCTGCAAAGCCAACAATATCAAGGATGGATACATTCGGCTGGTGGTTACGCGCGGGGTGGGTACGCTGGGACTGAATCCTTATTTATGCGAAAAGGCCGAGGTGATCATCATTGCTTCTGGAATTCAGCTCTATCCGCAGGAACTCTACGATAACGGCCTGAGGATTGTAACCGTTGGAACCATTCGTAATCATCCCGAAGCCATTAATCCGCGGATAAAAAGTTTGAACTATCTGAATAATATTATGGCCAAGATTGAGGCAATAAATGCGGGCTGTATGGAATGCCTTATGCTTAACCACAAAGGAGAAGTGGCGGAGGCCTCCGGAGATAATGTGTTTGTGGTGAAGAACGGAATTCTTTTCACGCCTCCGGTTACCTGCGGTGCGTTGGAAGGGTTGACACGCAATAAAGTGATCGAAATCGCCCGTAAAGCCGGATATGAAGTGCGCGAAATTCCGTTGGCCCGCTATGATCTGTATGTGGCCGATGAGGTTTTCCTGACCGGAACGGCGGCGGAAATCATCTCGGTTGTTGATGTGGATAAGCGGGTGATCGGTAATGGGAAGCCCGGAAACGTGGTGGGCGATTTGGCGGCACGCTATGCGGCTTGCGCCAACGCTGAGGGTACGCCGATTGAGTAAACGGCCTGTGCGCCGCAGAAGTGAGGCACAGGAAGAGATTGTTTGGCAAAGTTCAAACGAACCGTCTTGTCAGGACGCTGAAGAGAGAAAAACAGGTGTTTCATGATATGTGAATGTTGTCACGAACAAGAGGCTACGATTCATCTGACGCAGGTGGTTGACGGAAAGGTCAAGAAACTGAATCTGTGTCAGGGATGTGCTCAGAAAAACGGAATTGATCTGAACTCGCCGATTTCGATTACCGACGTGCTGTTGGGATTGGGTTCAACCACGCCCTCAGAAAAACAGGCGCTGACGATGTCGGAGCTGGATCTGAGCTGTACGCGGTGCCAGATGACGCGTGCAGAATTCAAGAAAAATGCCCGTTTGGGTTGCCCGGAGTGTTATGACGCCTTTATGGGTGAACTCAGTTCACTGCTGCAGGCAATGCATCATTGCCGTCAGCACGTGGGTAAGATTCCGGCGCGGCAGGGCAATGAGGCGCGGATTACGACCCAGATCGCTGCTCTTCAAAAAGACATTGAAACTGCGATTGCCCGCGAGGAATACGAGATTGCCGCCAATCTGCGCGATAAAATCCGGGCCTTGAAGGAGAGTGACCAATATACGAAGCAGGGAGATTCCGATGACGCTTGACGATATGGTAAAACGCCACGGCAGCTGGATTGAGTCCGGAGCTTCAGAGGGGCCGGTCGTAAGCAGCCGGATTCGCTTGGCGCGTAATCTGGAAGATCACAGGTTCCCAGGGTGGGCTTCCGAAGAGGAAAATCACGCGGTCTGGCTCCAGACCAAGGCGATTTTCGATACATTTGAACAGCCGTTTATTACGTTTGGAATGGCAGATACGGTTGAGCTGGATAAAATGATACTCTTTGAACGCCATCTGATCAGCAATGAGCTGAGCCGACAGGAGGACAGCTGTGGTGTTTTTGTTACGCAGGATGAGTGTCTGTCGATTATGGTGAATGAGGAGGATCATATCCGTATTCAGTCGCTTCAGCCGGGGTTGAATCTCCAGAAAGCGTGGGAGGCAGCGGATAAAATCGACGACCAGCTCGAGGAAAAACTGACCTATGCTTTTTCTCCTCGGCTGGGTTATTTGACCTCCTGCCCGTCCAACGTTGGAACGGGACTGCGTGCGTCGGTGATGCTTCACCTTCCCGGGTTGGTTTTGATGGACGAAATGACTCCGGTGATCAACGGCATTTCCAAGATCGGTCTTGCGGTGCGCGGCATGTGGGGCGAAGGGTCCGAGGCGGCAGGCAACATGTTCCAGATTTCGAACCAGATTACGCTGGGTCGTAAAGAGACCGACATCATCGGCCACCTGGAGCAGATTGTTCTGGAGCTGATTGATCACGAGTTAAACGCTCGGCAGCGGCTTGTTGAGAAGCAGGCTCTTTTAGTAGAGGATCACGTTGCTCGTGCGGTCGGATTGCTTGCAAATGCGAAGCTCATGTCGAGCGCCGAGGCATTGAACCTGCTCTCCGCATTACGGCTGGGGATTGATCTGAATATGCTTGAACAGATTTCGCCGAAGGAGCTGGATACGCTGTTTATTTCAACTCAGCCTGCACATTTGCAAAAGTTGGAAAATCAGGATCTGGACGCCGATACGCGCGATGCGGTTCGGGCCACGATGCTGCGCGATTATATGACGATCGCGATTCAGAATGCTAAAAAGAAGTAAGAGGCAGGGTTATGGATAATTTCACACCACGGGCTCAGCAGGTTCTTCAGCTCGCTCGAAAAGAAGCGGGACGCTTTAATCATGGCTATGTCGGCACAGAGCATATTCTGCTCGGTCTGATTGCGCTGGGCCACGGTGTGGCGGTCAGTACGCTGCAGTCGCTTGGAATTGATTTAGCATCGGTTCGCATGGAAGTGGAAAAGGCGGTCGGAACGGGACCTGAAACCAAGACCATCGGAAATATTCCCTTTACGCCGCGTGCAAAAAAAGTACTTGCACTCTCCGCCAGTGAAGCGCGCGGGCTCGGCCATAGCTATGTTGGAACAGAGCACGTTCTGCTCGGGTTGTTGCGGGAAGGGGAGGGCATTGCCGCCCGTGTGCTTGAAAACCTGGGCGTGGATCTCGATGAAACCCGCTACGAAATTATGCGCACACTGGACCCGGACTACGATTCCGCTTCGGAGGCCGAGTACGAAGAAAATGAAGGGCGCGAAAATGCGCCGTTGGGGCAGCCGCCCCGCGGAAAGGCAGCAACTAAAACGCCGGCGCTCAATACGTTTGGGCGCGACCTGACCAAGCTTGCGCAGACCGGCGAACTCGATCCGGTGATCGGTCGTAAGGATGAAATTGAGCGGGTCGTTCAGATTCTCTGCCGCCGTACGAAAAACAACCCGGTGCTGCTGGGTGAAGCGGGGGTCGGTAAAACCGCCATTGTGGAAGGGCTCGCGATTGCGATTAACGAGGGCAATGTGCCGGACCTCCTGATCGATAAAAAAGTGGTCACGCTGGACCTTGCTTTGATGGTTGCGGGCACCAAATACCGCGGTCAGTTTGAAGAGCGAATTAAGGCGGTGATGGACGAAATTCGTAAAGAGAAAAACGTTATTCTCTTTCTCGATGAGCTGCATACAATCGTCGGCGCAGGATCGGCGGAAGGTACGATGGATGCCGCAAACATTATCAAACCCGCGTTGTCCCGTCGCGAGCTGCAGTGTATCGGTGCCACGACGCTGAAGGAATATCGCAAATATATCGAAAAAGACGCTGCGCTGGAGCGCCGTTTCCAGACGGTGACGGTGAGAGAGCCCTCGGTGGAAGACGCCGTTGAGATTCTTAACGGGTTGCGGCGAAAATATGAAGAGCATCATAATGCCTGTTTTACCGATGCTGCGCTGAAGTCGGCCGTTGAATGCTCCGCACGTTATCTTCCGGATCGCTTCCTTCCGGATAAGGCGATTGATCTGATCGACGAGGCCGGCGCGCGTGCGCGCATCGGCAGTATGAGCCGTCCGCCGGAGCTCAAACAGCTGGAGGAAGAGGTGCACGAGTTTGAGCAGAAAAAGAATACGGCAATCCACGAACAAAAGTTTGAGGATGCGGCCAACTTCCGCGATCAGGAGCGCCTCGCCAAAGAAAAGCTCGAACGCCTGCTGGAGGAGTGGCGCAAACAACGCGATGCAAACCGTACGGTGGTGACGGACGAAGATATTATGGTGGTCGTATCCAAATGGACCGGGATTCCCGTCATGAAGATGGGCGAAAAAGAGATGGAGCGGCTCCTTCGTATTGAAGAGGTGGTTGGGCAGCAGGTGGTTGGACAACAGGAGGCGGTTTCGGCCATTGCCCGTGCACTGCGTCGTTCACGTGCGGATCTGAAAGACCCCAAGCGCCCGATCGGTTCATTTATCTTCCTGGGTCCGACCGGTGTCGGAAAAACCATGCTGGCCAAGACACTGGCCGAGTTTATGTTCGACGATCGCGAATCGTTCATTCAGATCGATATGTCGGAATATATGGAAAAGTTTAATTCCTCTCGGCTGGTGGGCTCCCCGCCGGGCTATGTCGGCCACGAAGAAGGCGGACAGCTGACCGAGCGTGTGCGGCGTAGGCCCTATTCGGTGGTGCTGTTCGACGAAGTGGAAAAGGCCCATCCGGACGTGATGCACATGCTGCTCCAGATTATGGAGGAAGGACGCCTGACCGACAGCCTGGGCCGCAACGTTGATTTCCGCAATACCGTGATCATCATGACCTCCAATCTCGGCGCGCAGGAAGTGAAAAAGGCGGGTGCGCTCGGCTTCTCTCCCTCCAGCGAAGCGGCGGATTATGCAAAGCTCAAAGAGATGATGATCCAGACGGCCAAGAAAACCTTTAAGCCGGAACTGCTTAACCGCCTCGACGATATGATCGTCTTCCGTGAGCTGAATCGCACCGATTTGGAAACCATCATTAATCTGGAACTGGCCAATATTCAGAACCGTGTTCTTGGACGAAATATTGAACTCAATATCTCCGCATCCGCCCGCGAACTGCTGCTCGAAAAGGGCTACGACAAAGCCTACGGCGCGCGTCAACTGCGCCGTACGGTGGAACGTCTCCTTGAAGATCCGCTGGCGGAAGAGATTTTGCGCGGAAATATTAAAGACAATGTACAGGTGCTCGTTGAAGCGAACGCCGAAAAATCTGCGCTGACCTTCTCCGGAACCCCCGTTGAAGACGAAACCGCTGCTGCCGCAGACTCCGAAGAGTAGGTTGCATTTTTCGGAACCACGGAATACACCGAATACACTGAAAAAAGACCCTTCCGTGTATTCCGTGGTTTTTGCGAACTAATCAGAAATGTGCCGGCGGTCCAAAAGATAGTCGGGCCGCAGGTCGGCCATGGAACGAAGCATGTTTTTGCCCAGATTGGGAAACTGTTTTTCGAGTTCCGGAAGGAGCTGTTCCAGATACGCCCGATCGCCGGAATCGTTCAACTGCTGCGAAAAATCGCACGTGCCGACGGCTGGAAATTCAAATGTGGCGGCGCAGATTTCGATCAACTCTTTGGAAGCATAGCAGAGAGGACGGATCAGCCGCTTGCTTCCTTGGTCAGCAGCTACGTTGGGCCCCATCGTTTTGAGTCCGGTTCCTCGGAAGAGTCCCATCAGCAGGCTCGTGCAGAGATCGTCGCGATGGTGGCCCAGCACGAGCTTGTTGCAGTTGAGCTCGTCGGCATAGCCGTGAATAAAGCCGCGCCGCAGTCTGGAACAGAGTCCGCACGGTTTGGCGGTTGTCCCTTTTTCTTCGATCAGTTGAGCAATCGGGGTCTCGATGATGCGCAAGTCCCAACCCTGTTCCTTGGCGTAGTCCACCAGCGGAGCGTGGTCAATCCCGTTGAATCCTTCGTTGACCGTGACCGCAAAGAGTTCGAACCGGACCGGCGCGCGCTTCTGCAGCCGATCAAGCACGTGCATCAGCATCATGGAATCGATGCCGCCGCTGATCCCAACGAGCAGGCGGTCGCCCTCGCTGATCATATGAAAGTCAGCAACAGCTTTTCCCGCGAGGCGGCATAAGTGGGCATAATAATCTGTAGACATCGCTCTTTTGTGCGGTTGTTTTAATCCGCAGTCAAGTGCGATATGGAGTGCGCCGGCCCGCAGGGTCGCGGAGCGACTCGACGGCGCTTTTAAAATGCGCCGGAGGCGCAATCGGTAAAATCAGGGGTTTGAGAAATCTTTTTCGACCCCGCTTGAAATCCGCTCGGTAAAACGGTTTATATGTCAGTTCACATTTTACATTTGAGAGTGCCATGTTCATACATATTCATGAGTTGCGGGTGCGTTACAGCGAATCGGATCGGATGGGAACGTTTTACAATTCCCGCCTGCTTGAGTGGATGGAGGTAGGTCGTACGGAACTGTTGCGCGCGGCCGGGTACCCCTATGTTGAGTGGGAAAATAAGGGATTGATGGCACCGATTGTCGAATCGCACCTACAGTTTAAAGGCCGCGCCGGCTATGATGATCTGCTGCGGATCGAGACCCGGTTTTCGCGTGAGAGTCGTGCGCGTCTGCGGTTCGATACGCGGGTCTGCTTGGCGGACCGCGATATGACGGTTGCGGAAGGATGGACGATCCATGCGCTGACGAATCCGGAAGGGAAGCCGATGCGCATCCCGGAATGGGTGGATGATTTAATTAATGGAGGTGAAGAGAATGAGTAGTGGTAAACGAATGCTTTTGAGCGGAAACGAGGCGGTCGCGCTGGGCGCGAAACACGCCGGCTGCGCCCTGGGGGTCGGCTATCCGGGGACGCCGTCGACGGAAATTCTGGAAAACTATTCCAAGCTGGAGGGCTGCCGGGCCCAGTGGTCGCCCAACGAAAAGGTGGCGATGGAAGTCGCCATCGGGGTGGCCTTTGCCGGAACCCGGACGCTGGTAACCATGAAGCATGTCGGCGTCAACGTTGCGGCGGACCCGCTGTTCACCGTCGCCTATACCGGCGTGACCGGCGGGCTGGTGCTGGCCGTGGCCGACGATCCCGGAATGGCGTCGTCGCAGAACGAGCAGGATTCGCGCAACTATGCCCGAGCGGCGGGCGTACCGATGCTGGAGCCGGCGGATTCGCAGGAAGCCTACGACATGGTCAAGCTGGCGTTCGAGATTTCAGAACGCTGGAAGCAGCCTGTGATGCTGCGGCTGTGCACCCGGGTTTGCCACTCCAAGACCAGCGTGGTGGCCTCCGACGTGCGCGAAGTTCCGCAAGCGGACTATGTGCGCAGCATCCGCGAGCGCGTCATGATTCCGGCCTATGCGCGGCCCGCCCACAAGGTATTGCGCGGCAAACTTTCCGAGATCGAGGCCTGGAACAACGCCGAAGGCCCGAATCCGGTTGTTGGCGAGCGTTCAAAACTCGGCATCATCGCCAACGGCGTTTCGGCACTCCACGCCATCGAAGCCGCGCCCGATGCCAAGGTGCTCAAGCTCGGTATGATCTATCCGCTGCCGATGAAGACCATTCTTGACTTCATTGAATCCGTGGAGGATTGCGTGGTGGTGGAGGAGGGCGACCCCTTTATCCAGACCGAAGTCATGGCTGCCGGCGGCAAGGTGCGCCCGCGGCTGGAACGCTATCGGTACGGCGAGCTGGATGTCGTCCGCGTCAAACGTATCCTGGAAAGGGACGATTCGGAAGAGCCCGAGCCGCCGCGCGGAAAGCCGCCGCAATTGTGCGAAGGATGTCCCCACCGCGCCAGTTTCGAAATGCTTAAGCGATTCGACTGCATTATTACCGGCGACATCGGGTGCTACACGCTGAGCGTCCTTCCTCCCTTCGAGACGATGGATACCTGCGTTTGCATGGGGGCCTCCATCGGTGTGGGTCTTGGCATGCGGCATGTCCTGCCGGAAAACCAGGCACGCCGGGTCGTCAGCGTCATCGGCGATTCGACCTTCATGCATTCCGGCCTCACAGGCGTGGCTGAGATGGTGTACAACCGACCGCCCACCGGCCACTTGATCGTGATTCTCGACAATGGAACCACCGCCATGACCGGTTTACAGGAACACCCCGGAACCGGGAAGTCTCTCGATCACACGCCCACGGGGAAAAGTGTTTCCATCGAGGAAACCTGCAAGGCCATGGGGGTCGACCGCGTCGTCGTTCTGGACCCGTCGCGGGAAATGGAGGCGTTCGAGCAGGCCATACGGGATGCCCTTGGGTCGAACGAGTTGACGGTCATCATTGCGCGGCGGCCCTGTATTCTGGCCGTGGTTCGCGATGCCAAGCTGGAACGGGGCGACAAGGTTCGTTAGGAAGGGAACCGCAAATGGACGCAAATGGACACAAATATGTGGAGAATGATCTTTGCTTTAAAGTGACTGGCTGCGCTATGGAGGTTTTGAATGCAATTGGTCATGGCCTGCGCGAAAAAACCTATGAGTGCAGGTCTCATTCTGAATTTCAAGCATGCCAGACTGCAATGGAAGAAAGTAGTTCTTACAGAGAGTCGCTGATTTGCGTTTATTCGCCTCCATTTGCGGTTTAGGTCACAATTATAGGAGCAGTTGATATGAAAGTAGTGAATGTAAAATTTGCCGGGCTGGGCGGGCAGGGGATTTTGACCTGCACCGATATTCTCGGGCGCATGGTGTTCGACATGGGATTCGATGTCAAAAAGGCCGAGGTTCATGGAATGAGCCAGCGCGGCGGGGCGATTACCTCCGATTTGAGGTATGGCGAAAAGGTCTGGAGCCCGATGATTCCGACCGGCTGCGCCGACTATCTGGTGGTGCTGGGCGACGACCAGGTCGAGGCCAACCTCTACCAGCTGAGGGAGGGCGGGATTTTGGTGAAGCCTTCGGATTTTTCAGTGGATCGGTTGGGCAACAAGAAGGCGCTCAACGTGGCGCTGCTCGGAGCCTTGAGCCGTCACATGGAATTTGCCGTGGATCAATGGATGGTCGCCATCCGAAAGCACTTTCCGGAGCGGCTGGTCGAGGTCAATGAAAAGGCGTTCATGCTCGGACGCGGAGCGGACGAATAGCAGAATTATCCAACTGGAGGGTGCTATGGGAGTCGAAAAAATCAAGGAGCTGATTTCAAGCAACGATCAACTTGGAAAGCTGCTCGGCGTGCAGCTGGTCGAGGTCGGCGAAGGCCGGGCCTGCACGGAATTGAAGGTGGGCAAGGAGCACCTCAATGCCGCCGGCGTGGCGCATGGGGGCACCATCTTTACGCTTGCCGATATTGCGCTCGCTGCGGCCTCTAACTCATATGGCAACGTGGCGTTGCTGACGAATGGCAACATTCAGGTTTTCCATGCGACCCAGGAGGGCGACACGCTCTACGCCAAGGCCAAGGAGGTTTCCGCCAGCCGCCGGCTTGCGCATTACCGGGTCAAGATCACGAACGGTGCCGGGGAGCAGATCGCCGTCTTTAATGCCACCGTCTACAAGACCAGCACGCCGCTGTCCGAAGGCGACTGATTCCGAAGCGTCGCGCAAAAAAAAGTGCCCTTCTTTTTCGGAGAGCACTTTTTTTTGACAGGGTTAAGCTGATCAGAATGAATAGCTCAGCTCTGCCCGGGCAAACGATGCCGTCTTATCCTGCTGACTGCCGTTGTAATAATTTTCCGGTTCAAAGACTTCGAGCAGGAGATGTCCGCCCAGCGAATCGGATTCGGAGAACAGGCCTTCCTTGAGCGTGAAGGAGTTTTTACAGGTGAAGAGCCATCCTCGGTTGCGTCCGCTGCCCGATCCATCGTTTTCCGGGGCCATCATATAGCCCAGCAGAAGATCTGTTTTCAGGCCTTTGATCGGTGCGATCGAAAAGTCGATGTGCGGCATGCTGACGTTTTTCCATGCGGCGCCCCCGGTGGTGTCGAAGGAGTAGACATAGAGTTCGGAATACTGCGGCCAGCGGGCAAAGACCGGATTCCAGTCTTCGGAGAGATAATACCATCCCAGTCCAAGGGTGCCGTTTTGTTCGGCCAACGCATCGATATGCCATTTGCCCAGCGCATCGATCATGAATTCGGAGGAATCCGGATTCGACTGATAGGCCAGTTCAATATTTCCGTCGAGATTTCCGCCGGTGCATTTCGGCATAAACCGTGCGCCTACGGTGTTGATCGTGTCGTGGCTGGGAAGACCGTCCTGCTGGGTCTTTGTGATAAAGTAGGCTTCCCACGGAAGATCCTCGAAGGAGTTGTTTTTAACATAGATGCCTCCTCCGGCTTCGACGCCGTCGTAGTTTGCGCCATAGCCTACAATATCGCGATCCTGCGAATGGATTGCCAGCGGGTCATCCGCATGGGTATACATGGCAAGGAAGTCCACGGTCGTGTCCGCGATGCCTTTGTAGGTGAGCTTGGCGGCATCGAAATAGGTCGTTCGCGATCCGTCTTTCGAGGTACCTTCGAATATGATCTTGCCGTTTCCGTACATCAGATCCTGGCGGCCCAGCCGGACGCCGAACAGCTCGTTCTGGTAGTCGATAAACAGGTTATCGAACACCGTCTCGTCGAACGCAGCCCAGCCGTTACGCGTACGAGGGTGATTCACGGTGCGGAATTCGTTGACCAACCTGCCGCGAATATAGAGATTTTCGGTGGGGTGGTATTCACCGAAAAGGCGGGTTCGATAGCGCTGGAAGGCATTGACGCCGCCGCGCGATTCGGCCGCCGAGTTCGAATACGGAATGTTGTCGAAATGTACAATGCGGAAGCGGAAGTCTCCGCCCCATTTGAATTCCGGTTGTTGTTGTGCTGATGCCGTTGTTGCTGCGGCGATAATCGTGGCTGAAATAACAGCCAATGGTAATGTTTTCATAGCATCCCTTTGTTTTATTTAGTTCCCAGACAGCGGTTGAGGTGTTCCTCGGAGGTTTTCTTCGTAAAGCGAGAGACAACAAGCGTGACGACGATGGCGATCGGCAATCCGATCAGGAGCGGGTCGACAAAGGACCAGATGAACGGACCGGTCTTCGAATAGACCGCGTCGCCGTTGACCATCCGTATCCCCAGCGAGGGGGTTCCGAAAATCTTCTCACAGATCATGAGCGCGGCCGCCGCTTTTTCCTCCACGAAGACGATCCAGAACAGGCTGGTAAAGAAGCCGCTCATCATGCCGGCAATGGCGCCCGCCTTCGTGATGGCGCGGCTCCATAGGGCCCCGACATACATCGGCAGGAAGGCGCATGCGCACAAGCCGAAAAAGATGGCGGTTCCGCGCGCAACGATCGCCGTACCGGTTTTCCCGAATTTGACTTCCATGATGTAACTCAGGTAAACGGCCACCAGGATTCCCGACAAGACGCCGATGCGCGTGGCCAGCATCCCGCTTCCGCCCTTCTTGCGCCCTATCGATTCCTCCACCAAATCGCGCCCCAGCGAGGTGCCCATCACATGGAACTGGCTGCTGAGGGTGCTCATGGCCGCGGAAATCAGGGTCAGCATGAAGAGGATGCTGAACCAGTCCGGCATGGCGCTTTGCAGATACATCGGGATAATCGCTTCCACGTCACCTCCAGCCGCTGCAATCGAAACGCTGCCGATGGTTTTAACGAAATGAACGTTGGATAGCGCTCCCACAACGAAGGCCACGCCCGTCATCATCATGATGAAGACGCCGCCGATGGGGATCGCCCGGTTGAGTTCTTTGCCGCTCTTGACGGTCATGTAGCGGACCGCCAGTTGCGGCTGCGCCAGCACGCCGATGCCGACGCCCATGATAATCGTGCTCACGAGGGTCCACCAAAGCGGGGTTCCGAACTGGGGCATGCTCGTCCATCCCTGGTGTCCCTTGTCCTGAAGGCTTTTAGGCACCATGTCGGCAAGATCGGTCAGGCTCTGGTGAGCCTGGACCACGCCGCCGAGTTTGGAATAGGTGAAGATGAGCAGCACCGTCATGCCGAACAGCATGATCGTGCCCTGCAACGCGTCCGTGTACATGACGCCCTTGATGCCGCCCATGATGACGTAGAGCGCAATGATCGCCGAAAAGACGAGCAGCGCGGCGTTGTAGTCCATTGACATCTGCGAGGCGATATACTTGACCGCGCCGGTCAGGACAGACGAGGCGTAGAGCGGAACGAAAAGAAAGATGATGAGCGCCGATGCCCCTTGGATGAAGCGCGACTGGAAGCGCCGTCCCAGCAGTTCCGGGAACGTATGCGCATCCAGCCGCAGCCCCATTCTGCGCGTACGCCCGCCGAAGATCCAGAATGCGATGAAGATCCCCACGAAGATATTGAGGAAGGTCAGCCACAACAGGCCCATTCCAAATACGCCGGCTGCACCGCCGAATCCCACGATGGCCGACGTGCTGATGAAGGTGGCCCCGTACGACATCGCCATGACGTAGGGGTGGACCTTGCGGCCCGCCAGCATGTAGTCGGTGGCCGACTTGGTGGCCCTGTAGCCCCGGAATCCTAAGTATCCGATAATGCACAGATACGCAACGAAGATAATAATCATCCAAATGTGGTTCATGGCACAGCCTCCTTTACAGTTCGCTCTCGACGCGGTCTTCCTCTTCCGCCCAGTGGCGGATCTCCTCTTCGGGTTCCTGTTCAGGATCGTCCACGTTCCATTTGATGATTCCCCATACTAAACAAAGTACGGTACTCATGATACACAGCAGGTAGACTAATACCACCCATCCATCAGCGATTCCCAACATGTTGTATCTCCCTTCCGATTATTCCTCGACCAATAACACAGTCTAACACTGAGGATTACGAAGTCTCAATACAGATTTCTTTAAAATATCTGCATCATCAAGCTTGTATGGTTGCGGTGAACAACTCATGCCGGATAAGGCGGTGCTCCGATTGGTTTTTTATCAATCGCAGGTTTGCGCTGCGTGTGTGGAGTGATACATTTTGAAAAATTTTTAATCAGGAGAGAGACTATGAAGCCGAAAGAATGGGTTAAGGAGCTGCGGGTATATGAGCCGGGCAAACCGATCGAGGAGGTTGCACGCGAATTGGGATTTGATGATATCGATGCCATCGTAAAGGTGGCCTCGAATGAAAACGAGTTGGGGCCGTCGCCGATGGCAATGAAGGCGATGCAGCTGTCGCTTGCTGAAATGCATCGTTATCCCGACGGCGGCGCGTTTTACCTTAAACAAAAGTTGGCGGAAAAACTCGATGTTGCGCCGGAGCAGCTTCTGTTCGGATGCGGCAGCAACGAGCTGATTGTTTTTCTGGCTCATGTGTTTCTGGAATCGGGAACCAACCTGATCATGGGGGCTGAGGCCTTCGCCGTCTACTTCCTTGTGGCGGCCATGTATCAGGCCGAAACCATCCGCGTCCCGATGCCGGAGCACGTGCATGATCTGGATGCCATGCTGAAGGCCATCACGCCCGAAACCCGTCTCGTGGCGGTCTGCAATCCCAATAATCCGACGGGAACGATGGTTTCGCCGGAAGCCATGGACCGCTTTATTGAACAGCTCCCGGATCACGTCGTGGCCATCATCGACGAAGCTTACTTCGAGCTCATGCCCGAGGAGCAGAAACCCGACGTGCTCAAACATATCCGTGCCGGCCGGAAAAATGTGATTGCGCTGCGCACCTTCTCCAAGGCGTACGGCTTGGCCGGCCTGCGCATCGGTTACGCCGTCGGCCATCCGGAGCTGATTGATCTGCTGAACAAAGTACGGCAGCCCTTTAATGTAAGCACCATGGCACAGGTTGCTGCGCTGGCCGCGCTCGACGATACCGCGCACCTTGCCCAAACCCGCGCAATGGTGGAGCAGGGCATCCGCTTCTTTGAGGAAGAGCTCGCGGCTCTCGGCGTTAAAACCGTGCCCACCGGAGTCAACTTTATTCTCGCCGAAACCGGCCGAGGCCGCGAAATATTCCTGGAACTCCAGAAGCGCCAAGTCATCGTCCGTCCGGTTGATGCCTATGGACTGCCCAACCACGTGCGCATCTCCATCGGTACGCCGGCGCAAAACCGTAAGGTGGTTGATGCACTCAAGGAAATATTGGCGTGAGCCGGATGCGCGAAAACGCTGCACCCGTCGAACCGGTTCTGCGGGTTGAAAATCTTATTTTAGGGCATCTGATTTAAATTTCGGAATAAAACTCGCCAATGGATTTCCATGCGTCCTCAGCCTTTTCGCAGAAGCTGATCAGCTTGAGATCTCTCGGGCTGATCAGTCCGCACTCGGCGAGATATTCCCAATCGATCAGGCGCTTCCAATGTTCCTCCCCGAAGAGAATGATCGGTATGGTCGGAATCTTTCCGGTCTGGATAAGGGTCACTGCTTCGAACAGTTCGTCGAACGTGCCGAATCCTCCCGGAAAAATACAGATCGCTTTGGCTCGGAGAAGAAAGTGCATTTTGCGCATGTGAAAGTAGTGGAATTCAAAGTTGAGTTCCGGTGTGACATACGGGTTGGGATCCTGCTCGTGGGGTAGGGTGATGTTGAGCGAAATGGATTTGGCGTTGACTTCATCGGCACCGCGGTTGCCCGCTTCCATAATGCCCCCACCTCCGCCGGTAACGACCACATATTCGCATTCCTGGTTGGTTTGGCAGCTGCTGCTGACCATGGCGGCGAGCTTGCGGGCCTCTTCGTAGTAGGGGGTCAGCGACGCCAGTTTCTTGTTTTTACACTCTTCAGCATGCTCGGGCGAGGGAATGCGTGCGCTGCCGAAGAGGACGATGGTGGATTTAATGCCCTGCTCCTGCATGGTGATTTCCGGGTGGAGATATTCCATCTGAAGGCGCACGGGGCGGCAGTAGGGACTGTTTAAAAACGAAATATTCTCATAGGCTTTGGGTGGTTTGATCATAATATAAAAACTCCTTTGCTGAAAAGGTATCAAAACCCGCTGCCCTCTGCGACCGTTTTTGGTCATAGAATGCGCGGCCCAGCCAGGTCAAAAACACGATGGTTTCACGCCGGACTCCCACCCGAGCTGAAAGATCCGCTTGGGTGAGAACGAAGATCCCGGATGTGGGTTGTCAAATGGCAGATTATCTCACATTGCCTGTGTGGCCCGTGCGCTCCCTCGCGGCTATTCCTCGCTTCGTCTCTTTCGGTTATTCAATAGTTGGACCGAGCCTACTTCAACTGCACCTCGATCTGGTAGAAGCCGGACGATTCGGCGGCGTGGACGGTGTCGGTATAGCTGTTTTGCGGATATTCGATCCCAATCTGCAACACATCGTTGGCGTTGGTCAGCGTTCCCCGCCATAATACGGAATAGGCGCGATCCTCCATGGAGGTCCATTCAATCACAAAGCCGTCGGACGAAACCTGATTCGACGATACCGAAGCCGTAAACACCGAATTCGGATCGGACGGGTCCGTTCCTGCAATGTACTCCCCGACATTATTGAGAATGTCAGTATCATCGTCGCCAAACGGATCTGGATTGAAACCAAAGTAATCCCTTTCCCATTCGCCTGGCAGCCCGTCATTGTCCTGATCGAAAGTGAATGGTCCCTGATATTCATAAGCACCCATGTCAACATGGATGCCGACCACGCGTGGTTGTCCATCAAGGTCGACGGTCCCGGCAACATAGACATCAGAACCCCAGTTAATACACGGGGAATTAGTCATCAGCCTGAAGTCTCCATCCAACATATCCACAAACACCGGCGCATTCGTAATGTTGCCGTTTAAACCATGCGTCACGTCGGGCGAACAGGAATATCTTGCCGTTGTAATATATATCATTCCCTTGAGGAGCTTTGTTGCCATACACAATGCAGTTGTTCGCCGTACCTCCTCCTCTCATCCCGCCGCCATAGTCGGCCGAATTCCCGCTGATGGTGCAGTTGTTCGCCGTTCCATAATACATCCCGCCGCCCCGGGATGCTGAATTCCCGCTGATGGTGCAGTTGGTGACGACCGGAGTCATGTCTGAGCAAAAGATTCCGCCGCCAGCAGAGTCACTATACCCGTTGGTGATCGTCATCCCTTCGACAACACCACACGAATACCCAGCTTGAAGCAGCGCACACTGCCCTGTCCATCCACGATCGTGGTTTCCGGGCCGTTCGCACTTTGGACCGTGATCCCTTTGGAAACGGTAATTTCGCTTGCGAGCAGATAGTGCCCCTCCCACACCTGGACGGTGTCGCCGGCAACGGCGGTGTTGACGGCGGTTTGAATGTCGGTGGCGGCGGTTTCGCGGCTGGCGTAAGGCGCCGTTGGATTGGTGCTGTTGAGATCGACGTGCAGCGTCGCCGCCATCAGATTCGTTCGAGCCAATGCTGCGAATAGAAACACCAAACCCTTTTTCATGGACTGCCCTTTCCAATTAACCCCTGCGCAACATGCCCGCATCCGTTCCATGCTCCCGCGAACGCGATGAAACAGAAAAACACGATACCCGATAATAGGATTGGCTCAAGTTCATTATTGCCTTTGTTTCGAAAATAATCTAAACCAGCGCGTTGAAAAACCTTATGCATTGTGATCTAAAGCTCCGTTAAGCCGGAGCACTCCAAAGAAATGAACCCCGAAGTTGAACGTACTGCGGTCTATTTGGCTAGTCGGCTTAGCGACTTTGCGAGAGAGATTATATGAACCACGAAACACACCAAATACACGAAAGGGTTGGGTGCATGAAATTATCTATTATTTGCAACGAATGAAGGAAAAACAGTGAATGGGGATAATTATTCTGGCCTGAATCATTTTACCTGAAAATTCTTTATATTTGCGATCCTTGCGATCCTTGCGATCCTTGCGATCCTTTGCGGTTAAAAAATCTCTCTAAACTCGGCGTCCGCCAGCGCAGCGGGTGGTGAATCAGCCACTAAATACGCAAAATACATGACAGGTTTTGTGAGCTGAAATGTGTTAATCCAAAAAGCTTAATCTATGTGGGAGAATTCCCCACAAGCTGCTTGATTTTCTACACGGATCATGTTTCTCTCTGGGCGACAAAAAACAAGGAGTATAAATATGGCTAAAAAAATAGTAGAGAAAAGCACGAAAACTATCGGAATCAACATGTCGAACACGATGGCGGATGAACTGGAGAGAAGAGCGGAGTCTATGCATCTTTCCACCAGTAAATACTGCAAGGTCATTTTGTCCCAATGGATTACTTCCGGAAAAACCCTGACGTTGTCCGAAGGAACTGGTGTGAAGTAATCACCTTGATGTGATCTTTCGTGAAAAGCTCCGTTTTAAACGGGGCTTTTTTTTTGTAGCAATGACGGGCTGCGGCAGGGGAGGTCTGTTGGGTCAGGTGCGCTCGACCTTTCTTTTGCAGATGAGCGCGATGATGGTCAGGGCAATCAAGCCGGAGTTGCGGAAGATGTGGAGGATGCTTAGAGGCGCATCGTCGTTGGGACCGAAGCAGCCGCAGCCGAAGTCGGCTCCGCGGGCGAGATTAATGCCGATACCGATGGTAAAGCCGATGAGCAGAAGCAGCAGAATCCAGAGCGCCGCCGTACGGAACCGCGGCACAAACAAGAGACAGACGGCGCTGACGACTTCCACCCACGGCAGATAGATGGCAGCAAGATTAACGAACACCTCTGGAAGAAGTCGGAAGCGGTAGACGGTTTCAGCAAAGTCGGCCGGGTTGGCAATTTTGGACGTCCCCACAAAGAAGGTCGCGGCAAGAATGAGCGCGGAAATCCAGAACGTGATGCGGTAAATGGTGCGTTGGCCGCTCATTTTTCTACCTCGCCGCCTGCGTTTTCCCATCCGTCAAATCCGTCGATAAAGAGAATGACGTTGGTAGAGCCCAACGTTTCGAGTTCCGCTGCAAGCAGGCGGCCGTCGTCGCACTCCCGGCTGCTGCAGTAGACCACGAGCTCTTTTCCTGAATCGACCAAGTCGAGAGTCGTCATGAAAAATTCTTCATCAGTAAAGTGCGCAAACGGCAGCGAGATGGCTCCGGGGATATGGCCCTTCGAAAACTCTTCCGCTGTGCGCGCATCGACAAAGACAGCGCTTTTCGCGCGGAATTTTTCCTGTGCCTGAGCAACGCCGATAATTTTCTGATTCTGCTCCTTGGCTCTACTCTCCACCTGATCGGAGTGTTTTTCCACCCACGGAATTTTTCGGGGGTGAACGCAATTGGCCACCCCCGCCAGCACCGCGCTGATCAGTAGAATGATTCCGATCTGTGTAATCGTGGAGCGCATTAGTCCGATGATGTTCCATATTGTGTGTATTCTTCCGCGACCTGCATCAATGACTCCCGTTTCGGCCAGTATCCCAAGGCTTCGCGATATAACGTCTCGGGAGCAAAATCGAGTTCACCGTCCTGCCATGTGATAGTCTTCCAATCGGGATCGATAGAGAAGCGCTTGAACTGTTCAACATCCTTCAGCACGCCAAACACCCCACCTTTTTCAATGAAAGGCAAAAAATCAACCACGCCGGCGCTTCCGTCGAAAAATTCAAGCGAAAGTTGATAGTCGCCCACATATTCTGCTCTTATGACATCGTAGTTCATTTTTCAGGCATCTCATTCGGTTTGATCATCCGCCTTCTCTTCGGGAGCAGGTTCTGTTGCCGGCGCTTCCGCACCGCCCTCATTTACGTCTGCGGTTTCCACCGTTTCGGTCTCTTCTTCTTCCGGATCGAGCACCGCTGCGGAAACCAGCCTGTCGTTTTCCTTCAGATTAAACAGCCGAACGCCCTGCGTGTTACGACCAATCACGCGCAGATCGGACGCGCCGATGCAGATCATCTGTCCGCCTTCGGAGATGAGCATCAGCCGATGTTCGTCGGTCACCGCGTGGGCGCTGACGACCTTGCCGTTACGCTCGCTCGTCTGGATACTGATGATTCCTTTACCGCCGCGTGACTGCAGCCGATATTCATCGAAGCTCGTGCGTTTTCCGTAGCCGTTTTCGGTGATGGCCATCATGGTGGCTGCATTGTCGACGATTTCAACGGTAACCACTTCGTCGTCGCCTTCGAGTCGGACGCCGCGTACACCGCGGGCCACGCGGCCCATGGGACGTGCGTCCTGCTCTTTAAAGCGGATCGCCTTGCCGTTCTTCATGCTGAGGATAATTTCATCTTCGCCCGAGGTCAGCTTAACGCCGATCAGCTGGTCATCTTCATCAATGTTGATGGCGTTGATGCCGGCCACGCGGACATTTTTATAGGCCGAAAGGACGGTCTTTTTCACGACGCCCTTTTTGGTGGCCATAATCAGGTTGTGCGTATCGTCGTCGAGTTCACGCACACAGAGAATGGCGGCGAGCTTTTCGTCCTGCGCCATCTGCAACACGTTAGCCAGTGAACGGCCGCGACTCTGACGAGTACCTTCCGGTACATAGTAGGCCTTGAGCCAATACATTCGGCCCGCTTCGGTGAAGCAGAGCAGATAGTCGTGCGTTGAAGCGGAGAAAATGTGCTCCACGAAATCTTCATCCTTGGTGCTCATCCCCATAACGCCCTTACCGCCGCGGCGCTGCTGGCGATAGGTGTCCGTCGGAACGCGCTTGATATAACCCGTATTTGAAAGGGTAATCACACAGGGTTCGTCGGCAATGAGGTCTTCAATATCAATCTCGCCTTCGTCGATCGAGAGGTCGGTCTTGCGCGGATCGTCGTATTTGGCACGGATCTGTTCAAGGTCTTCCTTGATCACAGCGAAAATCTTATTTGGATCAGTCAACAGGTCTTCGAGATATTCAATCAGCTTCATCAGCTCGGCATATTCCGCTTCCACCTTGTCGCGTTCCAGACCGGTGAGCTGATAGAGGCGCATTTCGAGAATAGCTTTGGCCTGAATTTCGCTGAAACCAAATTTAGCGATCAAACGCTCCTGTGCCTCATCGCGGGTTTTGGAGTCGCGAATAATGCGGACCACCTCGTCCATGTTATCCATGGCGAGCAGATACCCTTCGAGAATATGTGCGCGGGCCCGCGCCTTCTCCAGATCAAACTGGGTCCGGCGGGTAATGACGTCGAAACGGTGATCAATAAAGCACTGGAGCGTTTCCTTCAGGTTCATTACGCGCGGTTTGCCTTTGTCGATCGCCAGCATAATGCCGCCGAAGGTTTGTTCCATCTGCGTATTTTTAAAGATGTTGTTGAGCAGAACATTCGGCACGGCGTTGCGCTTCAGTTCAATCACCAGACGGATGCCCTCTTTGCCGGATTCATCGCGGATATCGGAGATGCCCTCGAGCTTTTTGTCGCGGACGAGTTGAACCATCTTTTGAATCAGCAGCGTCTTATTGAGCGCATACGGAATTTCCGTGATGATGATGCGCGCTTTTCCGCTGTCGTCTTCCTCGATGTCGGCCTTACCGCGCACCTTAATTTTTCCGCGGCCGGTCTGATAAAATTCGCGCACAGCGTTGAGACCGTAAACGGTACCGCCGGTCGGGAAATCCGGGCCTTTAATCAGTTCATGCAGTTCGTCGATGGTCGCTTCCGGGTTGTCGATCAGCAGGATCGTTCCGTCGATCACTTCGCCGAGGTTGTGCGGCGGAATGTTGGTGGCCATACCGACCGCAATACCGGTCGAACCATTCACCAGCAGGTTTGGAACGCGAGCCGGAAGAACGGAGGGTTCCATCAGCGATTCGTCGAAGTTCGGCCGCATGTCGACCGTCTCTTTGTCGATATCGGCCAGCATTTCTTCCGCGAGGGGACGGAGGCGACATTCGGTATAACGATAGGCCGCCGCGCGGTCACCGTCAATTGAACCAAAGTTACCCTGACCATCGATCAACATGCCGCGCATCGCAAAATCCTGCGCCATACGAACCATCGTATCATAGACTGCGGTGTCGCCGTGCGGGTGGTAGTTACCGATTACTTCACCGACCACCTTCGCGCATTTGACGTACGCTTTGTTATGCGTCCAGCCGCGTTCCTTCATGGCGTAGAGA
>JAFGWS010000037.1 GCA_016937035.1 Pontiellaceae bacterium
CGGTCACTTGTTTGAGCTTAAGGCCGCTGTGGAACCCCGTTCTCCGCTTGATGTGGAGGGAGTTGATCTTGGGATATCCACGGAAGAGGTTGTTGGGTTTGTCCGCGAAGGGCGGAGTCGTTATGGAGAAGAATGCTGATCGTTTGCCGGATCGAGTGAGGACGGATTACAGACTATGAAACTAATTTATGAAAAATCATCACCGGGGCGCTCCGGGGTGCAGATGTCGTCGATCAAAATTTCGGAGAATGAGGAGATTCCTGCCAAGTATCTGCGGAGTCAGCCGGCGGAGCTTCCGGAGGTTTCCGAGGCGGAGGTGGTGCGCCATTTTACGGCGCTTTCACGGCTTAATTTTTCGGTGGACACCCATTTTTATCCGCTGGGTTCCTGCACGATGAAATATAATCCCAAGGCGTGCGAGGCGGCGGCTAATCTGGCGGAGCTGACGGGCGTGCATCCGCTGTGGCCGCAGCTGCGGGGCGGGGGATTGCTGACGCAGGGCTCGCTGGCGATTCTTTACAACACCGAGCGGCTGCTTTCGGAGGCGACCGGACTGGACGAGTTTACGCTGCAGCCGATGGCGGGCGCGCACGGGGAACTGACGGGTGTAATGATTATGGCGGCCTATCACAAGGACCGCGGGAACGAAAAAGACCACATTATTATTCCGGATTCAGCGCACGGAACCAACCCGGCCAGCGCACACTTGGCGGGGTATAAGGTGGTGACGATTCCTTCCGATGATAAAGGAATGATGGATTTTGAGCTGTTTAAGGCGGCGCTGAATGAAAAAACGGCGGGCGTAATGCTGACTGCTCCGAATACGCTGGGGGTGTTTAATACGCGGATCAAGGAAATCTGTGATGTGGTTCATGAGGTGGACGGCCTGATGTATTACGACGGCGCCAACTTTAATGCGATCATGGGGCGGTATCGTCCGGGCGATATGGGCTTTGATATCTGCCACCTGAATCTGCACAAATCGTTTGCAACGCCGCACGGCGGCGGCGGGCCCGGTGCCGGACCGGTAGGCGTGGTGGAAAAGCTTCGGCCTTATCTGCCGATATCGCGCGTGGTGAAAACCAACGACGGCACCTATTCGCTCAATTATGATGCGCCGAAGAGCATCGGTTATATCGCTCCGTTTTATGGTAATTTCGGGATTGTTGCACGAGCGTACGCCTATCTGTTGTGCCTCGGCCGCGACGGTATGCTTGGGACCAGTAACCGGGCGGTGCTCAATGCGAACTATCTTCAGGAAAAGCTGCGCCCGCTCTTTGACGAGGAATACAAAGGGCGCTGTATGCACGAGTTTGTCTTTTCCGGTAAATGTCTCGCCAAGTACGGCGTTCATACGCTGGATCTGGCGAAGGGAATGATTGATCGGGGAATTCATCCGCCGACGATTTATTTCCCGCTTAACGTGCCCGAATCCTTTATGGTCGAACCGACCGAGACGGAAGACCGCGATACGCTCGACTATTTTGTGAGCGTGGTCGAAGAGCTGTTTGAGCTGGCGAAAAACGATCCCGACAAACTGCATGAAGCGCCGGTTTCGACTCCGGTCGGCCGCCTGGATGAAGTCAAGGCCGCGCGCGAGATGCGCTTGGTTGCTGAGCGTTAATCGCTCAGCAGTTCTTCAATGAACAGCTGCGGGTGTGTCGGCGTAAAGTTGTAGAGTCGGGCCAGCGCATGGAACGCTGTTTTCTGCGCGGGGTTGTTCCATCCGAATGCTGTAAGCAGCAGCGCCTTTTCCGGGGCTTCGATGTCGAGTTTCTGTATGGAATCGGGCGTTACAGACTGCGCCTTGCGGAGGAGATCGGCGATCTGCTGGTGTGTGAGCGTTTCCTTGGATAGACTTTCGATCGTCTGATCCATATTCTGCTTAGCCAATGCTTCGTTATCTTGCTGCATTGCGGCGCAGTATAGAAGCAGATGGTCCTGCCATGATGCGAATTCGAGTGCGGTCAGTGCTTCATCCGCCGATTCAATTTTTCCAGCATATAGGAATTCCTCAAAGTCGACATGAGCATCTTTTGCTGCACGCAGGTTCTGCAGATAGCCTACAACGTTGCCGATGGCATAGAGCCTGTGAGCATTCAGTCGTGCATACTGTGCGCTCCCTTCTTCGGCGTGCTTAGTGATGGCCTCCATGGCTTCCTGATGGAATCCGGCGCAGGTCAGATAGATTACCGCTTTCTTAGTTGTTTCATCGGATGAACTGGACAGGTTGGTCTGCAGAAGTTCCTCTGCCAGTTTTTTGTAGTTTCGCTGTGCAAGCAGAATGTGTTCATACAACTCGCGGAACAGCATGTTGGAGGGATCGTGCTGCAGTGCCTTTTGAATATAGGGCTGTGCCTCTGAAAAGCTTCCGAGGAGGTAGAGTTCATAGGCGATCGCAGAGTAACCCATGCCGTTCATCCCGTAATCCAGATCCGAAGCTTCGTAGAACTGATAGGCCAGCGAGCGGTCCTTTGCAACACGGGCGAGCAGGTAGCGGCTTTCCGGTTCCGAAATGTTCTGCTGACAACGTTCGTAATATTCTGCTTCCAGATTGGTTTCCGGATAATGAACTTTCATGTAATCCTGATAGTAGAGATGCCAATCCAGCAGGGATGGAATATGGTCAAGCTGTTTTTTCAGAAATGCCAGCGTTTGCTGATCATCCATTGGTTTGACAGCCAACGGAATGAGCAGATCGGCCTCCTTCGTCAGGGGGTTCATTTCGAGCGCATTGCGAGCATACTTCTCCGCAGCCTCCGGCTGATTGATGTGTTGGAGCTGCTTAACTATCCCCTCATGGTTTTGAGGCCGGAACAGAGCAATAGAATCGATTTTTCCCGGTGGAGATAACAGGGTTTGTTTAAATTCTTTCTTCGAAAACGGAACATTCTCAAATACCCGTATTTGTCCGCTATGGGAATAACTGGTTGTGCCGGGCTGCTCGTCTTTCTCTGCTTTCGGTAGAGCAATCAGCGCCATATCATCGGGGTTAATGACCACTAATGTTTTGTTGAGAAACTGCTTTATCTGCGGTTTATCATTTGTGAACGACAACGCGGGATGAGCCCCCATCTTAAGTGTATGCTCTCCGAGTCCGATTTTAATTTTTTCGATGCCGGCGGGCGATAATGTATAGGATTCATCGTCGATGCTGAAGGTATAGGACTGTAACGTGCCGTTTACGATCCATGCATTTGCGTAGTTTAATGATGATTTGCTCAGCAATGCACCGGCGGTAATAAGCAGGATGATCAGCAGCGTCAGCGGAACATAGGCTAAAACCGGAAATTTTGATTTGAGTGGGTTTTTTATATTGTTGCCTGCAGCAGTCTGCAGCGTTTCACAATGTCTCAGGAATTCTTCGGCCTCTTCCCCTGCTCCCAAGACAATCGCTTTTCGACAGTAGATTGTTGCTTCGCCTTGGTGACCGAAGCGGGAGAGTCCCTGTGCAATAAGGAGCTGAATCTGCGGATTGGTTTCAAAATGAGAAGGAATTGATTTTCTCGCTTTGTTGAACTCCGACTCCATGTCGTAGATGATGAGTGTATGCAGTGCGTTAGCATAGCGGCGGGCGTTCTGCTTGTCGGAAATATCTTTTCGTAATCGTGCAAGGTTCCTTCTCCGTTCCTTTGCGAATTTTCTTGCAGAGGTTATCCCTCGCTTTCCACACCGCGAACACTCATCGATGATTTGCATTTTTCCCTGCGGGAATAAAGGCATTCCAAGGAGTTTGATAAAACTTCGGGTGGTGTAGGAATTGAGATGGGTCAGACGTTTGCAGAAATCGCACTGGCAAAAGTGCGAGGCCACCTTGGATCTCCCTATATACTCTGTTTCAAATAATCGTGACATGTAAGTTTATCTTTTTGCTGAAAATCTTATAATATTGCCGTCCGGTGTTGAAACAATGAATGAAACTCGTCCGGTAGGTTTCGGTAATTCATATCTTCAATCTCCTTTGAGAAATTGCGGGAATTCAGGGTATTCCAATAGAGCACGCTTTTTCCCTCCAGCGTGCCGCTGTTCAGATCATGGAGCAGTGCTGCCGCCGTTTTTCCGGTGTACGTGTTTTCGAGTTCAACGTGCTCACATTGTCTGAACAGTTCAACGGCCGCCTTTCCTTCAGGGGTGGGAATGCCGTAATCGGAGCCGAGAAACTCATCGCGGATGTGGATATCAGATTCGTCGATTTGAGATGCCGCATTCAGTTTCGTGCAGAGCTCGCTGCAGAGTTTCTGGATATGACTTTTGTCGCGGAAATCTCTGTTGACCACGCGTACGGCTTCCACGTGCGTTTTCAGTCCAGCCAGTTTCAGCCCGACCAAAAGGCCGGCCAGGGTTCCGCCTGTCCCCATGGGCAGATAGATGATATCGGGCAGAGTCTGCTCTGCCAGTTCGAACGCGGCGTTCACAAAGCCGAGCGCGCCGACGGCGTTACTTCCTCCGGCGGGAATAATATAGGGATCAACACCGTCTCGGTCTCTGCATTCGGCAACGATTTGCTTCGTTACTTCCGGGAATTCAGTAAAGCTGCGGCAAAGATGCAGTTCCGCGCCGACGGCACAGCCCATCAGAATGTTTTTACGGACATGTTCACTCGTTTCCTGCGGAGCCAGAATGGAGATGGGGTGGAGACCGACTTCTCTGCAGCAGACGGCCGTTGCCAGCGCGTGGTTTGAACCCGCAGCGCCATAGGTGATCACACTTTTTCGTCCTTCGGCCAGTGCTTCGCCAAGCAGAAATTCCAGTTTGCGGATTTTGTTTCCGCCGTAGACCGCGCCGCTCAGATCATCCCGCTTCATGGAGAGTGTATTGCAGAGCTCGGCACCCGCCAGATGATGCAACGGCGTAATGGGCGTCGGCAAATCAGCGAACCGTGTTCTTGGAAAATGGACGAATATGTGGTTCATATGATGATTTAGATATCACAATGTTCAGTTCGTTTCCACCTCTTTATGGGAGATTGGTTTAGTGGTGAAAGGATTGTCAGCCATTCTGTTTGCCGTTGTAGTTTCTGCAACTTTGACTTCGTTCGCGCTGCCGTCGAGTGAGGAGGTACGCCAGGCGACCGGAAAATATATTCGGGAAAAGCATCAGGAAGAGGGAATAAAGAGCTTTACGAATGCCCTAACGACTGAATTGAAATCGAGTGTGAGTGTCGGCGATGATCGTCTGGCGCTCTATGGCGGAATAGCGGACTGCGTCCGCCTGATGCAGCTTTCCAAAGAGGTTCCGATTCCCGAAAATGTGCTGGAGTGGATTTTAACCTCTAACGAGCGACTTCACCTTTTGGTGGAGACCCTCTCTTCGAAGGACAAACTGCCGGAATGCATGGCGATTCTCGATCAGCTGGCAACTCATGATCCCGAAGGAAGAGACCCCTGTTTTAAGCTGATTCTGGCTATGTCGGTGGTGTGGGACGAGCCTCGCCGTCCTCGCCTGCACAGGCAGATGGGGAGAAATGTTCTGCCGTATGAGCCTGAGCTGGAAAAGCGCTACGACTATTTCAAGAACCTTTATGAGAGCAAACAGGCCAAGGTTGCTTACGACGATCTCGTGGTCAGCGATCTGATTTTTGTGGTGGACACGCCGGTTCCGGTCGAGGAGCTGGAGTGGGCGCGGGAGAATGAGGGCGGATCGGTAAACTCATGGGGAAAGAAGTATGCGATGATCGAATATGATAACGCTCGGCTGCAGAAGGAGAAGTTTGACTGGCCGAACGGAGACTATCGGCTTTCCTCCATCAAAGAACTCGGCGGCATTTGTGTGGATCAGGCCTACTACTGCGTGATTACCGCGCGAGCACATGGAATCCCCTCGATCTTTTTTGATGCGATAGGCAGCAGTGGGGGGCATGCGTGGTTTTCCTACATGCGTTCACCGGGGAAATGGGAGCTGGATATCGGACGGTACGAAAACCAAAACTATACCACGGGCAACGCGTTTAACCCGCAGACCGGTCGTTCGATGACCGATCATGATATTGAGTTTGCCATCGACAGCACACGGCGAACGTCCGCCGCCGTCAAGGCAGAAGGGTATATAACCATCGCCAATGTTCTTCACAGGCAGTCGCCGACTATTGCGCGGCGTTGTGCGCGGGAAGCGCGGAAGGCCTTCCCAAAAAATCTGGATGCATGGAATCTGGAACTCGGCCTGCTGATTGAAGAGCGCGATTACTCGGGCATGCTCTCCCTGTTTAAGGAGTTTAAGGACGTTTTCCGGAAGTATCCCGATGTGCTGACCGATGCCGCCTCAAAAATCAATTCAGCGCTGGTTGAGTCTGGACGGGATAAGGACGCTGAAACCTTGTTTAAGATGCTTTCCGGCGTTATCGACAGCGATCGCGATGATATTGAGCGTGAGATGGAGATGATGCGTATTACTCAGATGATGGAGTCGGGGGACTCCAAAACCGCTCTGCGAGAGTTTGAGCAGTTGCTGGACGATCAGATGGAGGAGGGGAGCAAGATGCTTCCCTTATTAAACAGCTATTTTGAGTTCATGGTTTCTTCCGGCCAGGTCCATGAAGGAGTCGACTTCCTTGGGGACTACATAGAGGACATTGTCGAAAAATCCGATATGCTGCCGGTTTATGAGCGTCAGTTCTTTCTGATCCTGCGCGATGCTTATCGGGAAGTTGACGATCAGGAGGCACTCGACGAAGTCGAGACGCGGTTGCAGGAATACGATTGATCGTCGTAAATCAATCGCCTTTCTATGGTTAAATTAAGGACCTGATTGACGGTGCTTTTGGGTCAGTGTTGTTTTTTTTGTTTTTTCCCTTTTATTCCGTTGATTGCAATATATGGTGGAGTGGTTTTTTGAGGGGTACCACATGTTGTGTTTGTGAATAATGTGGGCACTTTTCCACTGTTTGCAGCAGACGTGCGCTGAATGCACGAATCAGAGGGGTTTGCGCCATGGAGATTAAAGTTAGAAAGCGGGATGCGGTATCCGTAGAATACGACGCATCAAAAATTAAGAATGCCATCGAGAAAGCGGTAAAGAGCGCGACCAAGTGCGCGGACGAACTGCCGCCGCATTTACGGACGATTGTGAGCGATATTACCGCCAAGCTCGATAACATCATTGCGGGGTATGAGCATCGCGGTCTGGATGAAATCGATGTGGAGCAGATTCAGGACCTCGTCGAGCAGCAGTTGATGGGAGCAGGACTGTATGATGTGGCCCGTGCATATATTCTTTATCGTGAAGAGCACAAGAAGGCCCGTAACCAGCGGCTGCGCCCCGATGCATCGGCGATTCAGGACTATATGCTCGCCAGTCGTTATGCCCGTTTTCTGCCGCAAGTAAACCGTCGCGAAACCTTTGCAGAAGCGGTCGGGCGTGTGCGCGATATGCATCTGCGGATGTTTCCGGAAGCTGAAGAAGACATTCGTTGGGCTTTTGATCAAGTGGTTGAAAAACGCTGCCTGCCGTCGATGCGCTCCATGCAGTTTGGTGGCGCGGCGATCGAAAAACAGCACGCTCGTATGTATAACTGCACCTTCGGGATTTGCGATCGTCTTGAGTTTTTCCGAGAGGGGTTGTTCCTGCTGCTCTGCGGAACCGGCGTTGGATTCAGCGTAGAGTTTGAACACGTTGAAAAGCTTCCGCCGTTGGCCTATTCGATCGACGAAGGTCAGGTCACACATTTTACCATTCCCGACACGATCGAGGGCTGGGCGGATGCCATGCATGAGTTGATGAAAAGCTATGTTGAGGGCTATCTCGTCGAGTTTAACTATTCCAGCATTCGTCCGCGTGGAAGTTCGCTTTCCACCTCCGGCGGTCGTGCGCCGGGACATGTTCCGCTGCGCCGTGCGTTGGAGCGCTGCCGTAATATCCTCGACGGCGCACTCGGGCGTAAACTGAAACCGATCGAATGCTACGACATCATGATGCATGCGGCTGATGCCGTAATCGCCGGCGGCGTCCGCCGGAGCGCAACGATCTGTCTCTTCTCGCCGGATGACGGCGAAATGATGAATGCCAAGCGAGGCAACTGGTTTGAGGAAAATCCGCAGCGCGGCCGCTCTAACAACTCAGTGAAGCTGATCCGCAACGAAACTTCAAAAGCGCAGTTCCTACGGATCTTCCAGAAGCAGAAGGAGTGGGGTGAGCCTGGGTTCTATTTCTCCAACGATTTGTCGCACGGCTGCAATCCCTGCTGTGAGATTGGGTTGAATCCGCATCTGGAAGTGACGGATGCGGAAGGAAATGTGACGATTGAATCCGGTTGGCAGTTCTGTAACCTGACCGAAATCAACGGCGCGAAGCTGCATACGGAAGAGGATTTCAGAACAGCCGTGCGGGCCGCAACGATTATCGGTACGCTGCAGGCGGGCTACACCGATTTTCCGTATCTGGGCGAAACCACCGAAAAGCTGTGCCGTCGTGAAGCGCTGCTGGGCGTTTCTATTACGGGCATGATGGACTCGCCGTCGATTACGCTTGATCCAGTGCTTCAGCAGAAGATGGCCCAATATGCCATCGAGGTAAACCGCGAGGTTTCCGTGAAAATCGGCACTGACCCCGCCGCTCGTCTGACCTGCGTAAAGCCCGCCGGTTCCACATCGCTTCTACTGGGAACGGCTTCCGGGATTCACCCGCGCCACGCCCGCCGTTATTTCCGCCGGGTCCAGGCCAATAAAACAGATCCAGTGTATAAGTTCTTCAAAAGCCGGAATCCGCACATGTGCGAAGACTCGGTCTGGAGTGCCAACAAGACCGACGATGTCATCACCTTCTGCGTCGAAGCGCCGGAAGAAGCGATCCTGCGCAATGAAATGTCGGCGCTTGAGTTGCTCAAGCATGTTCACTCCACCCAGCAGAATTGGGTGATCTCCGGTACAGGTCGTCCGGAATCCAATCCCGGGCTCTATCATAATGTCTCCAATACGCTTACCGTGCGTGAGGATGAATGGGACGATGTAGCCGAGTATATCTGGGATAACCGCGCCGACTTTACCGGGATCAGTATGCTGGCCGCCTCGGGCGATAAAGTCTACGCGCAGGCTCCGCACGAAGAGGTGGTTTCGGCACAGGATGAAACGCTCTGGAACGAGTTGATCTCCAAGTTTAAATCGGTCGATTATACCCAGATGCACGAGCGCGAAGACGCCACCAACCTGCAGGGCGAAATTGCCTGCGCCGGCGGTGCGTGTGAGTTGGTCTGATGACAATGATCCTTTGCTCTAGGAGGAGGGGAGTCATCTCCGGCTGCCTTGCCGCGGGCATCCCCCCGCCTGCACCTTTTTATTTTGATTCTGAAAAAGCGCAGCCCCGGAAGATCGCGATGCTGCGCTTTTTTGAACTGAATGCAGGGAAGGGGGGATCAGCCGATGGCGTAAGAACCCGTCTCGTCCGTACGAATGCGGATGCATTGTTCGAGCGGCATCACAAAGATTTTTCCGTCGCCGATATTTCCGCTCTTGGCCGCCTTAACGATGGCCTTGATTGTGGTATCGACAAACTCGTCGTTCACCGCAATTTCGATTCGGATTTTTTCAAGGAGATTCACCGAGCGTACCTGGCCGCGATAGTGTTCGGTGTAGCCCATCTGCGTTCCGCAGCCGCGCACGCGGCTGACGGTCATTTTATGCACTTCTGCGTGGAACAGAGCTGTTTTTACGTCGTCGAGTTTTTCCGGCTGAATCACAGCAATAATCATTTTCATAGTAAAGTTCCTTTGAAATCGGTTTTAAGTTGGCGGTTATTGGTTATCAGAAGAAGTTCCCTGTTAACCGATAACCAGTAACGAATACCTTGCTAAATGGTCTCTTCCGGGTTGGCTTCAATTTTATGGACACTCAGGTCGGAGCCGCGCAGTTCTTCATGTTTTCCCAGACGAATGCCGACCGTCTTCTTCATGATTCCATACACCAACGTACTCGAAACCAGACAGATAACGATAATAATGATTGTAACAATCAGCTGAGCAAAGAAAGAAACTCCGCCCGCTCCGCCCAGTGCTTTCTGACCGAAGATGCCACAGGCAATGCCGCCCCAGGCCCCGCAGATTCCGTGCAGCGGCCAAACGCCCAGCACGTCGTCGATTTTCCATTTTTCGGTTTCAATTTCAAACATCAGCACAAAAATGGCTCCGGCAATGGCACCCACCACCAGTGCGCTGATGGGGTGATAAATGTCGGATCCGGCGCAAACAGCAACCAATCCGGCCAACGCACCGTTGTGTACGAAACCCGCATCATTTTTCGAAATCATCATAGCTGCAATCGTGCCGCCGACCATCGCCATCAGCGAGTTGATCGCAACCAAACCGGAGATTCCGCTGATGTCGCCGGCGCTCATGACGTTAAAGCCGAACCAGCCGACAATCAGGATCCAGCTGCCCAGTGCGAGGAAAGGGATCGAGCTGACCTTGATCGACTGCGTTTCATAGCGTTTCAGGCGTGCGCCGAGCAGCAGTATGGCAGGAAGCGCCAGCCAGCCGCCGGTGGCATGCACCACGGAGGATCCTGCAAAATCGTGAAAGGCGGCACCGAAGGTGTTGGCCATCCAGCCGTCTTCTGTTCCAAACCATCCGTTAAACTTACCCCACGTCATTCCCTCAATCAGCGGATAAACCAGCCCCACAAAAATACCGCCGGCCACCGAGTTGGTCCAAAACTTGGCGCGTTCGGCCACACCGCCGGAAATAATGGCCGGGATACAGGCAGCAAAGCCGAGAAAGAAGAAAAACTTCACAAACTCAAAGCCGTGATCTCCGGAGAGTTCCGAGATGGGAACTAAAAAGTTGACGCCGCGTGCAATAGGATAACCGATCAGGAAATAAATCAGTGTGGAAAAGCCCCACTCACAGATAATCTTATTGAGCGCGTTTACCTGATTCTTCCGGCGGACTGACCCCACTTCCAGAAAGGCGAACCCCCCGTGCATGGCCAGAATCATCACTGCACCCAATAAAAGGAATAGGGTATTGGAAGAACTGGTAATCTCACTTGTAGCGCACGCTGCTTCGTTCGCCGCCATCGCGGTTCCCGACAGGCACAATCCCGCCAGGAAAGTGACCGTTGCGGCCACCTTCTTCATTTTTTGCATTCTCTCTCTCCTCTTTATTGCATCCTCAACGCGCTGCTGAGGCCTACCTTAATTCAAAACGAGGAGTGCTTATGCAGAAGGTGTGCCACTCCGGCCATATGAGGCGGAGAAAACATCGTAACATAAACCGAAAAAGGAGTTAGTGAAGATTATTTCGCACGGTGAAATCAATCGATACGACAAATGCTTCCGACATAAACGTGCATAACAGACCCTGTGATATACAAATATGTAGTTATGATGCCTTCAGAAATTTGCTCACGCCTACCTTTCTTAATCTCTATCTTCGTAGACGCGACCGTCCCCGTCGCGTGAAAAGGGCAAGATGAAGACTTCTGCGGAATATATTCATAATGTTTTGACACTACGTTCTTTTTGCGGTTTCATATATCCAAAACAGAGCTCGGTGGACCGTCCGCTTGGGCGAGGGAAAGCAAAAGAGAGTGGATTATGGGAGCTGAAAATGCCTGCCGAGGTGACCGCAAAGAATCGATGAAATGAAGGAGCGCGAACGGGAAGAATAAGGGGAGCATTTGCATGAAATTACGAGATTATGGGACTGACCACTTGGATGAGGAGTCGTGTGAATGTTAACCGAGCGATACAGCGTATCGAACGGTCAAATGATGTGTTGACGAAATAAAAGAAAGCAGAGTGTACATATGTTCATTGACATCTATTTTTCAAAATAAAGGAAGAGATAATGAAACGTCATCTATTTATTATTAACATTATAGCAATAAATATTTCAAGTATATGTGCATATGGGTCCGAAGAGAGAGCTGCTGGTACATTTTACTACGATTTGCAGGAATATACCTATTGCTTAGGAACCAATACGGCTGTCTTCTTAGTGGATTATGTTCCAGGTCCGAAGGGAATGATAACTTATATGGAAGATATGGAATCTGGGTACTACAAGCAGGTGTGGTTGGAATTCGACGGGAAACTATCGTTTAGTAAACCTCTGTGTTTTGACAATCGAATCGTGTCATTAACAAATGGGCGATTATTAGAAAGGCTGCCAGTATATGAGCTTGCTGGAGGTATAGATCCTCTTAACGAAAAGGATGTTGCAGATATTGATCCTTTAATTAATCTTGGAACATCTGGATTAGACATTAATGATTATTTTATAGTAGGCTATGGTGAGGGTAGTGCATTTGATTTGCTGGATATTCGTTTTATAGGACCCTTTCCCAAATCAGAGAGACAGCAAATTAAAGAGATGCTTGAAGTCTCTATTAAAGAGGCGACTAAAGAATCGAGCATTGAACACTATAGAAAAGAGCTGCTTTCTTCGGATAACAAATGGATTGCTATTCTTGGTGTGGCTTTGCTCTCTCAGAAAAATGGGCTTACGGCGATTGATTGCGCGAGATCTCCTAGTCTTATTTCCAGTAAGGATGCAATCATGCTGGAAATGCTTATCTCATGTGGACGGGAATCGAATTCGCACAATGATTTCTCTGAGGCTCTCTGCTTTCTAATGAAAAATGATGATGTGGAGACAGCAGACACTGTTTTGGATTTACTGATTGATTGGACAAAATACGGTGCTTATGGATCGTGCACGGCAATTATACAGTATAATACAGTCCTTAGTGATATGAAGGAAGCAATTATTCAGTGTGAAGATAATAGACAATTTTTGTTGCAGAAGATTGATGTTATTCAAGAACAGGTAGACTCCTTCGCAAAAGAGAGATCGTCAAAGGGTTCAGGAAGGAAGCGGGGTCAGGAAGCGGGGTCTCAGGAAGCGGGGTCTGATCTGCACATTGAACATTTAGTTGATCTATGACGAGAGGAGCGGTTTCGTCTTCGGCATCGGAGCAGCCCGTACATTGTAGCATTTCTGCCTTCATTTGCTGACCCGATTATCGGATCTCTTTTCAAATGCCGTCGCCGCTCCGCATCTGTAATGAAAATTTTCTGCCTTAATTCCCCCGGTACACAGGGGGATTGATTGAATTTAGCCAAGCGCCTCAAAGCAAACAGATTGTTTTTTGAGTAGAAAAATCCCTGCCCATCTGCTCTCATA
>JAFGWS010000002.1 GCA_016937035.1 Pontiellaceae bacterium
AGAATGCAAGCTGTAAATAAACGCCTCTTTTTAGGGGCGTTTGAAAGAGAGGAAACCGGAAAAACTAGTGAATGACCAAACTCCAGGGCGAGCTGCTTGCAGCTCGCGGTGTGATAGTAAAAGCCGGTCTCATCGGCAAACCACAACAGCATGCCGCGGACATGCGGTTGGTTCATGACGCTTGTTGCCACCCAGCTTGCAGGATTGGACTGGGCAAACTCGATGATTTCCTTTTGATTCATGTTGTTACTCCTTCTTTCGTTCAATTTGGGATGGACGATAGGGAGCTTTGGGATCTTCGTCTTTCACCAACCTGCTGAAATGTATCAGGATTCTGCTGAACTGAAGACATTCCGGAACGCGGACGGGGAAAGATGGTATCGTTGGCGGAAACACGATGAAAAGTGGGATGAACTATTGAATCCGCAATCCATGGCGATTTCCGTGAGGTTTCGCTCTCCATCAATCAGCAGCGTTCGGGCGTGGCCGAGGCGGACGTGACGAAGATAATCCATGGGTGTTTGTCCGGTTTCCTTTTTGAACTCGCGCGAAAAGTGGGCAGCGGAAAGACCGGCTTTAAGAGCGATGTCTTCGATCGTTATCTTTTGGCCGAAGCTATGGTGAATAAACTCCTGGGCCCGTCGAATCTGCAATCGGGCTGCCAAGGTGCTTATCGGACTTTCCAGGCAAAATATGGCTCGGATCAGCTGGTGGGTCAACCGGATGCCGATGGCACTCAGCATGGAAGCTTTGCCGGGTTGGTCGTTGCCGTATTCCAGTATGAACTCGCGGGTAGTTCCGACCAGGTTGTCGGGCAGGGGATGATGGCATCCGTTCAGGCGTTTGGGCGGTAGGTGGTATTCGTCCAGCATCAGCTCGAAAAAGGGGGCCGAAATCATGATGGCAATATAGCGGGGAGGACGCTCGGATTCGATTTCCTGATGCGGAACACCGGGGGAAAAGGAACATATTCTTCCGGCGGGGATGCTGCGGGTTTCTCCATTGTCCAGTTTGATCTGGCTGTGGTTGTCGAACGTGAGGACGAACGAATAGGCCGGGTGGCAATGCGATGGTGTGGTCGCATAGCCGCATGCACCGGTTACTGGAACGAATAGCCCAATGTCTTCGGTTACTGCACCCTCAATATGCCGAAGCTGGTCGGGAGTGATCGCCCCGACTAGGTTTTGTATGAGTTCCAGATCCTTATGCATGCCGGAAACGTAGGGGGTTTTCCCCCGGGTCGCAAGTATTCCGGGCCGGGCTTTTACGGAGCAATACCGGACCATCCGTTCCAGAGGCTTATAAGTCCGCAAAGGGGTTGGCGCTGAATCCTTTTGGCTTTTGGGGACGGTTGTTATTCTGTCGCGGGCTGTCCGGACGGTTTTCGCGGCGCGGACCCTTCGGCGCCGGCGGTTTCGCGGATTGCTCCTTCTTGGCGGAGAGCGAAATGCGCTTGCGCTGGAGGTCGATCTCCAGCACGCGGACGTCGATGCGGTCGCCCGCCTGCACGACTTCGGCTGGATCCTTGATGTAGCGGTCGCTCAGCTGCGAAATATGCACCAGGCCATCCTGATGGACGCCGATATCCACAAACGCGCCGAACGCGGTGACGTTGGTCACGATCCCTTTCAGTTCCATGCCCTCCTTGAGGTCGTTCATGGTCATAACGTCCTCACGGAAGCCGACTTCCTCGAACTTTTCGCGCGGGTCGCGCCCGGGCTTTTTCAATTCGTCGATGATATCCTTGAGCGTGAGTTCGCCGACGTCGTCGCCGATATAGGCTGAAAGCTTGATTTGGCAGATGATTTCGACGTTGCCAATGAGCTTTTCCAGCGGCGCGCCAAGATCGGAGGCAATCTGCTCGACGAGCTTGTACCGTTCCGGGTGGACGGCGGAGGCATCGAGCGGCTGCTCGCCGCCGCGCACGCGCAGGAATCCGGCTGCCTGCTCGAAGGCGCGCGGACCCAGGCCGGAAACCTTCAGCAGCTCCTTACGGCTCTTGAACGCGCCATGTTGGTTGCGGTGTTCCACGATTTTCTTGGCAAGGCTGTCGCCGATGCCGGCGACGCGCGAGAGCAAGGGTGCGCTGGCGGTATTGAGTTCGACGCCGACGCGGTTGACGCAGCTCACCACCACTTCGTCGAGCTTGTCGGCGAGCAGTTGCTGATAGACGTCGTGCTGGTATTGGCCGACGCCGATCGACTTGGGGTCGACCTTCACCAGTTCAGCCAGCGGATCCTGCAGGCGGCGCGCAATGGAGATTGCGCCGCGGATGGTCAGGTCGAGCTCGGGAAACTCCTCGCGCGCAATGGACGACGCGCTGTAGACCGAAGCCCCCGATTCACTGACGGAAACCACGGCAATCTGTTTGCGCATGGTATTCAGGAGACGCTTCACAAAGGATTCGGTTTCGCGCCCGGCGGTACCATTGCCGACGGCGATGGCTTGCGGCTGGTGTTTTTCGATGAAGGCGGCGAGATCGATCTCCGCCTTGTGGGTTTGCTGGGCGCCTTGGCTGGGATAGATGGTGATGGTGTCGAGATATTTTCCGGTGGCGTCGAGCGCAACGCATTTGCATCCGGTCCGCAGGCCGGGATCGATGCCGATCACGGGCTTTTCACCATAGGGTGCCGCGAGCAGCAGATTACGCAGGTTCTTTGCAAAGATTTCGACGGCAGCGCGGTCGGCCTTCATTTTCATCTCGACCGACACATCGATTTCCACGCTGGTGGTCAGCAGGCGCTTGTAGGCATCGAGGATGGCTTTTTCCAGTTCGCCGAAGAACGGCGAGGCGGGATTGGCGTTGCAGAGATCCTTGATCCGCTCGATCTGGGGCTCGGCATCGATGGCCAGCTTGCGGCGCAACACGCCCTCGGTTTCGCCCCGCCGGATGGCGAGATAGCGGTGCGACGGGATTCCGCCGATGGACTGCGAAAAGTCGAAGTAGTCCTTGTACTTGGACTGCTCGTCGGGTTCGGCCGTGGCGGCGGGCGAGGAGGAGATGGTGCCGGTCTTGAAATAGGCCTCGCGGATCAGGGCCCGCACCTCGGCCTTTTCGGCGATCTGTTCGGCCACGATGTCGCGCGCGCCGGCCAGCGCATCCTCTACCGTGGCGACCTCCTTTTCTGCGTTGATGAATGCCGCGGCCTCCGTTTCGGGATCGCCTTGGCCCTGCTGCAGGATGAGTTCCGCCAACGGTTCAAGGCCCTTTTCCCGGGCAATGGTGGCGCGGGTGCGGCGCTTGGGTTTGTAGGGGAGGTAGAGATCCTCCAACTCCGTTTTCGAAATGCACTCCTCGATCTTCAGCCGCAGGTCGTCGGTGAGCTTGCCCTGCTCCTCGATCGACTTGAGAATGGTCTGGCGGCGCGCTTCAAGCGTGTTGTAGTAGGAGAGCCGTTCCTGGATGTCCGAGATCTGGACTTCATCGAGGTTGCCGTGCACCTCCTTGCGATAGCGCGCAATGAACGGAACGGTGTTGCCCTCCGCAAAAAGCTTCGCTACGGCGGCCACCTGCCGCGCGGAAATGTTCACATCCTTCGAGACGAAGGGTACGGGATCGAAAAGGGGTGTTTCCAATGTCATCATTCGTTCATTCCTGTTGGTGAAAAATCGTGCGACAGCGTCTTAAAACAGCGCGATGGAGTCAAGTGCGCGTCATCGAATCCTGATCGCGCAGCGCGCCAGAGCCGCAACCAAAGTTGAACCACAGATGGACATCCATGGACACAAATGTTTTTTAACAGAAGGACGCAAAGGTCGCGAAGATTCAACGGTTTACCTTGAACCGCTCCCATGGGTCGCTATTCCCTTCGGGAATTATCTTATCGGGCGGACTTTGCGTTCTTCTGTTGAAAAAAACGTGCACAGAAAAAAAGCCGAACGATGGAAACAACAGGGCATTCCTGTTGACTCCCCGCCCATGCAGGAATTACCCTGTTCGATAAAAATTTGACCTCGATTCAAAGGATAGCATCGAATGGCAAAAGCACGCACAGAAAAGAGCACCTCCAACGCTAACCTCAGCTTCGAGGCCAAGCTCTGGCTCGCTGCCGCCAAGCTGCGTAACAGCGCGCGCGAGGAGAATAGGCTGAGGGCCGGTCAGTTGAGTCTTGCGAAAGAGCCGGGCGACGTTCTGCTGAAAAAGAAGGTGTGGTATAGGCCGGTCGAACCAAACGTAGAGCAAGCGTCTCGCTTGCTTAATGTACCGCAGGCGTCCCGCCTTCCCGCTTCTTCAGAAAAGAAGCAAGCGGGACGCTCGTTCCACGATCCCGATACTGCGAAGCGAAGCGACAGGGAGTGTCACCGCATGACAGTGCAACGCCCGGCGAGCTGGAGAGGAGTCCCAATGCCCGCTGGCCTCCGCGACGCGCATCACCAGCTCGACCTCGCCGTCGACCGCATCTCCCGCTCCAAACCCTTCGCCTCAGACGAAGAACGCTTGGATCGCTTGTTTAAGCTGTATGAGGAAATGGCCTTGACAGAAAGGCTGTTTTAACCACGGAATACACCGAACACACGGAATTTAAACCGCGAATTACGCGAATGTTTATGGCCACAAAAAAACAACTGAGAGAAATCCTGAAGGAGTGTAATAGACATATGGATCCGCTCTCTGAATTCCAGAATGTTCTAACTGCTCGCCTTGCCCCGTACAAAGAGGCCTTGGGCTCGTCTGCAGCCGTAACCAGAAAGATTGTGAAAAATCTGGAGCCAATTCTTTCACGCTTTCAGGAGCGATTGGTCACGTTGGATGATGACATTAAGGAAGCCTTGCTTGCAATGGCTGAAAATGGGTGGTTTGTTGATCCGAACACGGTCTATCTGGACAATCTGATGGAATTTTTAGATGCATATAAATCCGGAACAGTTCCTGAGATTGAGGAGCAGGTAATCCAGTTTTTTGAGGCACAGGTTAGTGTTGTCGAAAAGGATCTCGTCGCGCGATATCCTCATAGGGAAGATGTTTTGAAACAAGCGTTCGAAGCACATCGAAATCATAAGTATGCTCTCTCTATTCCGGTGTTTTTTTCTCAAGTAGATGGTGTTTGCTTCGATCTAACAGTCGATGAGTATGGAAATGCACGAAATTATTTTATAAAAAGAAAAGATGGGAAGCCTCAGGTTTCCGAAACTGTTGATGCGTTAATTGATGATTCATACAACGCCGTCTTCCTCGATCCTTTACGGCACTCGTTGCCGGTTGCATATTCAAAACGAGATAGGCCCGAAGGGTTTTCTTTGCTCAATCGCCATATGGTTATGCACGGCGAATCTCTGGACTACGGAACTCAGCGGTATAGCCTCCAAGCGTTGTCATTATTAAACTATGTTGCCGTTGTTTTTGGAGGAGCGGTCAAAGAAAAGAAACAAAAGGTGGGGTCGGTATGAGCGAAAACCCGATGATGCCTTCGCCTCCAGAAGTTCTTTCCGCCATAGAAGACTGGCGCAGTCTGGATTTACGAAAAGAATGCCGGGACGTCATCCAGCGAGAGTTCAATCGAATTTTTTGTCATATCATCCAGTGGGCATCCTCAAAAGAGATCAAAGGGGGAGCGAAATACTATCGTGTGCGCGAACACCACAAGACATGGGAAAATACCAGCGAGTTGTGGGAGCCTCCAAAAGACATTGCACCAAAAGGGCGTTGCAATTTTTCCGGTAAGCCTATGCTTTACGTCTCTCCTTATGGACGAACTTGTTTTGAAGAGCTTAATGTAGAACGCGGTAAGCAGGTCTACATCATTAAGTACCAGAAGAAACTTGAAATACCTGTGAATTTGAGGCGACTGTATGCGTCGGAAGCAGAGCCGAAGGATTTATCTGGCAAGCCTGTTCATACCGGAGATGATCTGATTGCATTTCAAGTTTTGCGGGAATTTATCCGATCTGAATTTATGAAGCCGGTTTGTAAAAAATGTGAAGGGATGGATTATGTCTATAACTTCACTGAATCCATCTGCAATTTTATGGCGATGGAGCAAAAAGATCTGGATGGATTTGTTTATCCATCTGTAGCAAAGCAGGGCGGTGAGAATGTTACCTTTTTCCCCGAACGTGCCAGAGAGAAGCTGGACCCCGTTGACGTCCGAATTGTTAAGTTGATTTCGGAGGATGAGTGGTACTCCGATCCTCGGGTTGATGAGGCCGATTGGAAGCCGATTTTGCGAGGGAAAACCCATTTTTTGCGTGGATGTTTTAAGGGGAGTATCGCTGGCGACCAAATCAGCTGGGTTCCATGTTCGGATTTAGGGGCGTTTTAAATATTGGAAAAACGGTTTACAAGTGAGTTGGAAAACGCTCAGAAGTGACAGAATCGGCGGGCGCGGTTGAATGAAAGTTGAAATGAAAAAGTTGCCTTGGATTTGCTTGTCCTGTGCATCGAGGAACGATTCGGCAATTCCGAATAGTTCAGATCGCAAGGAGGCTGCACCTATGAGCAAAGATTCCAAGAATCCAACACCACCGCCAGGCGGACAGTTCCTCGTTTACCAGATGCAGGACGGGAAACTGAAGATCGACGTGCGCTTTGAGGGAGAGACGGTTTGGCTGACGCAGCAGCACATGGCGGAGCTGTTTCAGACGACGAAGCAGAACATCGGGCGGCACTTGAAAAGCATCTTTTCCGAGGGGGAATTGGCGCAGGATTCAGTAGTAAAGGATTCCTTTACTACTGCCGCCAACGGCATAACTACAAGATGAAGCACTACCGCCTGCGATGGGCAGGCAGGGATGCCCACCCCACGACGATGCAAATAAGATGAGCAGGCAGGGACGCCCGCCCCACATTTTCCGATGCGGGCATATTTCCTGAAGTCGGTTAGGTCTTTTCCGAAAACGGTCTAAAACCGAGTCTACAGCTCTATTCCGCTGGTGATGGAACCCAGGGATTGATCAGATCAACGCCGAGACCCTGGAAGGCTTCGGTGTTGTACGTTACGAGGGCCATGGAGTGATAGAGGGCCGTGGCGGCGATGAGGCCGTCGGACATGCTGAGCGGACGACCCTCTTTTCTGCGTTTGGCGCGCAGGGCTCCCCAGATTTCGCAGATTTCCTGTGATGGAGAGAGAATGTGTCCCTGATAGCTGAGGCCGAGTTCAGCGTACCACGTAAGCAGATTGGTTCTATATTTTCCGTCGGGAAGTTGTTCGATGCCGTAACGCAGTTCGCCGAGTGTGACGGAGGAGAGGTGCAGAAGGCGTTCGTTGCAGCGACAGAACCATTCCAGAAACGGAGCGGAGGGATTGGATTTGCGCAGTTCAAAAATGGCGCAGGTATCGAGCAGAATGTTCATAACTCCACCTCGCGGCCCTCTTTCTGATCGCGGTCAAGATTAAGAAAGGTGTCCTGATGAGGGGAGGAGAGCAGGATATTTTTCCGGTCTCTGGTTTTTGAGGCAAACTCCGTTTCAAACAGTTCTGCGGAAATCACATAAACCGCCGGCCGCCCGGCCTTGGTGATGAGCTGCGGTCCGCTCCGCAATGCACAGTTAACGACCTGGCTGAACTGTGCTTTGGCCGTTTGAAGTTGCCATTCCGATTCGGGGTTGTTGAGAGTCATTGCCTGCTCCGGTTGTAACACTTATAATGTTGCACAGAAAATCTGCTCTGCCCAGCCGCAATTTCGCCCGAATCATCCCTTATTGCTCAGGCAACTAAATATTGAGATTAACCACGATAGAGCGCAAGGACCACAAAGACAAAAATACCTGCTTTTTCTGTTGTCGATTAACACCGTCGCTAACGGTTTGGTGTTGTTCCGTCTGAAGACACTCGGGGTTTGGGGGCCGGGTAACATGGGGAAATTTACATCGTCTCGTGAAGAATAGAGCGAGCCAGATAGATTGATCGCGAAACACGCAAAACAGCGCTCCACGGATCGGCTGCCAGAGCGATCTGGAAAAAGGGAGCATTATGCAATCTGAAAAGCAAAATGACGAATTAGGCGGCCTGACCCTTTTTGCCTATTCGGGTCAATTCTTTTGTTGGCTGGTCTTCCTCATTCTCTCTGCAAGTGTTGGCGTTTTTGGAAACAGCTTGACGCCTACGACGAAGTGGATCAGCGCTCCGAGAATGAGTGCTGATGGAATGCCGAGCATCATGGAGTACTGGAGAATAGACACATCCTTCTTTTCTTCCGCTGTGATGTAGACCGTCTTCCCGTGATCTGTCAGCATTTCGGTCCGCTCTGGAGTCGGTTCCAGTGTTCCGTCCCGAAAGGCCGTGTTGAATTTCCAGAAGAAGCTTACACCGGCAATCCACACAACGAAGAAGTACACAGAGAAGGTTATTCGAACAGCCTTCTTCCATGGCGCCTCAGTCGACGAAGGACGCATGGCTGGTCCATTCTGTCGCTGGTCGCCACAGTGACTCTGGAATTCGGATTCCGACTGGAAGACGACCTTGAGACAGGAAAGAATCCAGAAGAGAATTATTGCTCCGCCAGCGGCGAACCAAGGAAAGAACGTGGGCTGAAGAGGAGAAATCCGGGGCGTCGCGGAGCCAAGAAAGAAGAGACCGAGTGCAACGCTGAACACCGAACCCAATACTCCTTTGATCCCGACGCCAGACCAGTGCCAGCCGGATTTCATCCGGTGGCGCAGGGAGAGGCCCGTTAGAACAACGAGCAGAATGATTACGATTTCGATGAGCACCTCGATAGGGAAGACGCGACCGACCATGAACAGAAGCATCATACACCCGTGGAACACGAAGAAGAGCTTGAAGTCGAAGGACATCTCCTTCCAACTCTTGGGGTACTTCTTGTCATTCAGGTCAAACATGGTGCGTTCTCATCTCCCAGCCAACGATTAGGTTTTATCCGTCCAGCTCCGCTCAAACATCAAGATTCCCCCGTGGAAAGTTGATGGCTGGACGGATATGAGGGCTTCCGCATGGTGCCGTCTTTGCTTTTGGACTGAGCCGCGAAGCGAGGTGGAACACGGGTACTCCCAACCTGTCTATGGGGAAAGTATGCTCCCCGCGCCGATGTTTCAATTCTTTTTATTGCCATCTTATCAAGGAGTTGAGGATTTTGGGCGTGCTATGCCCGTATCGCAGGCATCCTGCCTGCCTTGCTTGTGCCGCTGTCTGTCTTGTCCGGTTTCGGGGTCATCCCGAGTTTGGATAGCCGGCACGCAGTGCAGGCTGTACGGGGTAGCGCCTCCGCTACCCTGATTTTATTGATCGGGGGAAATTCAAATTTCTAAACGCTAAATCCGAAACAAATGATAAATTTAAATGCGGCTCAATTCCAAAAATGGGGGATACGAAGCCGTTTTCGAGTTTGCGTTTTTGTGGATTGTTTGGGGTTTCGGAATTCGGGCTTAGGATTTTCGCAATCGGTACGATTAGGGATGGAATAGGGCCAAACAGTTCGATTAAGGTTTCGGTTCCTTTTTTCGATGATGTGGTTTAGCATCTCAGAGCGTGGAGGCGATGTATGAATGTTGTGGGATTAATTCTTGGTGGCGGTGCCGGAACCCGGCTGCAGCCGTTGACAAATGAGCGCTCAAAGCCGGCGGTTCCTATTGCGGGAAAATACCGGTTGGTTGATATTCCGATCAGTAACTGTATTAACAGCGGAATCCGAAGAATCTTTTTGTTGACGCAGTTTAACAGTGTGTCGCTGCATCAGCATATTGCAGCCACCTTTCGATTCGATCAGTTCAGCGGAGGACATGTGCGCATTCTGGCCGCAGAGCAGACGCCCGATTCGGACGGCTGGTTTCAGGGCACGGCGGATGCGGTACGCCGTTCGATTCGCTATTTTATGACGGATCATCCGGATCTGGTCGTCATTCTCTCCGGGGACCAACTCTACCGCATGGATATTCGGAAGATAATCGAGGCTCATCTGCAAAACGGGGCCGATCTTACCATCAGTACGAAACCCGTGATGCGTGAGGAAGCAGGAATGCTGGGCATTATGCAGACGGATGCAGACGGGCGTATTGTGCGTTTCGCCGAGAAGCCGGGCAACTCTCCGGCCCTCGATGAGCTGCGTGCTCCGATGTATGAGGATGAGCGTTATCTGGCAAGCATGGGTATTTATGTGTTTAACATGCCGGTGCTTTCGGATCTCCTGGTCGCAAACGATCAACCGGACTTTGGAAAACACATTATTCCGGCGGCCATCGAATCGCACCGGGTGTGCAGTTATATATTTGATGGATATTGGGAGGATATCGGGACGATCCGTTCATTCTGGGCGGCGAATCTTGCGCTGGCCAATCCGCTGCCGAGTTTTTCATTCTACGAAATGAACGCGCCGATTTACACCAATATGCGCTATCTTCCGCCTTCAAAAATTAATCAGTGCAGTGTGAGATGTTCGCTTCTCTCCGATGGCTGCATCATTTCAGCCGATCGGATTGATCATTCTGTGATTGGGCTGCGCGCCAAGTTGGGCGAGGGGACGGTGGTCGAAGATTCAATCGTTATGGGTGCGGACTATTTTGAGCATGGTGCGGTGGCTGATCCTTCTGGAATTCCGATGGGGATTGGCCGTAATTGTTTCATCAGGAAGGCGATCATCGATAAAAATGTACGCATCGGCAACGGCGTGGTGATTACGCCCGACGGCAAGCCCGAAAATGTTGAGACGGATCTTTATTGGATTCGCGACGGGATCATCGTTATTCCGAAAAACACCGTTATCCCGGATGGCACGGTACTTTAATTGCGCGCGGTCGAGGTGTCGGCCGGAATAGGATTGCGCGGCAACCTTCTTTTTTATAGCTTCGCTTTGATCTGTCGGCTTGTGCCGACCTTGAGGAGACCGCATATCATGAAAATATTTGTGCCGGGCAGAATCTGCCTGTTTGGTGAGCATTCGGATTGGGCGGGCGGCTATCGCCGTATTAATGCCGATGTTGAGAAGGGCCGCGCCCTGATCGTCGGGACCAATCAAGGGCTTTATGCGCAGGTAAAACAGCATCCGGACAAGTTGATCATTACTGCTGCGCTCGAAGATGGAACGCGCAGCGGGCCGTTTGAGATTCCGATGGAGCGCGAGGCCTTGCTTAAAGAGGCCATGCAGGGCGGGTTTCTAAGTTATGCCGCCGGCGTGGCATACCAAATTCTGACGCATTACCGGGTGCGCGGTCTGGAGATTGACAATTACCGCACGGACCTTCCGGTCCAAAAAGGGCTCTCCTCTTCGGCGGCCATCTGCGTGCTGGTTGCCCGCGCGTTTAATCGTATTTATGATCTGAAGATGACCGTGCGCGGTGAAATGGAATATGCGTACGCCGGCGAAATCACTACGCCGTCGCGGTGTGGTCGCCTGGATCAGGGTTGCGCCTACGGAAACCGCCCCGTGATGATGACGTTTGATGGGGACCGCCTTGATGTCGAGGAGATCAAGGTTACCCAGACGCTCCATTATGTCATTGTGGATTTGAAGGCATTTAAAGATACGAAAGAGATTCTCTCCAAGCTCAACAAGTGTTATCCCTTCGCCGACAACGAACAACAGCGTAAGGTGCAGGAATATCTGGGGCTCATCAATGCCGATATCGTTGAGCGTGCAGCAAAGGCCGTCCGTTCCGGCGATGCTGAAACGCTGGGTAAATTGATGGGCGAGGCGCAGGCGAAATTTGACGAGCACCTTCAGCCGGCCTGCCCCTCGCAGTTGACATCGCCGGTTCTGCATAAGCTGTTGGCGTATGCACCGATTCAGCCCTACATTCTCGGCGGAAAGGGCGTGGGTTCACAGGGCGACGGGACCGCCCAGTTTCTTGTCAGAGATTCGGCGGCGCAGGATGCGGTCATCGAGATTATCGAGCGCGATCTGAACATGTCCTGCATGAAACTTAATATTGAGTCGCTTAATCGATTGCGCAAAGCCGTTATTCCGGCCGCCGGATTCGGCAGCCGACTCTATCCGGCCACCAAGACGCTGAAGAAAGAGATGTTCCCGATCATCGACACCGACGGACGCGCCAAGCCGGTCATTATGGCGATTATTGAGCAACTGATTGCGGGGGGAATTGAGGAAGTCTGCATCGTGATTCAGGAAGGTGACCGCGAAATGTTTGAGGAGTTTTTCCATCGTCAACTGTCGGTGGAGCATGCCAATAAACTATCCGTAGAGGACCGGCGGTATATGCAGTATATCATGGATCTGGGCAGCAAGGTTTCTTTTGTGGTTCAGGAGAGTCAGGATGGCTTCGGCCACGCCGTTCACTGCGCGAAAGAGTGGGTGAACGGCGAGCCGTTTATGCTTGTACTGGGCGATCACCTCTTTTCTTCGAACACGGGAACCTCCTGCATTCAGCAGTTAATCGATGTCTACGAACGTACTGGGCGAAGTGTCGTTGGATTACAGGAAGCACCTGCGGAAGACCTTAAGCGCTACGGCTGTGTAACCGGTGTTTGGGAGGACGACGACGGGTCTGTCTTGTCGATTACCGAGTTTGCCGAGAAACCAACGCCTGAATATGCTCTCGAGCATCTGACCACGCAGCATGTGAAAGAGGGAAACTTTCTGACCATCTTCGGCCAATACATTCTCACCCCGCGTATTTTCGAACTGCTTGGCGATCACATCAGCCGAAACATGCGCTGTGAAAACGGAGAGTATCAGTTGACGCCCTGTCTCGATAAGCTTCGGAGCGAAGAGGGCTTTATCGGCTGTCGAGTCGATGGCCGCCGCTATGACATCGGCCACCCCGAAGCCTACCGAAAAACCGTCTTCAACTATTCCTGAAGCACCCGAATTAATTTGCACTGTCGTAGACGCAACGTCATCGTCGTTTCACTGCCGTCGCTGCGCGCCGGCCTCACTTCGTTTCTGCCGGATAATTCTGAATGGGTCTGAGAAGGTTGAGTGCGAAAAGGTTCTCCGCCCGAAAAGTTATATTGCATCGCGCGCCTCAGATCGGGAATAATTCTCCGTTGGTAGAAAGAGTCTAGCTGAGAATGGTGCTGTAAATTGGGTTGAGTATGACGCTGGAAGAATTCGGTTATAATGCATGGTTTGCTGATCAGGTTGCCTCCGTTGATGAGCCGGGTCTGAATGTTGTTCGGGTAACTGCGGTGCACAAAGGGGAGTGCGAGGTTTCGGACGGCACGGAGAGTTGGCCTGCCAAAACCACGGGGCGGTTGCGCCACCAGGCCAAATCGCGTTTGGATTTGCCGACGGTGGGTGATTGGGTGTTGGTGAAAGATTCCGGCGATGGCTGCTTCGGAAGCATTGTTCGGGTGCTGGAGCGTCAGTCGGCGCTGCGGCGTAAGACTTCGGGACGAACCACCCGCTATCAATTGATTGCTGCCAACATTGATACGGCTTTCATTATGCAGACGCTGGGACCGGGGTTTAATCTTCAGCGTCTGGAGCGCTATTTGGTCATGGTTAATGAGAGCGGGATTGAGCCGATCGTTTTGCTGAGCAAGGCGGATCTGCTCGACTCCGAAGAGCTGGAGCGGAGAATCGGTGAAGTTCGAGCGCGAATGCCGAAGGTGGTGCTCCATGCGTTCAGCAACACAGAACAGAATAATCTGGAAGAGGTTATGGAGTTGTTCCGCCCCGGGCGCACGTATTGCATCATCGGAACCTCCGGCGTGGGGAAAACCACGCTGCTGAATAATCTGCTGGGCGAGGAGGATTATCTTTTTACGCTCCCCGTGCGTGAGTCCGACGGAAAAGGGGTACATTCAACCACATGGAGGGAGTTGATTACGTTGGATAACGGGGCGTTAGTTGTCGATACGCCCGGCATGCGCGAGCTCGGCAATATGGATGTGGACGAGGGCATCGGAGAGACCTTCGACGATATTCTTCTGCTGGCGGAGCAGTGCCGCTTTAACGACTGTGCGCATGTAAATACGCCGGGATGTGCTGTTTTGGCCGCTGTGGAGCGGGGTGAAATCTCTCAAGCGCGCTATAACAATTATATTCGACTGATCAAAGAGGCGGCGTTTCACGAGCAGTCGGCGCTCGAAAAGCGGGATCAGGATAAAAAGCTTGGGCGCTTTTACCGTTCGATGAAGACGCTGGATCAGAAATATAAAGGGAAAAGCTGACGGCTGCTTCGGTGGGCGAAAAACAGCGTTCCCGAATGTGTTGGAACGTGCTTACATCCATGAAATATCGGGGTTGTATGCGTTTTGAATGCCCGAATCTTCCCAATGTTCATAAATCATTTTGATTTACCGCTGGAAGTTGGGCTATATTGGACGAATGGGAAAAAAGGAAATAGACAGAAAAGGGCATCCTGTTTGGCGGGAATTTACGGGAATAGTCATCGGGATTCTTGGGCTGGTGTTGCTGCTGGGCATGCTTTCCTACGATGAATCGCAGGTCGGAGCATTTAACAGCGATCCGGTGTGGACGAGTAATTGGGCGGGTTTTGTCGGGGCTTGGCTGGCATGTGGTACGTTTATGCTTTGGGGGCTTGCAAGTTACACCGTTCCCGTTGCCCTGATCTGGATGAGCATTTCCTCGCTGTTGCGTTCAGGGTCGCGAACCGTTTTTAAAATAGTATGGTTTGTGTTGGGCCTCACCTGCTTGGCTGGGCTCATTCAGATGAATGCAGAGTTCTGGAATCGTGCTGCAGAAAATATTAATCAGCAGGATCTTCCCGGCGGAGTGATCGGTAATGCGCTGGCCGGCGAATTCGGACGAAAATCACTGGTGTCGTTATTGGGAGCCGGAGGAACGGGCCTGCTCTTTGTTGTCTTTCTAGTGCTTTCTGTCGTAAAGCTCTTTAACGTGAGCCTTATTGAATTTGGAAAATGGATCTGGGGGCATCTGCGCCGGGTGAAGATTGAAAGGCGGGAGGAAAAACCGACTTCGGTAAAGAGGGAAAAAGAGCCGCGCCCGAAAAAGGAGAAGCCGCCGAAAGTGAAGCGGGAGCGTCCGGAGCCGAAAAAGAAAAAATCGAAGCCGGAAACGGCTCCCGCTGAAGAGTCGGATGTGGATATTCGTAAGCTGCTGGTTGAACAGCAGAATCTGATCGATCTTGCGCCGGTAGTGGAGTCGGGTTTGCCGCCTCCTCCGCCGGAAAAGAACCCCCGCAAAAAACCCCGCAAAGTCGAAATGTCGAGCAATGATGCCCATGTGGAACCATTTGCTCAGGTGGATGAAGGTGCACATGGAGATTATATCCTGCCGCCGCTCTCTCTGCTCGATCCGCCCGTGCCGCAGAGCAAAGGAATGTCGGCCAACGAAATTGCCGATACCGCAGAAATTTTACAGAAGGCCCTCGAAGAATTTGGTGTCGAAGCAAAGGTGACCGGGGTGCAGCAGGGTCCGGTGGTGACCTGTTACGAAATTCTGCCCGCTTCAGGCGTGCGTGTGGAACGGATCAAATCCCTCTCCGATAATCTTGCGCTGAAAATGCATGCGGAGAGCATTCGTATTCAGGCACCGATTCCCGGCAAGGGGGTGTGCGGCGTGGAAATCCCCAATACGTCGCGGGCGTCGGTCTTTTTCCGCGAGTTGGTGGAAAGCAGGGTTTTTCAGTCCGACAAGCATGCGCTGCCGCTGGTGCTCGGCAAGGATGTGAACGGGCACAGTATTACATTCGATCTCGCCAAAATGCCGCATCTGCTGATTGCCGGGGCAACGGGCGCGGGGAAGTCGGTCTGTATGAATTCCATTTTGACGGGGCTTCTGATGAAGCATTCGCCCGATGCCATGCGGCTGATTCTGGTGGATCCGAAAACCGTGGAGTTTCACGCCTATAATAATCTGCCGCATTTGGTGGTGCCGGTGATTACGAATGCCAAGAAGGTGGCGTTGGGGTTGAAGTGGGCGATCGACGAGATGGAACGCCGCTTCAGGTGGTTCCGGCAGGCGGGCGTTCGCGATCTGCCGAGCTTTAATGCCCGCGCTGTGCAGAAGCAGACAGAACTCTTTGGCGATGAACTGGACTCAGGGGACGAAAAGAAAAATGAGCTGCCTGAGAAACTGCCCTATATTGTGATTGTGATCGATGAGTTGGCGGACCTGATGCATGTGGCGCAGGCGGAGATTGAAGCCGGGATTGCACGCCTGGCGGCCAAATCGCGCGCGGCCGGGATTCATATGATTTTGGCAACACAACGCCCGGACGTGAAGGTGATTACCGGAACAATCAAGGCTAACTTCCCGGTGCGCATTGCGTTTAAGGTTTCCCAAAAAGTGGACAGCCGCACGATTCTCGACCGGATGGGCGCGGATACGCTGCTGGGCAAGGGCGATATGCTGGTGCTGCCGCCCGGAACCGATAAGCTGATCCGCCTGCAGGGCGTTTACACCAGCGACGGCGAGATCGACCGCGTCACCAATTTCTGTAAGGAGCAGTGCCAGCCGGAATTTATTACGGAAATTCACGAGAAAATTGAAAACAAGACGGTTGATCTGCCGGAAGTGGATGACGGCGGCGACGATGAGATTGTGGAGCAGGCCATCGAGGTGATTCGGCAGACCAAACGCGCATCGACCTCTTCGCTGCAGCGGCGTCTGCGCATTGGCTATACACGCGCGGCACGCGTAATGGATCTGCTCGAAGAACGGGGCATTGTGGGGCCGCCCGACGGAGCGGGGCCGCGCGAAATATTGATCGATCTGGATGGAGAAATTCCACAAAACACGGGAGCAGCGGATGATGCAGCAGGGTAATTTAAATATTGGAACCATCGGGCAGAAGCTCGAAGCCGCCCGCCAGTCAAAGGGCGTCACAATTTCCGAAGCCGGACAGGCCACGAAAATTATGTCGAAATATATTGAGGCGATGGAGGCTGATAATTTTGGAGAACTCGCCGCGCCGGTCTATGTGAAGGGCTTTATCCGCATGTATGCCCAGTATCTCGGGCTGGATGCGGTTCCGCTGGTGAATGAATATCTTTCGCAATACGGACCTCGAAATAAAAAAACACAGCTTACGGACGATGTGCGAAAATCGTTGGTGAAAGCGGATTTAACGCCGGGTGAGTCGGAGACTGCGGCAAAAGGTCGGGCGGCGTTGTCTGAAGCTGCAGAAAAAATGTTCGGTCAAGTGCTCGACGGGGGGCTGCCGATAAAGAAAATCGTGGTGGGTGTTTTCGCTGTAGTGGTCCTCGTGCTTGCGGCCGTGGGGGTGAAGCAATGCGCGAAGGATGATGAACCCGCTCCCGCCGGCGGCGCGGCGAGGGAGCATCAGTTAATCTCCGAGGATGTTCCGCCGGTCTATTATAATGCCTCCGGCGCAAGTGAATAAACGGAAATAGTTTTTATGAAAAGTCTTCCCAATCACCTGACGGTCAGCCGTTTTTGGATGACCGCCGTAATGATGGTTTGTATGACGGTTCAGTTTCCCTATGCGCAGATCATAGCGTTGGTCATTTTTGTGCTCGCGAGTGTCACGGATGCGCTCGACGGCTATCTTGCCCGCAACTTTTTCGGCGTGACCTCTTTCGGAAAACTGATGGATCCGTTGGCCGATAAAGTGCTCGTCTGCGCGGCCTTTATTGGATTTGTTGAACTCGGCAGCATTGATGCGTGGATGGTCGTGCTGATTATTGCGCGGGAGTTTATGGTGACGGGTATGCGGCTGCTGATGATTGAAAAGGGCATCGTTATGCCCGCCGGAATGTGGGGCAAGGTTAAGACAACAGTTCAGATGGTCGCAATCGGACTCTATTTTCTAGGACTGATTTGGAACGTGCCGGTACTGCCGACTCCGGGTTCAAACTTTGCCTGGTGGCTGGGGCTGGGTGCTGCGGTGCTGACCGCTTGGACCGGAGTGGTCTATTTTTGGCAGCAGCGCCATGAGATCTGGGATAAGGCGGAATAGCGGATTTGTCGTGGATTGCCGATTTGCGATGGATGATGGTCGATATGGATAGAAGTTGAGAGGCAGGGAAAAAGTCGTGGGCACAGAAAACAGGGGTCATTGGAGTGTGCGCAAATGTTCCAAGACGTGTGCAAAGTGCGCAAAGGCGTTTGCCGATAGAGAGACGCTGTTTTCCCGCCTGCTGGCCGATGGCGAAGAATATCACCGCGAAGATTTCTGTTGCGATTGCTGGAATAAAAAATATTCCGGGCTGAGTGTCTGGAAAACGGTTTTCCTCGTTCCGCCCCCGCCCGACGAAGAGACGGTAAAAAAAGAGAATGCGGAATCGCTCCTGCGCAAGCTGATGGATCAAGACGATGAGGCCGATCTGGATGCCGTATTTATTTTGGCCGTTATGCTGGAGCGAAAGAAAATTTTGGTTGAGCGCGATGTGCAGGTCGCTGAAAACGGTTCAAAAATGCGCATTTACGAACACCGAAAAACCGGCGAGAGTTTTCTGATTATTGATCCGCAGCTCAAACTCGATGCGTTGGAAGAGGTGCAGGAGCGCGTTGTTTCCCTGCTCGGCGGTAAACCGCAGGGTGACGGCCCGGCTTCTGCTCCGGCGAAAGGGGTAGACTCCGACGAAGAATAATAGGCAGGCCGTGCTCCACGGTCTGTGCTTCGGAGTCCTGCAGATGTGCGGTCAAAACAAACGGTTTGGACTCATGGGGTTGCCGTTTTGGCCCGCCCGATTTCGGGGCGATGAAAATCGCAAAAACAACGCTTGACCGCGAACCGCAGTCAGCTATTATCTAGCGCTCTTTGAACAAATCCAGAAGC
>JAFGWS010000038.1 GCA_016937035.1 Pontiellaceae bacterium
CAAACCCAAAGGACATCTACAGGATACGGGGCTCGCCTGCTATTTGAACGCAATCCCATCGCCCGAGGGTCTATTGAGCAATCCAAATTTCGGCAGCATTTTCGAATCGTGGGGCGTTGGCTGGATTATGCGGCAGATCCAACGAATGCCGTTGCCCCCGTCGATCTACCATTGGCGGACACAAAATCGGGCGAAGGTCGACGCCGTCCTCGACCTCAACGGAAAACTATTCCCCATTGAGTTCAAGGCATCGCATCGACTCAATAAACACGATGCGCGAGGAATACTGGCGTTCCGCAACACCTACGCCAACGCCGTTCCCGGCGTAATTATTTATGGGGGTAACGAGCCATACCGACTGACCGAGCACGCTATGGCTATTCCATGGAAGGCGGTGTAGCACCGCCGCCGCTGCGATGATGAATTAGTTCGCAGAAATTGGCTCGCAGAGCCAACGATGCAATGATGCAAATGTGTCGGCTCTATGAGCCGAAAAAAGCACCCGCTGTTGGACGGGTGCTTTGCAGAATTTAGATTTCAGCTGAAGCTTACAGCTCGATGCGGTAGAGCACGGAGCTGAGTTTGGGGGCCTTCAGACCGTTCGCGATGCGAGCGCTGTCCTCTTCGGCATCCACCTGACGCTTTTCGCCCGGCACATTGTGTGCCCATTGGTCTTTGCCGGTAATCGTCCAGACGGTTGCTCTGCGCGGCAGCTGAACGCCTTCGACGCTGAAGTCGAGGGTGACATCTTCATCTGTCGGGTTGACGATACTGACGGTCAGAATCTTTCCGTCTTCCGATTTGGAGGCGGCAACGTCGAGGTTCCCATAGGCGTCGGCGGGCAGCTTGATCGGAATCGGCTGCCACTGAGCGCGGTAAGTCTTGAGGACGATGCCGGTGGTGTCGAATTCGGCGTCGGTCTTGGTGGTCTTGATGCATCCGATCACGTTGACGGTCTGGGCATAGTTGGCGATCTTGATCAGGTCGCTCTGGCGATACATTTCATGAAGGGCGATCACGGATCCCAGCGCATCCTTCAGATCGTAGACGCAGCCGAGTTCGCCATACTCGTAGACGCGGTGCCAATAGTTCCACTCGTCCAGCGCGATGTGCATCGTCTTTCCGTCAAGCTCCTCGATCGTGGGCTGAAGACGGCGGTGTTCATTGGTAATTCGGCGGATCTGGTCGCGCATCAGCACGACATGCTCCAGAACGGGCAGCTCGGGATCTTCGGTCCACGGCGTACGGCCGGAATAAAAGTGCTCGGAGAGATAGTTCATGTGGTCGCTGGACCCCTCCATCATGCCGACCGACCACAGTAAGTTCGATGCCGCTTGATCCGGGTCATAGTCGGTGTTGATCTGGTCGACCGCGCCAACGCCGACGAGCTGGAGTTCCGGGTCTACCGCCCACATCGCGTCCGCAATTTCGTTGTGCTTGAGGATATATTGCGCAAGCTGCATGAAGCCGAGCTGCCAAGGTCCCCACATTTCGTTCCCGACGCACCAGTATTTGACGTTGTAGGGTTCCGGATGGCCGTTATCCACACGCCATTGTCCACCGATGGTCTCGCCGCCGCTGTTGCAGTATTCGACCCACTGCGCGGCGGAATAGGCGTCGCCGAACCCGGTGTTGGCGGCAATGGCGGGTTCCGTGCCGATCTCGCGGCAAAAGTCGAGATATTCATCGGTACCGAAGTCGTTGTGCTCCACGCCGGTCCAGGCGGGATTCTTGCGGGGCGGACGACGGTCGCGGTCGCCGATGCCGTCGCGCCAGTTGTAGCCCGAGACAAAGTTTCCGCCCGGCCAGCGGTAGATCGGGGCGTTCAGTTCCTTCAGCAGCGCGATGGTATCCGGACGCATACCCCGGATATTATCGGCCGGCATAAGCGAGAGCGTACCCACAAAAACAGCGCCTTCTTCTACGCTGACGGTCAGCGTGGCTTCATCGCTGTCCGATTTTGCTTCAAAGGTGAACGGGTATTTTTCGTAGTCGCCGGCCGGAACAATAATGGTTTCGCTGACGTCCTGCTTCTTGCCTTCTGCGTCGGCGGCAAAAGTGACGACCACTTCGCTGCGCTCATCGCCGGCGTTTTTCAGCCAGATATATCCGTCGTAGGATTTGCCCTTTTCGGTGGCAAGATCGTGCTGACGAATGGCCGTACCCTTTTCAATGCGCGGCGTAAATTCGCCGACGAAAGAGTCTTCTTCAACCATCGTGAGACCTTTAGCCTTGCCGACAATTTCCCACGGCGAGGCGCCGACGACCGGGAAATCGGTATCGAGCAGATCCTTATAGGGATCGTAGTCCTCGGTGATCGGGAAGTAGAATTTGCGGTCTTGGAGCATTTCCGCCCAGATGCCTCCATAGATGCATCGGCCGAGGTGTTCGATAAACTGACCGTAAATAAACGGTTCAATCGGCTCGCCGGTCTGCGAAAGGTTTAAGGTGATGTCCGTTTTCATAGCAGGTTGCTGGGCCTGAGCAAACGAGCTCGCGGCAGCGATGCTCAGCACCATTATGCTGGTAGTTACTTTTTTCATGACTTTCATACTCGGTTAATGCGGGCTTGCGGGCCACATGGATCGGGATACACACCCCTGAGAGATCCGTCCGCGCAACAGTTTTTACTTGGGAAGAGATACTTAACGCCGGGGGCATTGTCAAGGATGGGCAGAAAAAAGGGGAAACAGAAATGGTAGGCGCGGCAAAAAACAGGATATTTGGATTGACCGTGTTGAGATAATATCTAAATTAGATGGCAGATCAACCAAGAGAAGAAGTATGGCCGATTGCCACGAAAATGTAAAAAAGCGGATCAATGCGCTCTACAATATGCTCGTCGAGCACGACGGGTTCGGTGAGATGCGGATTGATTTTCGGATTCTGAAAAAAGGGCAGAAAGAGGTGATCGTGCACTGCGGCAAGCAGTATCGCTATGTGGTTGATGCTTCCATGCGCTGTTTAAGAGATTGATTGCTGCCAGGGAGACCCTGGAGCGGTAAAACAAACGAGTTAGAATGTCGGGGACCTCGTGGAGAGGTAGGACATTTTAAGGAAACAGAAAATGAACGCAGGAAAGGCAATGAGGCTCTTGGGAGCTTTTATTACAGGAGTCGGAATCGGAAATGTTCGAGGTGAAGAGATAAACATGGAGCAGACGGTCAAAGCGAACGGGGAGAATCGGCAGCGTTCTTCGGATGTGTTGCCGCAGATGCGCGACGCTTTGTCGTTGAGATCACTGGATTGGGGATTGTTGCTGGAAGCCGAGGGGAGTGCATCGCGGATTGGATCGGTTTCCGAAAGTGATCTGATTCTGGCGACTGCTGAATTCACGCTCGACGCTGAGGTGAACGAATGGCTCTCCGGCCACTTGGGCCTTTTGTGGGAAGAGAACGATACGGAAACCAACAATCTGGACGAGGCCTACTTTACGATCGGCCGGGAATTTTATTTTCAGGCGGGGCGTTATTATCTGCCGTTCGGCGACTTTTCGAGCGACTTTATCTCCGACCCGCTCACGCTGGAACTGGCGGAAATCAATCAGAGCGCGGTACAGGTTGGTTACGGAAATGATACCTTTCATCTGTGTGCCGGTGCCTTTCGCGGAACGGATGATTCTTCCATTGAAACGGGTTACGCCGCCGCAGGTGTTTCGTTGGGCGATTCAATTCAGTTTGGCGCCTATTGGTTGTCTGACCTTCTCGAAACCGACGGACTCTCCGGTTTGGCCGGGGGAATAAATCATACCGAAGGCGGTGCGGGCGCGTATGCCAACTTTTGCTGCGGGCCGGCAACCCTCAATGCAGAATGGGTCGGGGCGTTGTCGGAATACGAAAGCACGGCCGGAAATTTTTCTCCAATGGCCTATAATTTAGAAGCTTCTCTGGCGGTAGATGATCGCTGGACCGTAGGGGCCAAATGGGAAGGCTCCAACGACTTCTATACCGACTCCGCCGGAGGTTCCTTATCCGGAAAGTTCCACGAATGCGGATATGGAACGGTTATTTCTTGTGCTCTGGGAGAGCATGCGTCGGTTTCGACCGAATATTTAAGAGTGGAAGATTTAGACGATGGGGACAACGGCCATAGGGTCACGCTCCAATTCGCGTTTGAGATTTAGAAGAAAGCTGAGGAATGAGATGAAGCTGAAGGAGTTTAAGGTCGGCCAAACAGGGATCATTACAGGGTTTTGTTCTGCGGACCCGGCATATCGCCAGAAGCTGCTGCGGATGGGCCTGAACCGAAACGCCGATTTTACCGTAGTACGCAAAGCCCCCTTCAGCGGCCCCATTGAGGTGGAAGTCAAAGGATCGCGCGTGGTTCTGCGCAGCGATGAAGCCAACGTGCTTGAGGTAGACAGAAAATGAACCATTTAAAGATCGCCCTCGCGGGCAATCCGAACTGCGGTAAAACCACCGTTTTTAATGCCCTCACCGGCGCACACCAACGGGTCGGTAACTGGCCGGGTGTGACGGTGGAGCGGGTCATGGGGGAATATACCCACGATGACGCGGTGATCGAGGTCACCGACCTTCCGGGAATTTATTCCTTCTCTGCGCTCTCCCCGGATGAAGAGGTGGCGCGGAAGCATATCTTGTTTGATACGCCCGATGTGGTGATCAACGTGGTCGATGCATCGAATCTGGAGCGCAACCTTTATCTGACCACGCAGCTGCTCGAAATGAATGTGCCGGTGGTGGTGGCGCTGAACATGATGGATATGGCCAAGGCGCGCGGTATCCGTATTGAGGTCGATCATCTGGCTAAACATTTGGGCTGTCCGGTCGTGCCGGTGACCGCCTCTAAAAAGCTGGGCATTGAGGAGCTGCGCGCGGCGGTGTCTGAAATCAGCAAATCGCATCATACGCCGAATGTGCGCGTGGAGTATGAAAAGGATGTCGAAAAGCTGCTCCATTCGCTGGAGATCAGCCTTGCGGATACGGCGCTGAGCCACAAGGTTTCGGCCCGCTGGCTGGCGGTTAAGCTGCTGGAAAAAGATGCGCTGGCACTGGAAATTATCGGCGCGGATAAGGCACAGCTCCCGGATCTGGATAACCAGCTGAAAAAGGTGGAACGCCTGGTGGGCGAAGATGCCGATATGATTGTTGCCGACGGCCGCTACGGATTTATCCACGGCCTGACGCGCGATGTGACCTCGACCAGCGATACACTGCGCAAAAGCTTTTCCGATTCGGTCGATAAGATTGTGCTCAACAAGGTGCTCGGCTTCCCGGTTTTCTTCCTGGTGATGTATCTGGTGTTCGCCATTACGATGAATGTGGGGGCCCCCTTTATTGACTTTTTCGACGGCTTGTTCGGGACCATTTTTGTGGAGGGCTTCGGCCGTCTGCTCGGTTTAATAGATGCGCCGGAGTGGCTGATTGCTATTCTGGCAGAGGGCATCGGCGGCGGTATTCAGACCGTTTCGACCTTCATTCCGCCGATCTTTTTCATCTTCCTCTGCCTCTCCTTTTTGGAGGACTCCGGCTATATGTCGCGCGCGGCGTTTGTGATGGACCACTTTCTTCGCTTTATCGGATTGCCGGGCAAGGCGTTCATTCCGATGCTGGTCGGGTTCGGCTGTAATGTTCCGGGCATAATGGCTACGCGGACGCTGGAGAGTCGGCGCGACCGGATTCTGGCGGTGCTGATGAATCCGTTTATGTCGTGCGGCGCGCGCCTGCCGGTCTATACGCTGTTCGCCGCGGCCTTTTTCCCGAGCAACGGTGGAACGGTCATTTTCGGAATTTATCTGACGGGCATTGTGTTGGCGGTACTGACGGGGCTGCTCTTTAAAAACACGCTGCTGCGCGGCGAAGTGACCAGTTTTGTGATGGAGCTTCCGCCCTATCATATGCCGACGTTCAGCGGCGTGATGTATCACACTTGGCATCGGCTGAAGTCGTTTATTATCAAAGCGGGGAAGATCATTCTGCTGATTGTGGCGCTGCTCGGGTTCCTGAATTCGCTGGGGGCCGACGGCAGCTTCGGCAATAACGATTCCAGAAACTCGGTGCTCAGCGCCATGAGTCGTACCGTTACGCCGGTTTTCCGCCCAATGGGGATCGAAGACGAAAACTGGCCCGCCACCGTGGGCCTCTTTACCGGGATCTTTGCCAAGGAATCTGTGGTGGGAACGCTCGACGCCATCTACAGTCAGATGGAAGAGACGGAGGCCGAAGCCTCAGCCGAAGAGGAGTCGTTTGATTTTGGACAAGGGATCGCTGACGCATTCGCAGCTATTCCGGCAGGATTTAAAGACCTCGGGCATAATCTGCTCGATCCGCTGGGGCTTTCCGGCGCAGTCGATGAGGTGGAAACGGCCTCCGATCAGGAGCGCTATACCACGATGGTGAAGCACTTTGGCGAACATGGGAGCCAGGCCGCGCTCGCCTATATGCTGTTTATTCTGATCTATGCGCCGTGCGTAGCCGCCATGGCCGCCATTGCGCGGGAGATCGGAATGCGCTGGATGGTCTTTGCCGTGAGCTATCTGACGGTGCTCGCCTGGATCGTTTCTACGCTCTTCTTCCAGTCGAGCACCTTCGCTGCGCATCCCGCGTCGTCCGCAGGTTGGATCGGCGGATGTTTGGCCATGCTGGCTGCACTGATGATCGGTCTGCGCGCAGCGGGAAACCGGGGGGCGAAAAAATGCTGAGCGATATCGTCAAACTGCTTCAGGAGCGCGGCGGCGCAAGCTCGGTTCAGGAAATCAGTCTGGCGCTCAAGATCGACACGAGCGCACTGCAACCCATGCTCGAACTGCTTGAGCGCAAGGGAAGGATTCAAAAAATTGAACTCCCGTGTAAAAAGAACTGCACCGGCGGCTGTGCGCAGTCGGACTGTATGACTTTTTATAAAGCGGCGGAGCCGCTCGACACTGCTTTTAGATGATTACGTTGAGCGGGTCGTTTTGCGGCAGCTGCAACGGCGTCGAGCCGCCGTATTTAAAAGCGCAATCAAGCTTGCGCACTCCAAAGGTTGCCTGTGCGATATGGAGTGCGCGGGCCCGCAGGGTTGCGGAGCAACTTGACCGCGCTTTAAAATGCGCCGGAGGCGCTGTGCCAACTGAGCGTGTTTGTTTTAAAGCGGTGTCAAGCGGCTATCGCCGGCCTTCAGCCCACCGCACTCCAAAGGTTGTGTTGGCTTATTCTTCTACTGGCCATTCGGTGAGGATGTTGGCGGTTTCGAACGGTAGGGCGGAGTCTCCCCACTCCGCTGCGGACGACTGGGGACAGTCGTCCCTACCTTGCCTGACGACTGGGGACCGTCCCTACCCCGGATGACGGGGGTTGCCTGGCGGATTAAAGGGGCGGACGCTGTCCGAGCCGTTTGTGGAATCGGAGTTCCGACATAATTAGGCTCGGAGAAGTAATTTCGTCGCTCTCCAGCTCGATTGGATTTCGCGGTGATTTCAACCCTTTCGAACTAACTATTAACTGATAACGAATAACCGCCTCAGAAAAACCAGAGGTTTTTCAAGAGGCCCTACAGCGTCCGGCGATAGTTCCCGTCATGACTTCCGGCGATGGATTCGCCGGCGAATGCGCTGCGGAGTATTCGGGCAGCGTCGGCCGCAGTGTGGACGCCGTAAGTGAGGTCCATTCGGAAATTATGTGCGCCGACGGCGCGGAGTTCGTCGAGGTGCTCGATCAGCGAAAACGGGGCTTCATCAATCAGGATATATGGGTCGCCGTTTTGCTCAATGCGCATGCTGCGCTTATCGCGATCGATGAGTGTCTCTCCGCAATCGGGTCGGGTGGCGGAAATCATCAGCGGCGTGTGTTGATAGACGGAAACGATGGCTCGGTCGCCGAGGAGTTTGATCAGCGCCTTCAGATTATCGCCGGTATCTTCCGGCGAAAGCACGTTTTGCCGAATCCCCAGCTCCTTCCACTGCGCGGCGGCCTCGGTGTTGAAGGTGTAGAGCGGCCAGTCGGCCGTCAGATCGGTAGCGTGGCGGAAGGCATGGAGTGCGCCGATGTTGGCGGCTTCGAGGGGTAGGGCGGAGTGTCCCCACTCCGCCGTGGACGACTGGGGACAGTCGTCCCTACCTCGCTGAATGACTGGAATGGCCAGGCGCTTGCTGTAGACGAAAGCTTGCTTCTGTACGGCGCAATCACCTGCTTCGTTGTCGTCATTCGGCCGAGGGGGCATAACGAAGCTGGAAGCTTCGTCTACGTTATGGGTCTCCAGCACAATTTCGTCAAGTTGTGCGAGTTCGTCGTCGGTCAGTTGATCGAGAAGCGAGAGGTCGCGCAGCTTGACGGACCAGCGTTCTTCATCTGTGGGTAGGGCGGAGTGTCCCCACTCCGCTGCGTGTCCTTCCGCTGCTTCCTCTTCGGACGGCTGGGGACAGCCGTCCCTAACAGAAAAAACCAATTCTTGCAGCCGCTCCGCGTGGGCGGCGGTTTTATGCTCAGCGAATGCTGCGCTCAGCTTTTCGAGCAGTTGTCGGCGGACTTCGTTGAGCAGCGATGCCGGTGCAAATAGGCCGTTGTCGTTGATTTCGAGGCGATCGAGTTGCCACTCGGTTCCGCCGGTTTTTTCGAAGCATTTTCGGATCGAGGCTCCGCTCTGGTCTGGATTCCGGGCTTCGCTCAGCGGTTCTTTAATTCGGATTTCAGTTTGGGCTGAACGGGCTGTTATGCCTGCGGCGGTCAGCTCAACCGTTGCGTTGAACGGCTTGCGCTGGCGATAGACTCCGGGGCGCGGCGCTTCAAATTTATAGCGCCGGCGGATCTCCTGCGAGATGGAGCAGTAGATGGTGAGTCCGCTTTCGAGGTAAGGATGATCCGTCGGCAGCTTTACGGCGATGTCGGTATGCGCGGGAATTTCAAATTTAAGATGCTTTTTGCGGTCGCCCAGCAGTCGGATTTCGGTGGCGGAGAAGCCATAAGGTTCTTTGCCGGACATCTCGATTTTGAGGCCGTCATATTTTTGCAGGGCGCGGTCGGTATGGAAATGGAGCCAATGACTGCCCTGTTCGGGGACAATCGATTGAATCGTTCCAATAACGGCGCCGCGGTGTCCGTTGGTGGTTGGATCGATCGGGTTGGTGTCGGCGTTTTTAAGATAGAGGTCGGTGGCGGGGCGACCGAAGATGGTCTGAATGTCGGAGAGCAGTTGCTGTTGTTGCTGAGTGTTGATTTCATGGCTCAGGCGCTTACGGTAAAAATCGGTAACGGCGCCGACATATTCGGGGCTCTTCATGCGGCCTTCGATCTTGAGCGATGTCACTCCGGCATCCAGCAGTTTGTCGAGGTGCGGACCGACGACAAAATCCTTCATGGAAAATGGCGTTTTTCTTCCGTCGGAAGTGTTGAACGTCTGGCGGCAGCAATAGGCGCAGCGGCCGCGGTTACCGCTGCGGCCGAGCAGGTGCGAGGAGAAGAGGCAGAGTCCACTGTAGGAATAGCAGAGCGCGCCGTGGATGAAGACTTCGGTTTCGATGCCGCAGCCGCGCGTGATGGTTTCAATCTCTTTAAGGCTCAGCTCGCGCGCCAGTACCACGCGGGTGAAGTCGAGATCGGCCAGCAGCTTCGCGCCGTCGAGGTTGTGAACAGCCAGCTGGGTGCTGGCATGCAGAGGAAGTTTAGGGAAAAAGCGTTTGGCCATGCAGGCCACGCCCAGGTCCTGGACGATTACGCCGTCGGCGTTGAGATCGCGGATGCGCGCCAGCGCTTCAAGTGCGTCTGCGAGTTCATGCTGCTGCACGAGCGTGTTGAATGTGATGTAGACTTTGCGGTCGTGCGCGTGGGCATAGCCGATCAGCTCGTCGAGCTGTTCCTCGGAAAAATTAACGGCTTCGGCGCGGGCGGAAAAGCGGGGCAGTCCGGCGTAGACGGCGTCGGCGCCGTAGGCCAAGGCGGCCCATGCGGCATCGACGCTGCCCGCCGGGGCCAGGAGTTCTGGGTTTTTGTTCATGGGTTGAATTTCCCGGATAATTGGGTGCGTGACGACTGGAAATTCAGGGAATTTTCCGGGTTAAATTTTTGACCACCCGCCTTGCTGGAGGCACTGAGTCACAGAGGTTCCTTTTCTCCGGTGGATTTGTTTGATAGCGGTGTCGAGCGGCAGTCGCCGGCCTTCGGCCTTCCGCACTCCAAATTACCATTTGCGGTATCGGACGTCGTCCGGGCTGTGGATTGCCGTGAGAGGAATGAAATTAGGCAGAATGATTTTGGGGACAGAATAATTACTCTTTCTGCTTCCACCTGCTCGATTGCTTTTTGATTCAAGGATGACCTTGTTTTTGATCCTTCTCTTTCGTTGTTCAAACCAGCGACCATGCCGCTCCATGCGCTTGACGTGCAGGGAGTGCTCCGCTAGCTTGAGCGTTCGCTTTTTTTAAGGGAAAAGCCCGAAATCCGAATAACGAACATTTATGAACGATCTCAGTTTAATCCGAAACTTTTCAATTATTGCCCATATTGACCACGGAAAGTCGACGCTGGCGGACCGTATGCTGGAGCTGACCCAGACCGTGGAGCAGCGCAAAATGAAGGAGCAGCTGCTCGACTCCATGGATCTGGAGCGCGAGCGC
>JAFGWS010000039.1 GCA_016937035.1 Pontiellaceae bacterium
AGACAGTGTGCTCGATGTGTTAATGGCAGCGTATAATTTCTGGGCCCCGCTGGTGTTGGTACAGATTGTTGCGGCGATCTGGGGCGTGCGGGCGCGATTGGAGGTGTTTGCTGTGAGCGCGCTCAGCGGCTTGATGTCAATGTTACTCTGGAATGGGTTCGCAAAAGCTTCGACCGATATGGATGGCTTGACGGTTGGGGTCGTGGCGAATCTGATTGTTTTCCTCTTTGCACTACGTATTTTCGGTCGGCGAGAAGAGATGCACGGTTAAAATGGAGCCGGTTATGCGTAAATGGATTATCGTGGGATGGTTGTTTATTGCTGTTGGTGCCTTCGCGGCTCCGCCGCTGAGAGGGGAGAGTGAGCCAAATCCGGAAAAGCTGAGAGAGTTCCGTGCGCGACGCTATCAGATTGCGCATCCAGATACGGAAGGGAGTTTGCAGCGTCAGGCACTGAACATAGAGGCCGAAGAGCAGGGGCGTGTCTTAGTGCTGCTGGTGGAGTTCGGCGGAACGAATACGTTTACATGGACGCCGGGGGAATCGCTCTGGGATCCGTTCGGATACGCCGATCGCGGGGAATGGAACGGAACCAATCACAGCGACGCGGTGGCCTCGCAATATTTCGCGGATTATTATGGCATTGCAGGGCCGACCAATATGGTTTATTCCGGCCCGCTACATAATGAAATTCCGCGGCCGCCTTCCGGAGATACGGATGACTCACTTTGGAATTCAATTTGGCGCGCTGATTTTTCGGCGGATTATTATGCCGATATTATATTCGGGGATGGCGCGGTATTCGATTTTGAGCGGGGCGACGGATCGCATTATTACGCGGATTGGTCGGGCTACAGCGTCAGTAATTATTATGCGGAAATGTCGGGCGGAAAGTATGCGCTGGACGGCGATGTGTATGGATGGATTACGCTGTCCAATTCGCTGATGTATTATGCGGCAGATGCGGTGCCGGGCGCACTTACTGTGAGTGATGATGTGAGATCTCAGGTTGATTATGCAAGAGGGGTCATTCCAGAGGTGGGCGGTTCGTCCGGTTTGGTGAGAGATGCCTGTCGTGCGGCGGTGGAGCTGTATCCAGAGATTAATTGGGCGGATTATGATTTGGACGGCGATGGCGTTGTCGATTCATTATGGATTGTTTATTCCGGGTTTGGCGAATCTGGAGGAAATCTATACGACAATAGTTATATGCCGGAATCTCGAATGTGGCCTCACAGCGGAAATGTTGACCGGTTGGAGATTGCCGATGGAATTTCGGTGGAATCCTATATTATGATGCCTGAAAGCAGCGGGCCGGATATATTTTCTCATGAATACGGGCATGCACTGGGCGCGATCGATCTATATTCGTACGCAGGCGGACGTACTTCCGCAGAGAGCTGGACGGAAATGGGATATGAGTGGATCGGATTTCCTCAGGGGTATCTTCCGTTGGCGATGGATCCGTATCATCTGGATGGCTGGGGGTGGTTGGGGCCACTGTCGATAACGAATCCTCCCATGGAACCTTTGCTAGTGGAGTTGTATCAGGCCGGAAACGGATTGAATCTGCCGGAGGGAATGGAGCGCGCGGTGCGGATTCGATTGGAGGATCAGCAAGTCGGCTTTTCTCCGGTTCCTCCCGCTGGTCAATCTACATATTGGTGGAGCGGAGCGGAGAGCTCTTCGAGCAAGGTGCTTGCGCCAACCAATATGGTTCTGATTTCCGGTTCGGATGCAGAAGTTTCGGTTCAGCTGACATTTGATATCGGATCTGCTTTTGATAAATTAAAGCTGGTTCTGCTCGTTGGCCCCGATGGGCAACATTGGTCGACGAATGCAGCCACCTATAAGGGCAGAAGTTCAGATTATCCCGAATATCAAACTGAATCTTTTCCGCTGGGCGATTATGCAGGGATGTATGCCCGCTTTATGCTTTTGTATGAAACGGATGTTGCGGTTGAGGGCGACGGTGTATTTGTCGCAAACATTAGGTTTAATCCTGGCGGCGGGGCGGCCGTTCAGCAGTGGAGCTCCGACGACCCGCAAAACATTCAGTCGGACTGGTTGGTGGAGGATGGGTTAAGAATCAGAGACGTTCCTCATTATTATTATCTGCAATGGCGCAATACCGCTGCCGATGGAGGTTATGATCAGGTGCTTGGCTATGCTTTCAACGAAGTAGGACAAGCAACCTCCGGACTGCTGGTTTGGTATATCGACGAGCAATACGGGAATAATAACGTGCCGAACTTTTTAATGGATTTTCCTTCTTACGGCGCAAAGGGTGTAGCTCAGGTGGTGGATGCGCATCCGGGCGTTTTTGCCAAAAGAAACAGCTTTGGTGGTCGGTCTGTTACCAATGCGTTGGCGATGTACGGAAATCTTTGGCTTGGCCGCGATGCGACATTCGGGTTGCGAGAAACGGTTGCGCTGCCCGATGGGACGAACGGGGTTCAGGCGGGGCTTTCGTTGTTTACGGATAGCCGAAACTATAGCGCGGGCGCGGCGTATACCTATTTGGATCCACGGAGTGTGCCGCCGCAGTTTGAGTGGTCGGCCTGGTCGTATGACGGCAGCGTGGTCACGCCGTCCAGAATAGAGTATCCGCTCCGTGCGTCCGGAATGCCGACGGACACGGAGGTTCACCGCGTCTGGGTTGATAATCTGCATTATGGACATGCCTCGGAATCGGTTTCGTTGGCAGGCGGCACAGGCAACCCGCTGGATGTGGGCGGTGAATATGGGTGGAATGTTGAGGTCGTCGAGGATCATGGCACCTCGGCGGTGGTGCGCATCTGGAACAGCCATGTTTGTGGACCGTATCCGGTGCTGGTGGATTGCTTCGGCGAAGGAAGTACGTGGCCCGCAGACGATTTCCTGGCGTGGCCGGAGTCGAATGTCGTGGTGCAGGTGGAGGCGGAGCCTTATCATCATATTTCGCGGCTGTTGTACAACGGTGTGGAGATTGCCGATGCGGTCGGCCTTCAGAGCTATTCATTGGATTTGGGCGCTGTGAGCAGTAATTCCGCCGTTTACGCTTTCTTCAGCGCCGACCGGGTTCCGGGGAGTACTGTTCCGCAAAAATGGTTTATCGATCAGGGCATTCCGCTGGCCGAGGACGTACTCTCGTCCGATTTTGACGGCGACGGTCTATGTAATGCGGCGGAGTATGCGGCCGGAACGCGCGCGAATGATGCCTCGTCCGGACTCGCGTTGTCCGTTGTGCCGAATGCCTCGGGAACCCGTCTGCGCTGGGCCAGCGAATGGAATCACTGGTATGAAGTGGATGTTTCCACCAATCTATTGACCGATCCTTTTCGTAAAATGGATGGTCCGCTCCCGGGCGAATATAACGGGATGGAATACACTCTGCCGGATTACGGCGATGAGTCTGTCTTTTATCGACTTCGCGTTGTTCCTGCGCCCGAGGGTAATAAGTTTTTGAACGTGAAGCCGCTGGAATGAGGATGAAATGAAGAAAATCATTGCTGGATTATTATTGTATGCAGCGCTGGGGGCTCAAGCTGCTCCGTTTCCGGGACGTCAGAGCGAACCGAACCCGGAAAAACTGCGTGAGCTGCGTGCAAGGCGGGAGTTGATTGCGCATCCTGAAACGGAGGGCCGTTTGAGTCGTCAGGCACTGAGTATAGAGGCCGAAGAGAAGGGGCGTGTCTTGGTGTTGCTGGTGGAGTTTGGTGGCACCAATACCTTCACGTGGACGCCGGGGGAGTCGCTTTGGGATCCGTTCGGGTACATCGATCGCGGTGAATGGAATGGGACAAATCACAGCGATGCGGCGGCGTCGCAGTTTTTTGCAGACTATTATGGCATTACGGGGCCGACGAATATGGTCTATTCCGGTCCGCTGCATAATGAGATTCCGCGTCCGCCTTCCGGGGATATGGAGGATTCGCAGTGGAATTCGATCTGGCACCCTGATTTTTCGGCGGACTATTATTCCGATATTATATTCGGCGACGGCGTGGTGTTTGATTTTGAGCGGGGCGACGGATCGCATTATTACGCGGATTGGTCGGGCTACAGCGTCAGTAACTATTATGCAGAAATGTCGGGCGGAAAATTTTCCTTGGAAGGCGATGTGTATGGCTGGATTACGCTGACCAACTCGCTGATGTATTATGCGGCGGATGCTGTGCCGGGCGCACTTTCTGTTGGTGGCGAGGTGTATTCCCAGGTTTCTTATGACGGAGGGATTCCGGGGGCGAGCGATTCGTCCGGTTTGGTGATGGATGCCTGTCGGGCTGCGGTGGCGCAATATCCGGAAATTGATTGGGCGGATTATGATCTGGACGGCGACGGGATTGTTGATTCGCTGTGGATTATTTTTGCCGGGTTCAGTGAGGAAGAGGGAAAGTCCTATGACGACACGGACCGTCCAGAGTCTCGAATGTGGTCGCACAGCTTTGATGTCAGTCCGATTTTTGAAGTTGTGGAAGGGATTCAAGTTGAACCATATATCATGATGCCGGAGAGCAGCGGACCCTCTGTTCTTGCGCACGAATATGGTCATGCACTTGGGGCGATTGATTTATATTCATACTCGATAGGTGATTCTTCAGCAGAGAGTTGGACGCAGATGGGATATACGTGGGTTGGATTTCCAGCGAGTTATTTGCCGTTGGCGATGGATCCGTACCATCTGGATAGTTGGGGCTGGTTGGATCCATTGTCGATAACGAATCCTCCGGAAGAACCGCTGGTCGTTGAGTTGTATCAGGCAGGGAATGGGGTGAATGTGCCGGCGGGCATGGAACGATCTGTACGGATTCGGCTGGAGGATCAAGAATTTGTGCTTCCCGTTCAGCCGCCGGTCGGGTCGGTCAGTTGTTGGTGGGGCGGTCAGGACAGCTATGCCTATGCAGTCTGTTCTAATCGTGTTGGTGTGGCCGTGGAGGGATCAGACGCGACGCTTTCGCTGCAGATTGCGTATGATGTGGAGCAGGATTTTGACTATGTTGTTGTGGGTGTACGGACACAAGAAAGTGAAGGCAACTGGTCGGAGCCGGAATGGCTGATAAATGATCAGACCGTTCCCGCCGTGAATGGGCTGATTGATCTTCCTCTGCCGTTTGATGGGCTGACAGGGAAGAATGAGGCGTATCCGGACTATTCCACGGAAACGTTTGATCTGGGGGCATATAAGGGGCGAACGGTGCGGTTTGAAGTGATTTATGTGACCGACGGAGGTGTACAGAACGCCGGGCCGTATTTGGGTGAAGTTACAGTATTTCCCGGTGCCGACAGTTCGGCACTGCGCTGGTCTGCGGATGCTCCGGGCGATATGGAATCGGATTGGTCGACGGAGGTCGGAACGCACTCTTTTCCGCAATACTATTATTTACAGTGGCGCAATGCCGAAGCCGATGGCGGATATGATCAGGTGCTTGGGTTTCCCTCCAATGCCGTGGGGCCGGCGACCTCCGGGCTGTTGGCCTGGTATGTGAATGAGGCTTATTCAGAAAATGAGGTAGACTCACATTTGGTCGATGCGCCATCGTATGGGGCGAAAGGAGTTGCTCTGGTCGCCGATGCGCATCCCGGCGTTTTTGCAAAGAGAAACAGCTTCGGGGGGCGTCCTTCTACCAATGCATTGGTAATGTACGACAATCTGAGGCTGAGTCATGATGCCGCATTCGGGTTGCGCGATACATTAGCACTGCCGGATGGAACGAACGGCGTGCAGGCCGGACGGGCGTTGTTTACTGACAGCCGAAATTATGGTGCGGGTGCGGCGTATACCTATCTGGACCCGCGGAGTGTGCCGCCTCAGTTTGAGTGGTCGGCGTGGTCGTACGACGGCAGCGTAGTCACGCCGTCCAGAAAAGAATACCCCCTTCGTGCTCCCGGAATGCCGGCGGGAACGGAAGTGCACCGGGTTTGGAGTGACGGAGGTTATTATTCTCATGCCTCGGAACCGGTGTCTCCGGCGGGCGGAACAGGCAATCCGCTGGATGTAGGTGGTGAGTACGGCTGGAATGTTGAGGTCGTTGAGGACCATGGAACCTCGGCGGTGGTGCGGATCTGGAACAGCCACTATTGCCCGCCGTATCCGGTGCTGGTGGATTGCTTCGGCGAAGGAAGCATGTGGCCTGTGGACGATTTTCTGGCGTGGCCGGAGTCGAATGCCGTGGTGCAGGTGGAGGCGTCCCCGTATCATCATATTACGCAGTTGCTATATAACGGCGCGGAGATTTCGGAAGCAGTCGGCCTTCAGGATTATGCACTGGATCTGGGTGCTGTGAGCAGTAATTCCTCGGTTTATGCCTTCTTCAGCGCCGACCGGGTTGCAGGCAGTACTATTCCGAAAAAATGGTTTGTCGATCAGGGCATTCCGCTTTTAGATGATGCGCTTTCGGCCGATTTTGATGGCGATGGACTCAGCAATGCGGCGGAGTATGCCGCCGGAACGCGCGCGAATGATGCTTCCTCCGGGTTGGCGCTGTCCGTTGTGCCGACAGCTTCGGGTATGGATTTGAGTTGGGCCGGCCAATGGAATCATTGGTATGAGGTGGATGTTTCCACCAATCTGCTGACGGATCCCTTTCGCCGGATGGAAGGTCCGCTGCCGGGCGAATATAACGGGATGGAATACACGCTGCCGAATTCAGATGGTGAATCGGGCTTTTATCGGATACGTGTTGTTCCCGCTCCGGAATAGATATGGGGCTTGATGTTTAAGGTGGAAACGGGCGGAAAATCAGCGTATTTCGAAATGCAGAAATTTTTTTGGGTTCGAGGTTGACACCGAGCCCGCTTCCAGTAAAGTGCGCCGTCTTGTTTGCCGAGAATAGCTATGTGGCTGTATGAGGCGGAATTTTGTAAAACAAACGCTGTGCGTGCATTTATTACCGGTGTGCCACGGGTTTGATTTGTGATTTTTGTGGATGAAATATGCCCATGTAGCTCAGCTGGTAGAGCGCATCCTTGGTAAGGATGAGGTCAGCAGTTCGATTCTGCTCATGGGCTCCACTTAATCGGTGTTTGAAGAAAGTTAACTGAGAAAGATTCAGGAGGTAATAATTATGGCTAAGGATAAATTCGAACGGACAAAGCCGCACGTGAACGTCGGCACGATTGGTCACGTTGACCATGGCAAAACTACTACGACGGCGGCAATCACTTATGTGCAGAGCACCAAGGGCCTGTCTGAATACGTTCCGTATGACAGCGTTGCTAAGGCTTCCGAGTCTCAGGGTCGTCGCGACTCCACGAAGATTTTGACGATTGCTACATCGCACGTTGAGTACGAATCGGACAACCGTCACTATGCGCACGTTGACTGCCCCGGCCATGCCGACTACGTCAAGAACATGATCACCGGTGCTGCTCAGATGGACGGCGCAATTCTTGTGGTTGAAGCGCCTTCCGGCCCGATGCCGCAGACCCGTGAACACATCCTTCTGGCTCGTCAGGTTGGGGTTCCGAAAATCGTTGTTTTCCTCAACAAGTGTGACTTGGTTGATGACGAAGAGCTGATTGAGCTCGTTGAAATGGAAATTCAGGAACTCCTCGCGAAGTATGAGTTCGAAGAAGATTCTCCGATCATCCGCGGTTCCGCGACGGCTGCGATTGCCGATCCGCAGGGCGAAGGCGGCAAGTGCATTCAGGAACTCATGGATGCGCTGGACAGCTGGATTCCGGAACCCGAACGTGTGACGGACCAGGCTTTCCTGATGCCGATCGAAGACGTGTTCTCGATTGAAGGTCGCGGTACGGTGGTTACCGGTCGTGTTGAACGTGGTACGATCCACACCGGCGATCCGGTTGAAATCGTGGGTATTCGTGACACCATTACGACCACCTGCACCGGCGTTGAAATGTTCCGCAAGATTCTTGACGAAGGTCAGGCCGGCGACAATGTGGGTATTCTGCTGCGCGGTACGAAGAAAGATGAAGTACAGCGTGGTCAGGTTCTGGCGAAGCCCGGTTCCATTAAGCCGCACACCAAGTTCAATGGCGAAGTTTACGTCCTCTCCAAGGATGAAGGCGGTCGTCATACTCCTTTCTTTAAGGGATATCGTCCTCAGTTTTATTTCCGTACAACGGACGTTACCGGTGACATTCAGCTGCCTGAAGGCGTTGAAATGGTGATGCCGGGCGACAACATTTCAATGAATGTTGAGCTGATCACCCCGATCGCGATGGAGCAGCATATGCGCTTTGCGATCCGAGAAGGCGGCCGTACAGTGGGTGCGGGTCGCGTTACCGAGATCACTGCATAAGTGAGATCGATTTTCGGGGAACGGGCAGCCGAATGAATGCTGCCCGTGACCCTGTAAACATTAATAGGACGAAACCATGCCGAGAGATATCATTACTCTGGCCTGCACCGAGTGCAAAGAGCGCAACTACACCGGGACCCGCAACAAAAAGTTGGAGACCCAGCGTCGAGAGATTAAAAAGTATTGCCCTCGTGACCGTCGGCACACTTTGCATCGCGAAACGAAGTAGTTGGATCGATTTTTGACGACAGGTCGGTAGTTCAATTGGTAGAGCACCGGTTTCCAAAACCGGCTGTTAGGGGTTCGAGTCCCTTCCGACC
>JAFGWS010000003.1 GCA_016937035.1 Pontiellaceae bacterium
CTCTTCGAGCTCAACGAATGCGCCGTACGAGGTAAAGTTGCGGACTTTACCGGTGACCAGCGATCCAATCGGATATTTGCCGGCAACCACTTCCCACGGATTTTCTTCGGTCTGGCGCATGCCCAGCGAAATCTTCTTGTCTTCCGTGCTGACCGCCAGAACAACCGCGTCCACTTCGTCGCCTACGTTCAATACGTCGGCAGCGCGCTGAATGCGTTTGGTCCAGGACATTTCGGAAACGTGAACAAGCCCTTCAACGCCTTCTTCGAGTTCAATGAACGCGCCGTACGGAGCCAGGTTAACCACCTTGCCGTGTACACGGGCGCCGATCGGATAACGGGCGTCAATTTCTTCCCACGGATTTTCCATGGTCTGCTTCAAGCCGAGACTGATGCGTTCCTTTTCGAGATCAATGTCGAGAATCATCACATCAATTTCATCGCCCATCTTAAGCATTTCGGACGGATGGTTGATGCGGCCCCAGGTCATATCGGTGACATGCAGCAGGCCGTCGATACCGTCGAGATCAACAAAGGCCCCGAAGTCGGTGATGTTCTTGACCTGACCCTTGCGGACCTGTCCGACCTGAATATCTGCCAATACCTTACGGCGGGATTCGCGGCGGGACTCTTCAATAAGTTCGCGGCGGGAAACGACAATATTCTTGCGCTCAAGGTTAATTTTAAGAATGCGGAACTGATATGTTTTGCCGACGTGTTCTTCCGGATTGCGAACCGGAGTAACGTCGAGCTGAGAACCGGGGAGGAAGGCATCCACGCCGACGTCAACGACAAATCCGCCTTTTACGCAGGTTCTGATAGTCCCTTCAACGAGGCTGCCTTCGGTGCATTCGTTAACAACGTAATCCCATGCGCGCTGCTGTTCGGCGCGGCGCTTGCTGATCACGATCATTCCATCGCGGTCTTCCAGCTGTTCGAGGAAGACTTCCACTTCCTGACCGATCGGATCTTCGGGGAGTTCTTTGAATTCCTGAACCGGCACGATGCCTTCAGATTTATATCCGATATCGATGAGCACATCGCCATCGTGGACACTGAGAATTTTACCGGTGACGATAGACCCCTCGATGAAGTTTTTGAGGGTTTCTTCGTACATTGCTTCCATGGCTGCGTTGTCTGCGCCCATGTTTGTGTTAGGTGTTGATTCCATAGTATAAAGCGGGCACACGCGCACCCTGACCTTTTGTTTTCATTTATCTGCAACGGGAAAGCATCCGACCACTTGTCGAAAACACACCTCCCCCTTGAACGAGCGCGCTATATTAGATGTATCCTTCTGTCATGCAAGAGATAAATCGTAGAAAACGTCACCCCCTCATCCCCCGGTAAATTTTGAGGCCGGAAACAAATCACACAAACGTTGAAGCGGCTTGCGCTTCCCCGCGCAGAAAGGTAATGTACGGAATTACCATGGAGGATGTTATGAGAAAATATGCAGGCTGGTTATTAATCGTTCTGATATTGGCGGGATGTCGAAGCGCTCAAGTGGGAGGGACAAAGACGTCGTTTTCCTTCGGAATTATGGCCGATGTTCAATATGCCGACCGCGACCCCAACGGAATCAAACACTTCCGAACCTCGTTGAATCGACTCGAAGCGAGCGTTGAAGATCTCAACAGCCAAAACCTCCTCTTCACCATCCAGCTCGGCGATATTATCGACGGCAGCGACTCGCCGGAAAAAACAGAGGAAGAACTCGATGCGGTGCTGGCTGAATATAAAAAACTCAACATGCCGGCCTACCACGTGATCGGTAACCACTGCCTCAACGCCGGCATGGACACGCTGAAGAAAAAACTTCCGCTGAAAAAACTCTACTACGACTTTGTCCCCGCCGGAACCAAGGGCTGGCGCTGTGTGGTCCTGAACAGCAACGACATCGAACCCGGCGTGGTCGGTGACGCACAGAAGAAGTGGCTCCGAACTACGTTGGCTAAGGCTAACACGCACGGCGAAAAGGTTATTATTTTCACTCACCACGCCCTGATCAAAGAAGCCGCCCCGAACGTCCGAATGACCAACAACGATGAGGTGCTTCCGATTGTGGAAAATGCCGGATGCGTTGTGGCGGTTTTCGCCGGACACGATCACGTCGGCGGCTACGGCCTCCGGAACGGAATTCATCACATTACCCTCCACGGCATGCTGACGGCTCCGGAACAAAATGCATACGCCGTTATTACCGTTTCTCCTGAAGGCTTATTCGAAAACGGAGTCGGCGATGAACCCGACCGCGAAATGCCTTTCCCCGAACGCACTCCGCACTAGGGAAAAGAACTGTATTTCGTCCACAGATTTAAAGGATTACGCAGGGAGACATGAATCAGAAGAGCACATTTACCTGTAGAATCAGTGAAAATCTGAGCAATCTGTGGACAGAGCATATACCGTCAGATTGCGGACCGTAAAACAGAACACAAAACAACCTTGTTGCTGAACAAATAGCCGCTATATTTGTCCCCCGGAGCTCAAATTAACGGCACACGTAATACTCATGCAGCAGACGGAAAAATATTGGAGACTGATTACCCGCACTGCGGTCATCGGCGTTTTTATGATGATGGGCGTCGGCGCAGTCCTGATATTTACACCTACCATCCGTGAAACCAAAGCCCGCCAAAAAAAGCTGGATCGACTGGAAGCGCAAACAAAACAGGAGAAAGAAGCCGTTGAAAAGAATGCATCAAATAGTCGGCGCTTCAATACCGATCCCGAGTTTGTAGAGCGGATCGCTCACGAAGTCGGCTACGTCAGCCCCGACGAGACAGTTTATATTTTCCCCAGCGAAGAGAATGAAGATTAACTCCGCCTGCGCCTGGACGATTGCCGGCTCCGACCCGAGCGGAGGAGCGGGTATTCAGGTCGACCTCAAAGTCATGAACGCTTTCGGCGTGCACGGCTGCTCCGTTATCACCGCGCTCACCGCGCAAAACACCTTGGGCGTCCAATCGGTGGAGCCGGTTTCCCAAACCATGTTACTTGCCCAACTCAATGCACTGGCGGCCGACCTCCCGCCCGCCGCCGTCAAAACCGGCATGCTCGGCTCCGCTGCAACCTGCCGCAACCTCGCCGCTTTTATTCCTGCGGCGCTTCCGCACACGCCGATTGTCTGCGATCCCATTCTGAAATCCACCTCCGGAGCCGACCTGCTCAATCCTGCGGCGCTGGAAACGTTTAAACGAGAACTCCTCCCGCTCGTTACCGTGCTCACGCCCAATCTCCCTGAAACCGAATCGATTCTCGGCGCACCGATCACCTCCGTTGAGGACGCCGCGAAACAGATCCTCGACCTCGGAGTACAGTCTGTTCTCATCAAAGGCGGCCACGCTGCACAGACCGACTGCCGAGACTACTGGACCGACGGCACCTCTGCGCTGTGGCTGACCAGTCCGCGTATCCAAACCTCGGCCACGCACGGAACCGGCTGCATTCTCTCTTCCGCGATCGCCGCTGCTCTGGCATTGGGAAACAAACTTTCGGACGCCGTTATTCAGGCCAAAACCTTTCTCAACCAATGCCTGCGCTCGCCCGCCGGGGTCGGCCAAGGACATGGCCCCATGCGTATCCTCCCGTTCGAAAATGTTGAAACCGATCGTCCCGCCATCGATTAGGAATTATTAGCGAATTGCAGCATACGTAAGACAGCAAGTCGGGCCAACAGAGTCGGGTCGTCAGGGGTCGCGACGATGGCTTTTCACACGCTTGGAGCGTTTGCTGCAAACCGACTGCACCGGCGGCGGATTCAAGACGTGTAATCGAGTCGTTCAAATAATGGATCTGTTCCGCAACGGATTTTTCCAGAAGCCATTTTTTAAAAAATGAAATTCCCTCTTCCGGTAACAATCCGTACAAAGAGCCCATGCAACTTCAGGTACGAGGAACTATCACAACGTGGAACGATGAAAAGGGCTTTGGATTCATCAGCCCCCTCTCGGGCGGCGAACGGGTCTTTGTCCACATCAAGGCATTCCTCTAGGGTCGCAATCGTCCGCAGCCCGGCCAGCAGGTCTACTACACCCTTTCAAAGGACAAACAAGGCCGCACCTGCGCGACCGATGTGTCGTATACGAAAAAGGAGCACGCCAGCCCGCAACGCATGATGCAGCAAACCGCCGCCTTTGTTTTCGTCGCTCTGTTCTTTGCCTCGCTTACTGTGCTCGCCTTTGTCGTGCGGGTCATACCGACATTCATCATCGGTCTCTACGCCGTCGCCAGCGTCGTCACATTCTTTGCCTATGCCATCGACAAATCAGCCGCCCAAAAAGGGAGGTGGCGAACGGCGGAGGCTACGCTGCATTTGATGGCGTTGCTCGGCGGCTGGCCCGGCGCACTCCTCGCCCAGCAAACCCTCCGTCACAAATCCAAGAAAGCAGAATTCCAGCTGGTCTACAGATTCACTGTCGTTGTGAATCTCGCCGTCACGGTCTGGCTGCTCACCCCCCGTGGCCCTGAACTTACGTTGAATCTTCTGGAAAAGATATCCCGGTAGCCGCTTCAGACTCAAAATCACCCTTGTCGACTTCGGCGCCATTTAATATAAGCCAACGTGAGTTATTTGATTAAAAGGAGTAAAATGAGACAGGATCCCTTAACCCCCTACGGCAATCGCCCGATGGTGACCCCCATCGTGAACGCGGTAAACTACGAATATCTTTCCTTCGATATCTTGCGACAGATTACCGATGGCGAAATCGATGGCTATACCTACCATCGCGACGACAATCCGACCGTTCGGAGCGTGGAACACAAGATCGCTGCTTTGGAAAATGCGGAGGATTGCATCGTATGCACCTCCGGTATGGCGGCCTGTGCGCTTGTTTTCTTCAGCTATCTATCTGCGGGCGATCATCTGATCATTTTCCACGACACCTATGGGGCAAACTACAAGGTTTCGTTGATTCTGGAGCGGCTGGGGGTCGACATTACATGGCTGGACGCGGAAAACGCATCCCAAATCGGTGATCATATGCGTCCGGAAACCAAAATGGTTTTCCTTGAAACCCCCAGCAATCCGCTTTGCAAGATCGTCGATATCGAAATGATTCGAAAAGCTGCAGCCGCCGTCGATGCCATGGTGATCGTTGATAACACATTTGCCACGCCTTATCACCAAACCCCACTGGAAATGGGTGCCGACCTCGTCGTACACAGCGCAACCAAGGCGCTTGGAGGACACAACGATCTGATGGCCGGTGCCGTGGCCGGTTCGAAGGAGCATTACAACCGGCTCTGGTTCACCCGGCAGGCTATCGGAACCACACTTGATCCCTATTCCGCGTTTCTGCTTGATCGAGGACTTAAAACCTTTGAACTGCGCATGGAATCCATGTCCGGAAACGCCCTGAAGACTGCGGAATTGCTTCAATCCCAACCGTCAATTTCTCGGCTGATGTATCCCGGGCTGGAAACCCATCCGTCCCACGAAACAGCCGCCCGGCAAATGCATAACGGCTTCAGCAACATGATGGCTTTCGACGTCGGAAATTGCGAAGAGGATGCAAAGCGCTTTATCGCCGCGCTGAATACCATCCGGCACGCCGTCAGTCTCGGCTCAACCGAGTCCTTGATCTGCATCCCCTATTTGACCACCATGCTGTATCTTCCCCCGGAGCGACGGACAATATTCGGAGTCCGGAAAAATACGGTGCGTCTGTCTGTCGGGATTGAACCGTTCGATGATATTGCAGCGGATATACGTCAGGCACTGGCCTGCTTGTAGGGACAACGCCTTATGAACAGTATTGTATTCCCGGCACCAACCAGGAATTGCACCATGGAAACCAATGTGATTGGAGTCTGAAATGAGTTGTGTTTTTGGTCCGGTTCCCTCCAGGCGACTTGCTCGATCCCTCGGTGTAGACCTGCTTCCCTTCAAAACCTGTTCCTGCGACTGCATCTGCTGCCAGCAAGGAAATCGATGGGAGGGCATTCTACATGGTTGGAATGCGGTCATAAATTGTAGGGCGGGAGTGGTTGAAAATGTTGGTTTCCAAGTTTTCATCCTTGCTGCGCGTCCTGCCGCGACCGGAAGGGTGTCGCCTATTCCAGCCCTACAAAAACGTGATACGAGATCTTATTCGTGAATTGCTCTAACCCGTCTTTCGCTGTTCGCGGGTAAAAACGTCTTTTTTCTTCGATTTCAGCTCAAAGGTCTGCCCCACATTTTTTCTTCAGCTCTTCGATCCGGGGGGGCGGCTGGTCCGGCAGGGCCAGACCAAGTTGGTGCAGTACAAGCTGTAGATCTTTCTCCGGCTGAGTGTAGCGGGGAAGGACTAGGTTGCGTCCGTCGGTGGTGGGCAGATGCACGTCGATCATCTGCATGGCTTTGAACTTTTCGAGGATCGCGCGGGGCGTTAGGCCCGGTGCTTTGGCTTTGGCACGTTGCTTCAAGGTGACCTGCAGGCAGTAGCTCAGGAACGATACGAAGATGTGCGCCTCGATCCGCTCGTCCTTCTGGTGATAGACCGGACGGATATCCAGGTCGTTCTTGAGCTCCTTGAAGGCCTGTTCGACTTCGGTGAGCACGATGTACTGCTTCCACAGCTCTTCCGGATTGCCCGCCGTCAGGTTCGTGCGAAGCAGA
>JAFGWS010000040.1 GCA_016937035.1 Pontiellaceae bacterium
CGTTAGTTTGTTTCACTAATTGGAGAATACCCATGATCATCTTTTTTCAAGATAATCCGGCATCAGGGAATACGCCCGCATCGGAATTAAGTTGTTTGTGCAGTTACGGATTAGGCTGCAATGCCTTTGATCAGCAACTCCAGAAGCAGTTTCCCAAAGCTGGCAGCCTTGTGTTCATCTTCAAGCAACTGATTCGCAAGGTTAGAATGGATGTCCATGCTATCGATCACCGCTGTTTCGATGGCATTGGGAAGATCTCCCAGCATGGCCTGATCAGGAGAGTTGTTCTTCAACTGATCCATGACCGTCTGATTCTCCCGCACCTTGTCAGCAATGGTGTTGGCATAGTTCAGCACATCAGCATCGGAGAAGTCGCCCGCAAACAGCTCATTCAGTTGCGCAATGATGACCGACAGGAACTCCAGCTCCTGATCCTTGAAGCGTCCACCACCAATATCAGTAATACCTTTTAAGCGGTAATCCTCATCGGCCCCATCGGCCAGCTTCAGGTTTTTGGTGCCCTGTTTGCTGAGACGGAAGTGTGTCATCTCAACATCAGACAGATCGACTTTCACCTCTTCCCGATCCTCACGCAGGAGTGGGCGCAGATGGCGAGCGTACAGCGACAGCTTCTCCAGCTCCTCGTCGTCGTAGTCCACCAACTGCGACATGAACTCATAGTAGCGAACAAAGCTCCCCAGATCCTTCTTGAAGATGTCCAGTGCGTTCTTGTCGGCCTTGATCTCTTTGATTCGTTCCTCTGCATTATGCACGGCCACTTTGTCGTCCTGAGCCTCAGCAGCGAGCTTCTCATATTCAGCTTCTTCCAGCGCTTGCAACAGCGGAACATATCGACACCGCCATCGGTCCACCGCAGGTTTGCAGTGAGCCGCCAGTGCATTCTGTCCCTGTTTCTTGTCATAGAAGGCCAGCGCAAAAGCCTCGACTTCGTGCCATTCAAATATACGCTCATCACACAGCTTCTCATGCAGATCATAGACAAGATTTGGATCTGAAACATTTGCCAACTCAGCAGTTCGATAATAGGGACGAAACGCATCAAGGATGTCTTCAGGATCGTTCACAAAGTCCAGCACGAAGGTCTGTTTGCCTGCATAGGTGCGATTCAATCGGGAGAGTGTTTGAACGCAGTCCACGCCCTTGAGCTTCTTATCCACATACATCGCGCACAGCTTGGGCTGATCGAATCCCGTCTGGAACTTATTCGCCACCAGCATCACCTGATACTCATCCGTATCAAACGCCTTCCGCATATCACGTCCCTTCAGGTTGGGATTCATGTTGCGCTCGGTAAACGGTTCGGGCCCCGACTCAGGATCATCTACATCACCCGAGAAGGCCACCATGGCCTGAATGCCATTGATTCCATGCTCCCGAATGTATTTATCAAACGCCAGCTTATAGCGCACCGCCTCCTTGCGGCTTCCCGTCACCACCATCGCCTTGGCCTTACCATTCAGCAACGGCGCAACGCACTCCTTGAAATGGATAATAATGATCTCCACTTTGCGCGTGATGTTGGTCGGGTGTAGGCGAAGCCATTGACCGATACGAATCGCAGCTCGTTTACGCTCCACCTCACTGTCAGCCTCAGGGGTCTTCTGTGCCAGCTTCAACGCCATGTTATAGGTCGTGTAGTTCTTCAGCACATCCAGAATAAAGCCTTCCTCAATCGCCTGACGCATCGTGTAAACATGGAACGCTTGCGGAATGTTTTCATCGCTGGGCGGTGCAGCAGGATCAGGGCAACGACCGAACAGCTCTATCGTCTTCGCCTTCGGAGTCGCGGTGAACGCAAAGAAGCTCAGGTTCTCGGCTTTACCCCGAGCCATGATCGATGCCGACAACAAGTCTTCCGACGACAACTCTTCATCTTCGGCTAATTGCTCCGCATTCAACACCTCACGAAGTTGACGCGCCGTTTGACCACTTTGTGACGAGTGTGCCTCATCGGCAATCACCGCATACTTGCGCCCCTTCAGCGTCGTGCGCTTGCGAATAGCCTCCAGCACAAACGGGAAGGTTTGAATCGTCACAATGATGATAGGTGTCGCCTGCTCCAGCGCCTGCGCAAGTTGCTCCGACTTCGAGCCCTCGCCCTCTTCTCGGTTGATCCGACATACAACACCCTCGGCATGATCAAACTGATAGATCGTCTCCTGCAACTGACTGTCCAGTACAGTGCGGTCCGTCACTACGATCACCGAGTTAAAGACCTTCTGATCCTCGACATAAAGCGAGGCCAGCTGATGCGCTGTCCATGCAATCGAGTTCGATTTCCCTGAGCCTGCGCTGTGTTGAACCAGATACTTTTGCCCCGCGCCCTCACTCCGAGCTGAATCGACCAGCTTATTCACCACGTCCCACTGATGGTAACGAGGGAAGATCATCGTCTCCTTGGTGTACTTTTTACCCAGCGCATCTTCCTTCTGTTCCACCTGCAAATGGATAAACCGCCCCAGAATCTTCAGCCAGTTATCGGGAGCAAACACGTCCTCCCACAGATACTTCGTCGCATAGCCTCCATCGGGGGGGATCACATTCCCTGCACCGCCATCCACTCCGCCTTTGTTAAACGGAAGGAAGAAGGTCTTCAGGCCTTGCAGGTGTGTCGTCATCTGTATTTCATACTGACTGACCGCAAAGTGAACCAGTGCACCCCGCTTAAAGCTCAGCAAGGGCTCAGGCTTGCCCTTACTGCTCATAGGCTTGCGGTCGATCCTATACTGACGTACCGCCCGCTCTACCGACTGTTTAAACTCCGACTTCAGCTCCAACGTCGCTACAGGAATACCATTCACGAACAGCGCCAAGTCCAACCGCCCGTTATAGTCGGTTGCCGAATAGTTCAGCTCAGGCACCACACGCAGACGATTGGCCCTATAGCGTAACATCGTATCGGGGTTCAGATCATGGTCAGGCTTAAACTGACACAGGCGGAACTTTGCGCCCCGATCCTTAATGACATTCCGCAGGACATGCAGCGTCCCCTTCTTGTCCAGCTGACGCGCCACCGACCGCAACAGCGCATCCTGTACGCCTTTCGGATTTATCGCGCTGAACTTGGCCCACTGATCAGGCTGCGTCTCGCTCAGGTAGCCGACAAGGTCGTCCGTATAGAGCGCATGCTTTTGATCATACTCCGAAGATTCTCCCAAGGACCAGCCATGGGAAACCAGATGATTAATGATGTCCTGTTGAAAGATTTTTTCGCGCGCATCTTGCATGGTATCTGCCCTTAATCCTGAAGTTTAGCGGGATATTCCGCAGAGGTGTATGCCTGATCTTCCCGGTTAGGCGTATCGGGATATTTCAACTGTAAGATGCCATGCCGAACCATAGGGGTCAGATAACGAGAAAGAAGACCCGCTGCATTTCTGTCCAACAATGTAGCAAGCTGTCTGCGAGTTAAGTACCGCTCCATACATAACTCAATAATCACGGCTTCCATTTTTTCAGGACGAATACGCCCACAGGACTTGATTGAAGCTGCAATGCATTCCAGATGAGCAAGTTCCGATTCCGACACCCCGATTTGGTGGAATACTGAATGCACTGCATCTGAGTTGTTATGTATGGAGCTCGAATCGTTATGTATGGAGCTCGAATCGTTATGTATGGAGCTCGAACCGTTATGTATGGAGCTCGGCAACTGGTATTTTGTCCAGCGACCTTGCCCGTCCTGTTCAAGAAACCCACGGCCAACCAGACCTTGCAAAAGTCGTGTAACATCCGCAGCATGCCAGCCCGTAATCTGTCGCATTCTCAGATTATCCACGCAGGACTCCGCGTCAGCAGTCACTAATGCAAGCACCTCTTCTTTTCCCAGAGCGGAAAAAGTCGATTCGCCAAACATTGCCTGAAGACGATTCAGAGATTCATCAGGAATCAAGCTGACCATGAGCAACCGCCAATCTACCCGATCCGGGTTCATGTGCAGCCGAATCATCGGATACCGCCAATGTTGTGATTTCCACCCCTTATAGATTTTATCAATACCCGAACCCGCTTTTTCCGCCCCGCCAATCATCATAAACATGGTTTGCAACGACTTGTTACGACACTCGCTCACACTGCCACGAAACAACTGATCCATTCCGACCAGCAACACTCCGGGATTCGAAAAATCAAATCGATCAGGATACTTTTCAATTATCACGCCTCCCTGACCTCGATAGTCCGCATGAATCAATGCATTAACCAATGCCTCACGAATCGCTTCATGCACCTCGGTTTCTCCTTTGCGAAATAAGTCGGAATCCAGCTCAAAGCGTAATTTTAGATCAGCAAACAGGCGCTGTATGGTCTTTAGATAAAACTGGAACAGGTTTCCTGCCCATGTGCCATCCATGGTCAGCCGATCACTCCAACGAACGGAAGGGTCGTCAGACATCTTTTCGCGATAATCCACATGATAACTTGGAACGGCCTCGCGAATGGATTCCTCTCTCCCAAACATCAACAGACCAGCCACCGTAAGCCCTTCTGCTCCGGTTATTCGATCCCGCCGCCAACCTCCCAGCTTGGCCAAAAGCCCTTTGTCGTCTTCGCTCAGCCAAGGATGGGTGGGTTTATGTGATGCAAGCCGCTGTCGATATTGTTGCAGACTTGGTGTATCAATATCATCCAAGCCAAACTGGTCCAGCACCTTTGAGTCCGCTGGCTGATCCGATGCATCGGCCATCATTCGGCTCACCTCTGAATCCGAACAGACATAATCCCCCTCATAATTGCGGCGATACGTTCCTCCCATCGGGTTCATTCCAATAAACACAGGTTTTTGGTAACGGGTTGCCTCTGGAACGCGAATGGCCAACAGGGTCTTCTCTTCGCATGGAACCTCGGAAACATCCGCATCGCTCAACAGATTCAGACTTACCTTTCCCCGATTGTTTACCGTATTCCAGAAATCCTTTTTCTGTTTCGCAGGATCCGGAACTCCTTCAATCGTTCCGTCATCCTTAACGCCCAATAAAATCACGCCACCCTGTGTGTTGGCCATGGCGCTATAGGTTTCCCAAAGCCTTCGCGGCAACCCGCCCTTCGCCGCTTTAAACTCAAGATCGCAGCTCTCTTCCCATCCCAGCGTTTGCAGCATTTTTAATGAATCAATCATCATTCATTCCCCGTTTGGTATTCCGCTTGCTCCTCCGCCGCCAGCAGTGCTGTCTCTTCGGACTCTGTATATTCACGCCTCACGTTTCCCGTCTCACTTCTCACATCAATCTTGCCCGTGACCGCTGCCGAGATGAGGGCAGTGCGCCGTTCCTTCATCAGCTCGATGGCCTGCTCAGCCTTGGCGATGAGGTGGTCGATTTTTGAGGTTTCTAAAGCTATATGTTCAGTGATCTTGCTTTGCTCTGCTAAATCAGGAAGCACGACCTTGACCTTTTTCAGGTCACTCACCCCGACATTACCTTGCGTATTCGTGTTCGCCTGCCTTTGAAGGCCCTGTAAAAATGCCTGCGACTTAAAGTAATAGAATAGGTGAAGTCCTGAGACCTTTGACGGGCATGGCTTTATCGTGACGCACGAGTATGAAACCAAAAACTCTCTATCCACATCAATGTATGATGATGTTCCGATAGTTGCATATCTCGCCATGATCACGTCACCTTTGGAGTTCTTTATTCTTCCAGACAGCTTCAAGTAATCGATGTGACTAACCTGCTTGCAACTGTCAAAGTCTATACTGCTTGCAAGTTCTTCCAGATCTCCAGTCATTACGTATGGAACGCCCTTATCGATGGATTCAGGCATGTAATGATCAATATCTCCAATAGAGTTGAGAGCAAAGTTCAAATCAAAAACGCCCCAATGCGCAGGAATCTCGCCGAGCCATTCGATGCCTGAGTCTTTCATGGGGGCGTTGAGGTTTAGGCCTTTGGTGACGGCGTGGGAGATGACGGCCTGCCGCTTTTCCTTGAGCAGTTCGATCATTCGCTCCTGCTTCTCGATCATCTGGTCGATCTTCCCCGTCTCCCGATCCAAAAAGATAGCAATGGCGCGTTGTTCCTCCACGGAGGGGAATGCCAATCTTAAAGCCTTGAAGTCATCCTGTGATAAGTATTGTTGTATTGCACCTGTTCCAAGAGAGGTCAGCTCTTCGGCAGCAGCTTGCATGAGATAGTACAGATAGTCACTTACAAGATCGAATTGCGGAAACAGTCCAATGAATGTTTGGTTGGATATTACAGGAGATGAGACAATGGCAGTCCTTCCCATATTGCAACTGCAAGAGCATAGAACTGTCCCTGCAGGAAAGACTTTCAAGTGCATATCAGCAATGGTTTCCCTAGATACCCCCTGTCCGGACTTGGATTCGCTAATGTACTTTCCGTTGAAATCCTCAATTCGTATCCATGGAATCTTACCGCTCAATTCTTTGGGTTTGTCGCGCATGGGAACGATTGTTGTTACCCTAAATCCAAGCTTGGATACTAACCACTGCATTGGCACATCGCCCAACCAATCCACACCGGACGGTTTGTATTCAGCATATGGATTGTAACTAACCATCACGAATGAACCTCCTGCAACAGCTCCATGATTTCGGTGGTTACAGCGTCGAGGTCGGCGTCGATGGCTTCTAGCGGACGTGGCGGGACGTATTCGTAGAAGTGTCGATTGAAGGGGATTTCATAGCCGACAATACCGACACCTCCATCCTTCTCATCCTTCTTCGATTCATCGATCCATGCACCTGCCACATGCGGCAGGACTTCGCGCTCGAAGTAGGCGTGGATGTCTTCGGAGAGCGGGACGTTTTCGTTATCGCGCAAATCGGGGTTCGGCTCGGGGTTGCCCTTCTTGTCGGTGCAGACTTCGGCCTCGTCGTTGTGTTCGCCGAGATGCTTGAGGAGGAGTTTGCAGTTGGCTGCCGTCAGTTTGCAGTCAGAGGCGCGGAGGGCCTTGTTTAAACGCTTCAGGAAGACATCACGGGAGAGGTATTCAGCGTCCAGTGTTTCCAGCGCGGACAGAATGGCTGTTTGCAGTTCAACATCCAGTTTTTCCCATGCCTTGTCCGCTTGCAGCGCTTCGAGTCGGTCGGCTGCGTGCGGATAGATCGCCAACTGCAAGGGACGTTCAACGGTGATGCGGCGATAGCCAAAGTCGGCGGTGTCAAAAATCTTACAGGTTTTGGAGGCTTCGTTGCTGCCATAGAGCCGCACAATCTCTTCAATCTGCGCTTCGCTAATGGCCCTGCGTTTTGAGCCGAGCGACTTGCGCATGGGTTCATGCATGTCGGAGGCGTTGATCAGTTGCACCTTGCCCTTACGCTCGGCGGGTTTGTGGTTGGAGAGCACCCAAATGTAGGTGGCAATCCCTGTGTTGTAGAACATATCGGTCGGCAGAGCGATGATCGCGTCGAGCAAATCGCGCTCTAGGATGTAGCGCCTGATCTCAGACTCTCCGCTCCCCGCACCGCCTGTAAACAAGGGAGAGCCATTGAGAATGATGCCGATCCGTGAACCGCCCTCTTTGGGATCGCGCATCTTGGAGATGAGGTGCAGCAGGAAGAGGAGCGAGCCGTCGGACACTCTAGGCGTTCCGGGACCGAATCGTCCAGCGTAGCCTTTGATCTTCTGCTCATCCTTCACCACCTTCTCAATCTTCTTCCAGTCCACACCAAAGGGCGGATTGGAGAGCATATAGTCGAAGGTGTCGGAGTAGAGCTTGTCGTCGGAAAGCGTGTTGCCCTGTTTAATGTTGCGCACGTCCTGCGCCTTTACCAGCATATCGCCTTTGCAGATGGCATAAGACTCGGGGTTTAGCTCCTGCCCAAAGCCGACCAGCCGTGCCTGTGGGTTGAGTTCATGCAGATACTCCATGCCCGCTGAAAGGAAGCCCCCTGTCCCTGCGGTGGGGTCATAAATGGAGCGAACAATCCCTGCTTTGGTCAACACGTCGTCATCGCCCGCAAAGACGAGCGAGGTGGTTAGGCGTACAATGTCGCGGGGTGTAAAGTGTTCCCCTGCGGTCTCGTTGGAGGATTCCGCAAAGCGACGAATCAGCTCTTCAAAGATCAGGCCCATCTCATAGTTGGGCACCGTGTCAGGCGACAGGTCAATCCCCGCAAACTTATTCGCAACGATGTAGAGCAGGTTGGCCTCCTCCAGCTTTTCGATGAACTCCGTAAAGCGGAAGTTCTCGAAGATCTCACGCGCAGAGGGACTGAATGACTGCACATAGGTCTCCAGATTATCCAGCACCTGTGTCTCACCCAACGAACCGAGGTTCATCGGTGAGGTGTTATAGAAGCTCAACCCCGCTCTGTTGAGCAGAACCTTCTCCGCCGCATCAGGGTTCATCTTGGCGCATCGGTCAAACTCAGCCAGCACGTTGGCCTTCGTGGGCTCCAGCACACATTCCAAACGCCTGAGCAAGGTAAACGGAAGAATGATCCGTCCGTACTGACTCTGTTTAAACTCTCCGCGCAGCAGATCTGCCACCGACCAGATAAACGCAGGCAACTTCGAAAACTTCGTATCCATACTCTTTTAAACTCCAAATCCCAAATAAACGGAAACAGCATATAAAGAATAGGGATATACAGCAAGCCGTTCCGTCTGCAAGTGTCGTATTGCATTCAAACGTTCCGAAGGCGTGCGGTGAAATCGACGCGTCTACATTAGGCCGTGTGCTCATCAACAAAACGCAGTATTTCGACGGCATCCCCGAGTCGGTTTGGAAGGCAGAAGATCATTTTCGTGGCGTCACGAAAATGAGTACTCTCGGCAAGGAGGAACGGGGGAATTGCCGAGACCTTAAAAACGCTTCCTTTACCGCTTGCCATTCATCCCCGGATTCGTACACTACGCCCTTCTTTTGCTTAACGGGGCGTGGCTCAGTCTGGTAGAGCGCTACGTTCGGGACGTAGAAGTCGCTGGTTCGAATCCAGTCGCCCCGACCAAATTAACCGCCGAACGGCGGTTTTTTTGTATCAGGACTGGATGAGAACCGGCGAAGCTGGTTTGACTCGACCGAAGGGAGAGAGGCACCCGCAGGGTGCGGTGCGCAGCCCGCAGCAATCCAGTCGCCCCGACCACCTTAACCGCCGAACGGCGGTTTTCCCGATCCTAACCGATCTACTCCGAGCCGCAGCATTTTTTATATTTCCGACCGCTGCCGCAGGGGCAGGGATCGTTGCGGCCGACTTTTTCGCCTTTACGTACCACCGGCACGACCGGCTTGGGCGCTTCGGGAAGCTCCATGCCCGGCGGCGGTGCGCCGACGGGACGCATGCCGGGGGGCATTCCCTGCGGGCGACGCTGCGGTTGCGGACGGGGTGCTGCGGCGCTCGCCTGTTCGGTTGCGGCGGCGAGTGCCGACACAGAAGCATGGCCCGTCTGCAGGTTGCGCAACGAGGAGAAAAATTTCTTCATGGCATCGAGGGAGGTTGCGGAACGGAAGAGCGAGGCGGAGATTTCGGAATAGATGCGGTCCATCAGGTCCATGAAGAGCGTGTAGGCTTCGCGCTTATATTCCACCAGCGGATCTCGCTGACCGTAACCCTGTAGGCCGACGCCTTCGCGCAGACTGTCCATGTTGCGCAGATATTCCTGCCAGTGCTCGTCGATCGCCTGAAGAATCAGCATCCGCTCAAGCCGCACCAGCGATTCGGGGTGCTCCATGCCGGCCTTCAGTTCGTACGCCTCTTTAACGCGATCAAACACATAGTCCGTCAGGGTGTCGGCGGTTTTTTCCTCCGGGAGATTTTCCATCCGCAGGCCGAGGGGGAAGGTGGTATTGACCCAGACCAGGAACTCATGCACCGCGTTTTTGTCTTTGCTCGAAACCACGTTTTGGGCTTTGCCGTAAATGGCCTGTTCGACCGACTGGAAGAGCTGTTCCCGGGGGTTTTCGCTGGTGAGCACTTCGGAGCGGAAGCCGTAGATTTCCGTACGTTGTGCATTCATTACGTCGTCATATTCGAGCGTGCGTTTACGCATCATAAAGTTTTGCTGTTCGACACGACGTTGAGCGGTCTCGATCGATTTATTCAGTAGCGGATGCTCAAGGACTTCGCCTTCCTGCAGGCCCATCCGCTCCATAAATCCGGTAATCCGGTCGGAGCCGAAGAGGCGCATCAGATTGTCTTCGAGCGAAATATAGAAGCGGGTTACTCCGGGGTCTCCCTGACGGGCGGAACGCCCGCGCAGCTGGCGGTCGATACGGCGCGATTCATGACGCTCGGAGGCAATCACATAAAGTCCGCAGGGTCTTTCCTTGAGCAGGTTGCGCAGCGTTTGGCCGTTTACCTTGGTCTCGAGCGAGAATTCCTTCGACTCAACATCTTTTGGGTCCAGATATACCACGCCTTTCCCCAACTTAATGTCGGTACCGCGGCCGGCCATGTTGGTGGCGATGGTTACGGCTCCGGGCTGTCCGGCATTGGCCACAATTTCCGCTTCGCGCGCATGGTTTTTGGCATTGAGCACATTGTGAATAATGTTTTCCCGACGCAGCATACGGCTCAGAATTTCGGAGGTTTCCACCGCAACCGTACCGACGAGCACGGGCTGTTTTCGCGCGTGAGCTTCTTTGATTTCGTCGACCACCGCTTTAAACTTTTCGCGCTGGGTTTTATAAATCTGGTCATTGAGGTCCACACGCCGGATCGGACGGTTGGTGGGAATCACCATCACATCGAGGCCGTAGATCTGGTGAAACTCGTCGGCCTCGGTTTCCGCCGTTCCGGTCATGCCCGAGAGCTTGTCGTACATGCGGAAATAGTTCTGGATCGTGATCGTGGCCAGCGTCTGCGTTTCGCGTTCGATCTTAACCCCTTCCTTGGCTTCGACTGACTGGTGCAACCCGTCGCTCCAGCGGCGCCCCGCCATGAGGCGGCCGGTATGTTCGTCAACGATCACCACCTGACCGTCCTGAACCACATAGTCAATATCCTTTTCATAAACGCAATAGGCTCGGATCAGCTGGTCGACCGCATGAACGCGCTCGTTGCGCAGGGCATAGTCTTCCTGAATGGCACGCCGTTTCTCCATGGCTTCTTCCGGAGAAAGCTCGGTCTCGCCGTCGAGTTCCGCCATCATGGAGACCATGTCCGGAAGAACAAACATTTCAGGATCCTGCGGGTTGAGCTCGGCGCAGCCGATATCTGTCAGGCCCGCGTCGTGCCCTTTTTCGTCGATCGTGAAGAAGAGTTCCTGCCGCAGATTGCGCGCCTCTTTTTCGTTCTCTTTTTTGAGCATGCTCAACTGTGTTTTTTCCAGCAGGCGGCGCATTTTTACATCTTCGATCAGATGCATCAGCTGCTTATTTTTCGGCATGCCCTGAAACACCTGATACAGTTTGAGCGCCGCATCGTCCTCGTTGCCGTTTTCGAGCAGCTCCTTCGCTTCCTTCAGCAGACGGGTACAGAGATCGCGCTGACGACGAACCAGCCGAGCCACCGCCGGTTGGAGTTCCTGATACTGTGTGGAGGAATAAGGGGCCGGGCCGGAAATAATCAGCGGCGTTCGCGCTTCATCGATCAGAATCGAGTCGATTTCGTCGATGATGGCAAAGGCGTGGCCTTTCTGCTGCACCATATCCTCGGCGGTGCCGCACATGTTATCGCGCAGATAATCGAAGCCGAATTCGGAGTTGGTGCCGTAGGTGATATCGCACAAATACATTTCACGACGCTGCGGCGGCGGCATTTGGTTCCGCAGGCAGCCGACGCTCAGTCCGAGCCATTTATACAGATGGCCCATCCATTCTGAGTCGCGCTGGGAATGGTAATCGGAGGTCGTTACCACATGCACGCCGCGCCCGCTGAGGGCGTTGAGATAAACCGGAAGGGTGGCCACCAGCGTTTTACCTTCACCCGTCGCCATTTCAGCAATCATCCCTTTATGAATGGCCAAGCCGCCGATGAGCTGTACATCGAAATGGACCATATTCCAATCCAAGGTGTGGCCGCACACTTCAACCTGCGTCCCGCAGAGGCGCCGAGCCGCGTTTTTTGCAACCGCAAACGCTTCCAGCTCAATGTCTTCAAGCGTTTCTCCATTCTTTAGCCGCTCTCTGAATTCCGGCGTTTTCGCCTTGAGCTCCTCATCACTCAGGTGCTGCAGTTTTTGGTCGAGTTCGTTAATCTTCTCGACAAGCGGCTGCATTTTCTTCAGGTCGCGGTCGTTTTTTGATCCGATAATTTTTTTTAAAATCCAATTCATGGCCATTCCTGTGTTCGCAAAAAAGAAGGAGGGAGGTTATCCTATTTTATCCCCCTCCTCAAGCAGGGATTCCCTTTCCCTTCGACCCGCAATCCTGTCGATTGCAATTTATAATTTGTTTCAGATTTCGAGTTTAGAAATTCGAATTTCCCTTGATCGTTCGGGATCTAGGCGACGAACATTTCGGCAGAATGATTGGGGTGGAGATATTTTGACAGAATGATGAGGACATCATTATTCGGGTTCATATCGGGTGCAATCGATTTTAAAAAAGTTTTGGACATGTTCGGGGTAGTGGTTCGACTAGTATGGTTTTTTATCTACAACAATTAAGGCTCCAATAGATCCAAAAATTGGAAGCAGCAGGATTAAAAGAACCCAGCAGAATTTTAGTACATCACTGAGTCTGGAATCAGCTACTCGAACTAATCCTAGAAGAATCAGCCTGATTACTATGAAAATTCCAATGACAGATGCAATGATGCCAAAAGGCATTTCGAGTGAAGTGTCTTTTACGAGGATCGCAATTACAATTGCTACTAAAATTCCGGCGATATCAAGAAACAGTAATGGCGTTATTTTCATTTATTCTCCTTAAGTTCAGCCTGTTCGCGAAACAAGTGGGGTTATGATGTTTCCAGCCGATGGATAAGCGTCTCGTCGGCTCTGCTGTGGTCGTGCTCCTCTTTTGCCAAGCGACTCAAAAGCGCTTTGATTTCCAGGTCCTGAACCTGCCCGCTGAGCTCGGCATAGAGGTTCATCATCTCTTCTTCCAGCCCCATCATATCGGTAAGGTGTTTTATGATGTCGGATTTAGATATCATCGCGCGGATCCTCCTTCAGCTGTTTGATTAATTTGGAGACCACCTCTTTATGCCGGATGCTCTCATTCTTCAGGTATGTTGTCACACGCGTGATCACCGATACCTGTTCATCGCTCAAACCGCCGCGGGACGCGATTTCTGTGATATGATGCGCATAGATCTTGATGGATGATTCTTCGGCCCGCAGCCCCCTTTGAAGCCCCGCAAGCAGGTCTGATTTTTTCATGGTTTGCTCCGTTCTTCCTGATCGCTCAGGCCCGGTCGACCTTCACGGGTCGGTTGAAATAAAAGATAAAGTTAATGATGATAAAATGGTAGGTGGCCCACAGCACATTAACAAGAATCGGTTGTGCCCTTTCGGGCGAAAAATAGAGTTGCAGGAATCCCCAGATGACGGCAGCCAGATTGAGTGCACCGCAGAAGAGATACAGCTTAAGCCGACTCAGCGGAATCGAGTTGGATTGCCCCTTGGGCGTTACTTCAAACGGTTTTTTGCGATTGAGCAGCGCGTCGATCACCGCACGCACATAGACCGGAGCTGAATTGACCGTCAGCATCTGTCCCAGCAGAATATCTCGGATCCGATAATTTCGCCACCCGAGCGTGGCGTAGAACGTGACCATGGTCAGAAAGAAATAGGGAATGAAGGTCAGAAAATACATTTCCGGATTCGCGAAATAGGACGGAACTCCGAACAGGAGATAGAGAATTGGACAAACCCCCATGATCAGATAAACAAAGCCGATAAAGTAGTAGGTTCCGGAGAGAAAATATTCTGTCCAATGACCTAGCGGCAGCGACTTGGCTGATTTAAAAAACGCGCGCACCACCTTTTTAAAGACCCCGACGGAACCCAAGGCCCAGCGGTATTGTTGTTTAAAATAGCCGCCCAGATCCTCCGGCCCAAGACCAAACGCGCAGACGCGCGGAAAATATCCCGACGACCAATGCTTCAGATGCAGCTCCAGCGAGGTCGCAAAATCTTCGGTCACGGAGTGCTCTTCGAATCCGCCGATATCCATCAGCGCATCGATTCTGAATATGACATTGGTTCCACAACACATCATGGCATCGTGAGAGCCTTTGCCTTCGCAGATAAATTCATAGAAGATCGCCTGCTGGAGACCAGCGGCGTGAGCTACCGCGTTGGTTGAAATGTTGGTGTAATATTGCGGCGACTGGATAAAGGCAAGTCGATCATTTTGTTCCATATGCGCAATGATCGGCGCTGCAAATCCGGGCATCGGATTCTGGTCGGCATCGAATACGGCCATATATTTTTCTCCGGCGGGCGGCGGCGGTTTATGAAAGACGGTCAGCGCCGAACCCTCCCGCGGAGTCCCGGTTTGGTGATGAATAAAATCGTTAATCAACCCCGCTTTGGCGTCGTGCCATTTGTGCCGAAACAGATTGACGCCCATGTTTTCGCAGAGTTCCTCGACGCGCAGCTTATATTTCTGAAGCGCTTCATCCTCCGGGTGATCCGCGTAGCGGGTGTCGTCCAGCAGATAAAAAAAGGCATTCGGATAGGAAAGCGAATTAAAGCAGGCCAACGTCTCTTCGAGCACATCCAGCGGCTCTTTATACGAAGCCACAACCACCGCGAGCGGCGGAAATTCCTTCGGTTTCAGGTCCGGATCAATGGGATTGGTCTGACTGGTCGCACGGATAATAGACGACATATACCCACAACCATGCAGCAGCAGAAAGGATTCTGCGAGGAGCAGCAGCACCGCAATCGCATATTCATACCACTGATAGTGCTGCTGAAACAACAACGCCGTGCGGCTGACGAAATAGATCAACGCCACATTGATTGCAATCATCGGCAGAAGTTGGAGCCATTTCTTATTCTTCCGCGTCTTCATAGCTTAAAACCGATAGCTCAGGAACGCGTGCAGCCCATTGGCGTCCCACTCCTTGGATTCGTTGACATAGCCGCGGAGACCCGTGCCCCATCGCTCCTTAAACTCATAAAACCACTCCGCCTCGGCCATCCAACCCCCGTTGCCGTCGGACCCGATGCCGTAGCCAACCTTGATTTCATAATAGTGCTGATAGGTTCCGCAGAACATAGGCCGGGCAAGATCGTGCCGCCAGTCCAGCAAAACCGTGCCGCCGAAATAGTTCTGCGGCGTCCAATACGGGTGGGTGATATCGACCAGATTCGGCCCGACATATTGATAAACGTTGTCCTTTTCCGTATCGCGATACTCCCCGGAAAAAATCAGCTTCAGCTCGCGCGGGTGATCGGTCAGCCGCCAGCCCAGCGAACCCGCATATTCCATTCCGGAGTTGTCATCGTCGTACGATTTGCTGCGCGCATAGAGCTCCGCATCCAGCCAATGCGTCAAAGCGCTTTGGGCACCGACCCAAAATTGATCCATCTGAATCTGCTGCGCCAACGCAAAGCGGTTGGGAATCTCCTCCCTGCGTTGAAAACCGACGCCGACCCACGCCCAATCATTCACATTGCCCCACAGCTCAATCTCCCCGAGCAGATAATCCTCATAACTCGGATTCTCATAATCTTTATAGACCAGCTCTCCCCTGCCTTTCAGCCACGGATTGACTGCGGCATCGAATCCGATGCTCAGCCCGCTTGCCGACTCGGTCGGTGCTCCACGCGCATCTTCAAGCCAGCGGGAGAGCCGCAGATAGGGTTGATAACGACACTGCACCGGCGCGGTCAGCGTCAGGTCCAGCCGCAGCCGATCCATCGCGGAAAGCGCGCCGCGCCCCTCCTCGCTCCACCAATCCGCATCCAGCCTGAGCGACGGCCCGGCATCAATCTCTGCCTTGGCCAGAGCCGCCTGCGCCCAGGAGTGCGATGGATCCAGCCGGATCAGCGTCTCATAGGTCTCTGCGGCATCATCGCACAGCCCCAAAAGACATTGGAGCTGCGCCAAATTAAAAAGCGCCTCCTGATTGCCCGGCTCCAGTGCAATCAGTTCCTGATTCACTTTGAGCGCCTGCGTAAAGCGCTTGTTCCACGTCAGGATAAAGCTCTGCAGCTCCAGATCGACGCCTTTCTGGATACGATAATTCGCCGTCAGCTCCGCAAGAATCCGATCCACGGCACCTGCAATTTCCGGCGGAGCTGCGTCCGACTGCTCGCTCCAATCCGCCGCAAAGGTTTCATAGCCCTCCCACACCCGATGGTCTTCGAGCATGTCGTTCAGGCGGTCAAACGCCTCCGGGAAATATTCACGATACGGCGCCAACGCATCGGACAACCGGCGGCTCACCGACGGCGATAAGATTTCCTCAAAAGCCGCAGCGCCTTCGTCGCGCTTCTTGGCCCAGAAAAAGGTTCGCGCCCGCTCCCGAATCGGAACGGGATCGCTCGGGTTCAACTGATGCAGCTGCGCGTAACTTTCGACCGCCGCTTCATAGTTTTCCGACCAGGCGAGAACCCGCGATTTGAGGAGCAGCAGCTTATAGTGCGCGGGGAAGGTTTTCAGCAGCTCGTCGGCCAGTTCGACTGCAACGTCCCAGTTCCCGGCAATTCCATTAATCTCCGCCTGAGCGAAACGGCCCTCCAAGTAATTGGGATAGCGCTCGACCAGAAGATCTGTGCAGCGAACCGCATCGGCAAATGCGCCCGCCTCGAGACAAAGCGAGCTCAGCCGGAGCAATCGATCCGGCTCGGTCGCCGCATTCATCAGCGCTTCAAAAACATCCGTATCCGTCAGGAGCATCTGCTCAAATTCCAGATCCAGCTCTTCGGGAAACTCGACGAGAGCATCCTGAAGAAGATCCTGCGCCAAACGTTCATCCCCCATTTTACGTGCACAGCGGATCTGACCCAACAATGCCGCCAACCGGCGGTCCGAATCCAGTTGCTGATACTGCTCGGCTGCCGCTTCAAAATCCCCGGCGGAAAAAAGAATATCGGCGCACGCGTTTAAAACATCAGCCGATGCTGGATACTGCGCCCTCAGAGTATTCGCCAGCGCCACGGCTTCGGTGAACCTTTTCTGGGCGCTCCATGACTTGAGCTGAACCAACTGCCACGCCACTCCGCCGTCGAAATGGTTTGCAATCAGCTCATCTGCCCTTTCATAGCGCCCGGTACTAATCAGCAGTTTCGCCAGCGGCAACAGTCCGGCGCGGCCTTGGAGCGAGCGATAAATCGGCTCCGCACGATAAAACGCACCGAATCCTTCCAATTGCTGCGCCCAATTTATTTTCTGCTCCTCGGATAGCGCAAAAGGATCTATGGAAAGCAGCTCCTGAAGCGTACCGATCGTATTATGTTGCAGCCGCAGCAGATGCGCCCGCTGCAACCGTTGTTCGCTGGTGCCTGCGTCACCGGTTTCCACCATCAGCGCATCGATAAATTGCAGCGCTTCTTCGGCCCGCCCAAGCTTCAGACAGACGGCATAAAACTCGTTGACCAAATCCGCATCTGCCTCGGAAATCTCCAGCAGTGCACGGTACATTCGATAGCTGTCCTCCAGTCGATCCGGCTGCTCGGCATAAAGACGCGCGAGCTGAACCCGCACCTCTCGGTTCGAGATTTCTTCCCCGAATCCCTGTAGCTCTCCAGAGACACTCTGAATAAACAGAGTTGCCAACCCGGACAGCAATATGAATGTCCGGCTACTCTTCACTTAATTCCAGTGCTTTCTGAAGTTCCTCAATGGCGGCCAGATGATCGCCGGCCCACACCAACGTCATCCCCAGTTTTTTGTGCAGATCCGCATCATCCGGACGGGTTTCCAGCAGATGTCTGTAGTGAGCAATCGAGGCCTCGTATTCCTTCTGCCAGCTGAGCACTTCAGCCAGCTTGAGACGAACCGAATCATTGTCCGGTGCCGCTTCCAGCGCTTTCGTGTAGATCGCGACGGCCTCAGTATATTTTTCTTCAAACACCAGCAGGTCGGCCATCAGAATATTTTCCTCTTCATTCCGATCCTCGCCCAGCGCCTGCAGCATCTGCATAGCGCTCTTGTTATTCCCGCTCCAGACAAGCGGCGCGAGCATCTCATGCCGAAACGTTGAAACCATCTCCGGACGCTCTTCACACAGCGTCTCATATTCCGCCAGCGCTTCCGTATATTTTTCCGCATAAACCAGCGCCCTCGCCAACTCCCACCGCACCATCCATTTGGGGACCGGGTCCGATAGGCTCTCAAACGATGTGACTTTCGGCTTCTCAAAGGAAGGCTGCGGTTCGGCGGAAAACGCCGACGAAGCCGCCAGAGCGATGCATAACACGGGAAACAATTTCATCATTGATCTCCTAGAATTTGACGAAGGTACATTGCGGCAGCATTCCAATCGCCGGCATATCCGGCAATGCGTGCCCGTTTCAGAAGAACGGCATCCGTCGGAACGCCGTGTTGTATAATTCGGTCGCAGGCGATGGCCGCCATCGACCAATCCTGAATCGACTCAAAGGCCCCCGCCATCACAAACAGCGCCGAGTCATCGAAGTGGTCCATTGAAATCAACTCCTCCAGCTCCGGACGAGTGCGCTGGAGCAGCCCCGCCCGGCTCAACGAATCCACAAAATCCAGCTGGCGATCCGCATGCGGATCGCCCTTGCGGATCGCGTTCATGTAAAGTCCGGCAGCTTTTTCATACTCCTCCTGCTCATACGCATGCTGCGCCCGTTTCGACAAGACGAGCTCCTGATGAAAATAGAGATACATGAGTACTGCGATGACGGCACAAACAAAATAGAAAAAAACCAGCTTCACCAATCAACCACCCCTTGATGACAACACTATACCTATTTTATCAGCTTGCAATCCCTCGCATCAGAAAATGAGGGCCGACATGTAGTGCTCTCAGCGGGAAATGATAAACCGAAACCGACGACAGTTCCTTGTTTTTCTGCATTCGGTGTAACCCGATTTCGTAATCGGTGTGGCACGTTCTTCTTTGGAACAAAAAGCACGTAATGTGGGAAGACCGAGTAAGCTGCCCGTGGAAGCACAGTGCGCGATCCTTCACGCCAAAAAAAAACGCCACCGACATCGCGGTGGCGTTTCCGAGCCCAAAAGCGTCACTTTGCTTCTTCGCCTCACCAATGCGCTGAAATGTCACATTGGTGAAACGCCAAGTGATACACGCTTTAGACGGAATATTCCTTAATCAGTGCGTTACCGATAATATCGCGCTGAATTTGGTTGGTGCCTTCATAGATCTGGAGGATCTTGGCATCGCGCATCATCTTTTCTGCGGGATATTCCTTCATGAAGCCGTAGCCGCCGAGCACCTGTACCGCGTCGGTCGTAACCGACATGGCGACATCGCCCGCATAGTATTTGCACATCGCGGAAATCTTGGAGACATCCTTCATGCCGGAATCCACCGTACGGCAGGCGGCGTAGGTGAGCAAACGCGCGGTTTCCACTTTCGTGGCCATTTCAGCAAGCATCCACTGCAGGCCCTGATTTGCGATGATCGGCCTGCCGAACTGGTGGCGGACCTTGGCATACTTGACGGCTTCGTCGAGCGCACCCTGCGCCAGACCGACGCCCTGTGCAGCGATACCTGGACGCGAAATGTCGAAAGTTTTCATGGCGAGCAGGAAGCCCATGCCTTCGCGGCCGATCAGGTTTTCGGCGGGAACTTCGCAGTCTTCAAAGATCAACTCGCGGGTGGCGGAAGCGCGAATGCCGAGCTTGTCCTCTTTCTTACCGAAGGAGAAGCCGGGGGTGTCCTTTTCAACAATAAAGCAGGAAACGCCGCGGGCACCCTTGGACTTATTGGTGACCGCAAAAACGGTATAAATGTCGGCTTCGCCGCCGTTGGTGATCCACTGCTTGGTGCCGTTCAGGATATATTTGTCACCTTTCTTCACAGCAGTAGTGGCAATACCGCCTGCGTCGGAACCGGCGTTGGGCTCGGTCAGGCCGAATGCGGCCCATTTTTCACCGGAGGCCAGCGGGGGCAGATATTTGGCCTTCTGCTCGTTCGAACCGCCGATCAGGATCGGGTCGGCACCCAGTGCGTTGGCGGCATACGAAACCGATACACCGATGCAGTATTTCGACATCGTTTCAATCGCCAAACAAAAACCGAGCTGTCCCGCTTCGAATCCACCGTATTCCTCGGGAATGTAGAGGCCCATCAGGTCCATCTGCGCCAGCTCTTTGAGCAGGTCACTCGGGAAAATTCCTTTTTCGTCCAGCTCCGCACGCACCGGAACGATTCGTTCTTTACCGAAATCGTCAATCAGGTTGACGATCTCCTGCTGTTCTTCGGTAATACCATAATCAATATTTGCACCCATCCTTCTTCTCCTTCGTTAATTACTCCATTGCCGATTGCCGATTTCTGATTGTCGACTTACGGAATCCAGTCATAAGAAACTGTTCAGATCCACAAATCGGCATTCGGCAATCTAAATTCATCAATCCCACTATTCGCCTAACGACTCCAAAAACCGTTCAGCCTCCAGCGCGGCTGCACAGCCGGTGCCCGCCGCCGTAATCGCCTGGCGGTACACCGCATCCGCCACATCGCCGGCGGCATAAACGCCCTCAACTTTGGTCTTCACGCCATCGGCAATCAGATAGCCCGTTTCGGTCATGTCCAACTGCCCAACGAATGCGTCTGTATTCGGCTTATGGCCGATGGCGGAAAAATAGCCGCTCGCCTCAATATCCGTCAGTTCGCCGGTTTTCACATTCTTAATGCGCACGCCCGTCACGCCCGAGTCGTCACCCAGAATTTCGTCTACCACCGAATCCCACGCCATTTCAATCTTCGGGTGGTTGATGGCGCGCTCGGCCATAATCTTCGAAGCGCGCAGCTCATCGCGCCGGTGCACCAGCGTAACCTTGGAGGCAAAGCGCGTCAGAAAGATCGCCTCTTCGCAGGCGGTGTCGCCGCCGCCGACCACAACGACCGGCAAATCCCGATAAAATGCACCATCGCAGATTGCACAGGCGGAAACCCCGCGCCCCATAAATTTTTGTTCCGACTCCAGCCCCAGATAGCGCGCCGTAGCGCCGGTGGCCACAATCACCGTCTGCGCCTCAAGCGGATCGCTCGCCATCATTTTCAATTTGAATGGACGCTGTGAAAAATCGGCGCCGGCCACGGCGTCATACTGGAGAAACCTGGCACCGAATCGTTCCGCCTGCGCCCGGAACCGTTCCATCAGCACGGTAGCGTCGATCCCTTCCGGGAATCCGGGAAAGTTTTCAATCTCCGTGGTCGTCGTTAACTGGCCGCCCGGCTGCATCCCTTCAATCACCAGCGGATTGAGGCCCGCACGGGCGGTGTAAACAGCGGCGGTATAGCCGGCGGGGCCGGCTCCAATGATCACTACTTTTTCCATACGCTTCCCCTACGTTCATAATTTGTGGAGAGAATTACAGGATCAGCGCTCTTAATTCAAACCGCCATTCACCTTAATCTATATGGAAGAAGCGGCGCACGCGCCGCTTCTTCCGCTCCCATATTATGCCTTCGCCGCAGCAATCTGTTTCTGGAACTCCGGCACAATCTCGTGCAGATCGCCAATCAGCCCAAAGTCCGCCACGTCAAAGATCGGCGCGTCGGGATCTTTATTGATCGCCACAATCACGTCGGAACTCTGCATTCCGGCCAAATGCTGAATAGCGCCTGAAATACCGCAGGCGATGTAAACCACCGGACAGACCGTCTTGCCGGTCTGCCCCACTTGGTGATGATGCGAAATCCAGCCCGCATCCACCGTTGCGCGCGAGGCACCAACCGCCGCGCCCAGCTCGGCAGCAAGATCGTAGATGATCTTAAAGTTTTCCGGTTTGCCGACGCCGCGTCCGCCCGAAACAATATACTGCGCCGCGTTGAGGTCGATGGTGTTATCGGATTCATGCACCGACTCCAAGCGGCGCATGCGTTCCGGAACCGTGGAAAGATCCACTTCGTACGGCACCTGCTCGCCGGACTCCGCGTCCGAAATCTTCGTCTTCTTGAAGACGTTGGAGCGCACCGTCGCCATCTGCGGACGATTGTCCGGGCAGATAATGGTGGCCATAATGTTGCCGCCGAACGCCGGACGCGTCTGGAGCAGATTGCCCGCTTCAACATCGAAGTCGAGCTGTGTACAGTCGGCGGTGAGGCCGGCGTTGACCATCACCGCAACCGTCGGGGCCAGACTGCGGCCGATGGTGGTGGCGCCGTAGAGGACAATTTCCGGCTTCTTCTCATGAATCAGCTGAGCCACCGCGCGGGAATAATAGTCGTTCTGATAATCCTTCAGCTTGGGATCATCGATGGTGTACACCTTCTTTGCCCCAAAGTTATACAGCTCCTGACAAAGCGATGCACCGTTAGCGGACGGCAGTACCGCGCAAAGCGTGTATCCCGATTTCCCGCAGAGGATCTGTCCCTCGCTGAGTAGTTCATACACCACGCCGGCAATTTTGCCTTCGCGTTGTTCTGCAAATACCCAAAGTTCTTTAGTCGTGCTCATAGTACGTTACGCTCCTTCAGCTTCTGGATGAGTTCCGTGATCATTTCGGCCGGTTCGCCGGAGAGAATTTCCTTATTCAATTTAACCGGCGGCGCAAAAACCTTGCTCACCTTCGTCGGCGATCCCGCCAGACCAATCTTCTCTTCATCCGGCTGCAGCTGATCGAATCCCCAGCAGGGAATCTCCGCCTTCTTTGCGGCCATCTTCTTCTTCAGCGAAGGCATACGCAGTTGGTTGGCCTCCTTCACCACCGTCAGCGCACACGGCTTATCAATGTCCCAGACTTCATGACCGTCTTCCGTAACCTTCGTCACCTTCAGCGTATCGCCCGTCACCTCGACCGCTTTCGCATAGGTCAGCGCGGGAATATCCAGAAAATGCGCCACGCCCGGGCCGACCTGCGCGGTATCGCCATCGATCGCCTGCTTCCCGAAAAGAACCAGATCCACATCGCCCAGCTTCTTGACCGCCAGACTGATCGTATAAGAAGTCGCCCACGTGTCGGCTCCGCCGAACTTGCGGTCGGAAATCAGAACCGCCTCATCCGCCCCGTGCGAAAGCGCTGTACGCAGCGCCTCTTCTGCCTGCGGCGGCCCCATTGAAAGAACGGTCACCTTTCCGCCGTGCACATCTTTAAGCTGAAGCGCCATCTCCAGCGCATTTTCATCGAACGGATTGATAATGCTCGGAACCCCTGCCCGGTTCAGTCGATTCGTCTCGCGGTCAATCGTGACCTTATCCGAATCGGGCACCTGCTTAATACATACAACGATGTTCATCAACACCCCTTTCCCATTTGAAAATAGGCGGACGTGTCTAATAGACCTGCACAAAAAGCTCAAGCCCAAAGGCATATTTAAAGTCCGCCGCCGAAAACTCCCCACAAATCCAATTTCGCATAAAAAAAGATGAAATTCCCCTTGCAACCCCAAACCAATCCTATATCTTCGCCCACCTCTTAACGAGAAAATGACTGCGGGGTAGAGCAGCCCGGTAGCTCGTCAGGCTCATAACCTGAAGGTCCTCGGTTCAAATCC
>JAFGWS010000004.1 GCA_016937035.1 Pontiellaceae bacterium
AAAGAAATCGGGCGTAGCCCAGCTCATCTAAAGCTCCGGATTCAACCGTTTTTGCGCTTGCCAACGTTCGGGGTTAATGGTTGTTAGTACAGGCAAGAGTTACGACAAGCTCACCAAAAGTGATGGGCACTCGACTCCAGACACCCACGGTTTTAGGGAGTGAATCTCAATTTTTAAATATTGCAAGCGACGGAGTATTAAACCCAAGGCTACGTAATAAATTTTTGCGGCTATCTTTGGTCTAATATTAGATTTGAGGCATTTAGTCCATACGCCCAATCCTAAAGTAAATTAGATGGGAAAATACATTGCCATCATTGATTGAAACTCATCTGAAAGTGCTTAAACCAGCGCCATTCTTGGCCGTCACCCTTTTGTACATAAGTGGCAGGGAACAACCCCCATCGCCGGAATGTGACGACGCCGGGCGAAGATGAGTAATCCTATTATGATTACAGCTACTTGAAGATGTAATTTTTCCATGTAATTTTTCCTTGGCTTCCCCCTTCCCTTTCTGGTAACCATAGAAAGTTAATTGGAAAGGGTGTCTAGTGGTAGAGAGGGATTTACATAGACTGGCGAATGAAGCCCCTTTTGTGGTCTTCGAGTGCAAACAGATTGAGGGTGGGCGTTTCTTTTTTCCATGCTGCAGCCAGTCAATCAAAAGCCTGTTGTCCGTCGATCCGGAAAAGCTTGAAAAGGACGGTCATGCGGCGTGGGCGCATCTGGATTCCGGCCATGTCGCACAGGTTCAGGATGCCTTTCTGCATTCGTTCCAGACGCTAGCCCCTGTTGAGGTCCAGTTTCGCGTCCAGACCCCCCGCAAGGAGCTGTTGTGGGTGCGTTGTCGGGCTTATCCCCAAAAGGTGGATGGTGCGGTTGTCTGGAACGGTTTCATGGAGGATGTAACCGAATCGGTGTTGCGCGAGGACGATGCAAAGAGGCGGAATTCCCTTCTCCGCAACATTTTCGAGAACCTTCCCGACCTGATCTACTACAAGGACGCCGAAGGGCGGCTGGTGGATGCCAATGCCATTTGCTGCCGTCACCACAATGCCGCACTGGAATCAATCCAAGGGAAAACCGACCGCGACCTATATCCGGGGGTGCGCGGGGAGAACGCTTGGCAGAGGGAGCAGGAATTGATGGCCGACGGCACCGTGCTCCGGCAAAGCGAATGCTTCGAGAAGGAGGATGGGACGGTATTGCATCTCGATACGGTCAAGATTCCCTTGTTCAGCAAATCCGGCCGGTTGCTCGGGCTTGCCGGAATTTCGCGGGATGTGACGACCCATATCCTAGGCGAACAGGAACTGGTCCGGGCCAAGCGGGAAAGCGAGCAGTATGCTGCTTTCATCCAGACAATTTTCGACAATCTCGATGACCAGTTCTACTACAAGGATGCCCAGTCGCGCGTCCTTGGCGGCAACAAGGCCTGGGTGAAGCATTGCGGCGCGGAATCGCTCGATGAATTGATCGGAAAGACGGATCTCGAGCTGTACCCCGGTGATCTGGGCAGGGAACTGTTCGCCGGTGAGCAGGCGCTGCTGGCGGCGGGCGAGAATGTCCGCAGGCGGGAACGCCATGAGTTGGAGGATCGAAGCGTTCAGTACTTCGAATCCATCAAATGCCCGATGCGGAACGAAACCGGCGAAGTGGTCGGTTTGGCGGGCATCTCGCGGGACATCACCACACAGGTCATGAACGAAACGGCGTTACTCCAGGCCAAGCGGGAAAGCGAGCAGTATGCGGCCTTCATCCAGACGATTTTCGATAATCTCGACGACCAGTTCTACTACAAGGATGCCCAGTCGCGCGTCCTCGGCGGCAACAAGGCCTGGGTGACGCATTGCGGCGCGGAATCGCTCGATGAATTGATCGGAAAGACGGACCTCGAGCTGTATCCGGGCGATCTGGGCAAGGAGCTGTTCTCCGGGGAGCAGGCGCTGCTTGCGGCGGGCGAGAATGTCCGCAGGCGGGAACGCCACGAGCGGGAGGATGGCAGCATTCAGTACTACGAATCCATCAAATGCCCAATGCGGAACGAAAAGGGGGAAGTGGTTGGTCTCGCGGGGATTTCACGTGACATCACGAAGCAGGTTGAAAGCGAGAATGAGTTGGTTGAAGCCCGCAAAGCAGCCGAAGCGGCAAACGAAGCCAAGAGCATGTTCCTGGCCATGATGAGCCATGAAATCCGCACGCCCATGAATGGTGTTGTGGGGGCCGCCAGCCTGCTATCCGACACGGATCTCACCCCCCTGCAGCGCGAGTTCGTGAAGACGATCAATGTCAGTGGCGAAAACCTGCTCGCTATCATCAACGATATTTTGGACTACTCGAAGATCGAGGCGGGAAAGATCCTTCTCGAAAACGTACCGTTCAGCCTACGCTCCTGCGTCGAGGACTCCTTCGATCTGTTTGCCCGGTCCGCATCCAGGAAAAACCTGGAGCTGTTCCATTACATCGATCCGGACATTCCCGAACATCTGATGGGCGACCCCTCCCGTCTCCGGCAGGTTATCATCAATCTCGTGGGCAATGCCGTCAAGTTTACGGAAAAGGGAGAGGTCGGCCTCCGGGTTGTTGCCATCAATGACGACAGCGATGGGGAGCATTGCCGCATTCGGGCAGCCGTCAAGGATACAGGAATCGGGATTCAGGAAGAGGCGCAGAAAAACCTGTTCCAGGCCTTCGTGCAGGTTGAAGGTTCCAGCACACGGAAATATGAAGGCACCGGCCTGGGGCTGACGATCAGCCGACGGATGATCGAATTGATGGGCGGTCGCATCTGGTTGGAGAGCAAGTATGGGGAGGGCACCACCTTCTACTTTGAGCTGGATCTTCCCATTGCAAGCGAAAGCCCCGATTACCAGCATCACCCAATACGTCCATCGGCATTGATTGGCAAGCGGGCGCTGGTAGTCGACGACAACGAAACCAACCGCTGGCTGCTGAGCGACCAGCTGACCCAATGGTCAATGGAGTCCTCACCGTTCGCTTTCCCCAAGGAGGCCTTGGCTTCCCTGAGCAAGGATGATGCCTACGACATTGCCCTGCTCGACTTCAATATGCCGGAAATGGATGGGATGGAGCTGGCCAGGGCGATCCAAAAGCACTATGGAGAACAGCGCATTCCCGTGGTCATTCTGAGCAGCACGTACGAAGACTTTGGTTCCGATCCCGCCATTGATGCATGGCTCTCCAAGCCCGTCAAGCAGGACTATTTGCGCAAGCAGCTGGTCAAGGTCTTCTCTTCCGACGTGCCGGAAAAGGTCTCGGTGGATTCGTCAACGAAAAGGGTCCAGGTCCGCAAAGAATATGATTTGCGCATCCTTGTGGCCGAGGACAACGGGGTCAACCGGCGGGTCGTGAAGATGATGCTGGAGCGGCTTGGATACACCAATGTCGTAATCGTTCCCGATGGGCAGGATGCCGTTGCCGCCTTCATTGATTTTGAGTTTGATGTCGTGCTCATGGATGTCCAGATGCCGGGCATGGATGGACTGGAAGCCAGCCGCCAGATCCGACTGCAAACCGGGTGCGCGGAACAGCCGTGGATCATCGCGTTGACCGCCGGAGTCATGGAAGAGGAACGCGCGGCAGTTTTCAAAGCGGGCATGAACGACTTTCTCCCCAAGCCCCTGAAGGTGGAGGTTCTCGGTCAGGTTTTGGAGCAGGTCCGGTGCGCTATCCAGGGCAACAAAAATCGAGAAACCGCACGATTCCCCGCATGATGGCCGCGAACCGGTGCGCCGGAAGGGCGTGTTCGGCGTTCCTGAGCAACCTAACTTGACTTTCCGGTATATATTCATGCAGCCTTTCGCTGGCGTCGCATGAAATGATCCGGTCCTGCGAGATATTGTTCCCCGGCGATACTCCGCCTTTACGGTTCTTGAAAACAGCGCTCATCCCCCCTATTATCTCGACCCATGACTACACAAAACGATCCGCGCCCGAACTGGGACGACTATTTTATGGACATCGCGCAGGTGGTGGCCAAACGAGGCAACTGCAGCCGCCGTAAAGTGGCCGCAGTGATTGTGAACGAACACCGCATTATTTCCACCGGCTACAACGGCACACCGCGCGGCATTACGAACTGCTGCGACGGCGGCTGCCCGCGCTGTTCCAGCGACGCGCCGTCGGGTGAAAATCTGGGCGAGTGTATCTGCGCACATGCCGAGGAAAATGCCATTGTGCAGGCGGCATACCACGGAATCGCCGTGCGCGACAGCATTCTTTACTGCACCCTCAGCCCCTGTCTGGTCTGCACCAAAATGATCATTAATGCGGGCATCAAAGAGGTTGTATACGAACAGGAATATCATTTTTCAGAACAGGCCCGAAATCTGTTTGCGCAGGCGGGCATCGTCTGCAGACAGCTCGAAAGGAACAAACCATGAAGATTGCAGGTGTCATTCCGTCCCGCTGGGGCTCCACCCGTTTCCCCGGCAAAAGCCTGGCGCTTATTTCCGGGAAACCGATGGTTCAGTGGGTCGTTGAGCGCGTTAAACAAGCCGAAAAAATCGACACCGTCATCGTCGCCACCGACGACGCACGAATCGCCGAATGTGTAGAGGCGCTCTGCATTCCTGATGTCAAAGTGGCGATGACGCGCCCGGATCATCCGTCTGGAACCGATCGTATTGCCGAGGCCGTCGAAAAACTCGACATCGATGCGGTCATTAATATTCAGGGCGACGAGCCGCTCATTGATCCCGCGCTCATCGACGAGCTGTCCGATGTTATTTCCTCCGGTGAATGGGATATGGCCACCGCGGCCACACCGATTAAAGATGAAACGCAGATTAACGATCCCTCGGTAGTGAAGGCGCTTTTTAACCGCCACGGACAGGCGCTCTATTTTTCGCGCTCCACCATTCCACATATCCGCGAGCCGGAGGGCCTTAATAAATCCGGGATCTATTGGCGCCACATCGGCATTTATGCCTATCGACGCGATTATCTTTTGAAGCTGGTCTCTGAACCGCCCTGCGCACTGGAACAACTCGAAAAGCTGGAGCAGCTCCGCGCGCTCGACATGGGCTGCCGGATGAGGGTCATCCAGACCCAGGACTTCGGTATCGGCGTTGACACCCCGTCCGACATCGCCAAAGCCGAAGCGTTGCTGAACAACCAACATAAGGCAACCCCTTCGGGGTTTGTATTGTAAAACATCATTCCCATGGGTCGTTGACCCATGGCTATTCAACAGGAAACCCCTCCGGGGTTTGTGTTGCAAAACATGATTTCCAGGGGTCGTTGACCCATGGCTATTCAACAGGAAACCCCTCCGGGGTTTGTGTTGCAAAACATAATTCCCATGGGTCGTTGACCCATGGCTGGAGTTTGGTCATTCACTAGTTTTTCCGGTTTCCTCTCTTTCAAACGCCCCTAAAAAGAGGCGTTTATTTACAGCTTGCATTCTA
>JAFGWS010000041.1 GCA_016937035.1 Pontiellaceae bacterium
AAATTACGACAGCTGATCATTAACTGTTCTGCAAGAGGAATAAGATGAGAGAGAAATTCACGCTATGGTGTCGGGTAATCGGCATGATCTTGGCCTGCCATTCGTCGATCACAATTCTGACCGCAGTCCCGATGTTCTTCACCAAGCCGGATGTCGGAAAGCTTCTTCCCTTCGCATCCATACTCGGCGACTCCGCGATTTTCAAATTAACGCAGAGCGCCAACTACATGTGGGGCCAAATGCTCCTCACAGTTGTACTCACAGGCATTGTGCCTCTCTGCCTCGGTATATATATGATGAAATCCGGACGGTTCTTCATCAATCTGTGCTACCCGAGTAACGGAGTCGCACAAGGCAACGCGTCCGCTGCCGGTGACCCAACACTTGATCTGCCGAGCAAGGAAGCCCAGAACGACGATCGACGGTGGATGCCACCGGAGATGAGGTGAAGGATAAAAATATGGCACAAATCAAAATCTACAGTCGGAAATCACATCTTGATGGAAATAAGAAAATCATCTCCGATACCCTGCACGAATGCGTTTGCGAGTGCTTGGCGCTTCCCGCTGACAAGCGGTTTCATCGATTTATCGGTCTCGAAGAGGAGGACTTTATTCATCCGGCGGATCGAAGCGACCGCTACACCATCATCGAGATCAGTATGTTCTCCGGGCGCAGCACTGAAACCAAAAAAGAACTGATCAAAACGATATTTAAACGGTTCAACGACGAACTCGGCCTTTCACCGCAGGATGTAGAAATTACGATATATGAGAGTCCTCAGGAAAATTGGGGCATCAGAGGAATGCCGGGAGATGAACTCCTGCTTTCGTACACGGTGAACAAATAAAAGGGGCACCTACTCTCCGGAAAAATCATCCGGCCTGTTTTTATATCTCTATGCTTAGCGTCTTCTTATCTTCGTGGTCAAAAAAAATTCACCAGCCGCTGCGCTGGAGGACACAGAGGACTGATTTCAGTCAGAATGATTGGGGTACAGAATGATACTGATTGGCTGTAAATCGGCGTTCATCAGCGGTTCCTCTACCCTGCCCCCTCGGCAATCATCTTGCTCAAAACTATTTTGCGCTTCGCTGTCATCGTTGCGCGCGAGCCTCATTTCACAGATTAATCGTAAAGTTTTATTGTCGTTGGCCAGAGGCCAATTCAAATGAAATTTTGAGTCTGCCGTTGTTGATGGAGGTTTCTGTGTTTATCCTGTGAACCGTTCGTTGATTTTTCCTTTTCGGAGAAACGGTATGAAAAACATATGGGTTGGATTAATTTGCTGGGGAATAGCCGGGACGGGATGGGCTGGAACCTTGCGGTTGAAAAATGGAGATGTCAGGACTCCGCCCATTGCCGTGAAAACCATGAGTGCCGCAGTGCCCTCCGAAAAACAACAAGAGACTCCGGACTGTAAAACCTGTCAGTTGGTTCAGTTTCGTGAAACTCCGAACGAAGCGGATCGAAGGCAACTGGAAGCGATGGGCGGCGAGATTGTTGGATATGTTCCGGAACACGCGTTGTTGGTGTTTATTAATTCGGAAAAACGCGATTTTCTGCAAACAGTTCCGGGGGTTGAATGGACGGGCCCTTGTCTGGCGGATTATAAGCTGAGTTCAGAGCTGGATTTTAGGCAGCCGGAGCTGGAGGTGGTGATTTCTCTGTTTAAGCCGGAATTCCTTCACTCAATGACACGGTGGATTGAGCAGCAGCAAGGTACGGTGATGGAGTCTGGGCGGGGGGCGACGCGCGCCTCGATTCGGGCGCAGCTTTCAGCCGTTGCTGTTTCGGAATTGTCCGAACGCGCCGAAGTGGAATGGATTGAGCCGTTTGTTCGGCCTGAATTGCATAACAATGTTGCTGTGGAAGCTCCGCGCATGAATGTGAGAACGGTATGGGAAACGCATGGTCTGACGGGAAAAGGGCAGGTGGTAGCGGTTGCAGACTCGGGCCTGGATAGCGGCGACCTGGCGACGATTCATCCTGATTTCGCGGGGCGAATCCGATATGCCTCCAGCTGGGTCAATGAGGATGACTGGAGGGATTATCAAGGCCATGGGACGCATGTGGCCGGATCGCTATTGGGCAGTGGAGCGGCCTACAGCAATGGAATTTACCGGGGCGTGGCCTATGAGGCTGAGTTGGTCATGCAGGCTCTGGGCGATGACAGCGGTTCGACGTCTATTCATGTTCCAAGCTCGCTAGGGGATCTTTTTGAACAGGCCTATACCAACGGTGCGCGGATCCATCAAAATAGCTGGGGCTATTCCGGCGCTGGAAGCTACACGTCTTATTCGCGTGACGTGGACGATTTTACGTGGAAATACGATGATATGCTAATTGTGTTTTCCGCCGGAAACAGCGGCGTCGATATGGACAGAGACGGCGTCATAGATTTGCGATCCATCGGATCGCCGGGCAGTGCAAAAAATGGTCTGACGGTCGGGGCGGCGGAATCGGCTCGCTCTGCGGGCAGCGGCGGGTATTCAGCAAAGACCTATAGGCGGCAATGGCCGTGGTATTTCCCAACGCAGCCTATTTCCGGGGATTTGATTTCAACCGCGTGGGATAATCAGCATCAGGGAATGGCGGCATTTTCCAGCAGAGGACCTTGTGCGGACGGTCGGATCAAGCCGGATGTGGTGGCACCGGGGACGGATATTGTTTCCTGCAAGTCGCAAGTGCAAGGTTCGTCAACCCTTTGGGGGGCGGTGGATGGGGAGGCTGGGCAGTATTATCAGTTTGGCGGCGGGACCAGTATGGCGGCACCGTTGGTCTCTGGGTTGGCTGCATTGGCGCGCCAATATTTTGAGGAAGTCCATGGCGTTTTCAAGCCGAGTTCTGCCTTGTTGAAAGCGGCGATTATCAATGGGGCGGTTTCGTTATATCCCGGCCAGTATGGAATCGGTGAGCGGCAGGAAATTCCCAATGCAAAGGGGAATATGGTGGAAGGCTGGGGAGAGGTGAATGCAGGAAATACCTTTTTTCCGGAGGGAAAAGAGAATGTTTTCTGGGACCACAACCGGTTGCGGACGGACGAAGAACATGTGTTTGAGCTGTATGTGAAAGAGACCAACGGCGTCAGTGCGACGCTGGTGTGGACCGATCCGCCGGCCTCCCTGCTGTCGTCTCATCAATTGGTAAACGATTTGGATCTGATCTTGATTTCGCCGTTGGGCGTGACGAATCGACCCAATGGATTGTTAACCGCGGATCATACGAATAATGTGGAGCAGATTGATTTGGCCAACTGCGAAACGGGTTGCTGGACCCTGGTGGTTTCGGGATTTGATGTGCCGCAAGGACCACAGCCGTACGCCCTGTTCTCTTCATTCAGCGGAGATACTGATGCGTTTGAAGTGACCTCCGTCTGGCACGAACCGGAAGCCGTGGTCGGGACGGATAATCCCGTAGAAGTGTTTGCCGGCTTGGCGACCGGAGGACGACCCTTGGGGCTGGTATCGATGGTTTGGCGGGAGGATGGAGGCACCTGGCATTTTCAACCGTTGGATTTCGTTGGAAACAACGGAGAAAACACAATCTATTCTTCGGCGTTAGAGGTTCAGGGTGTCGGGGTTGAGGTTGAGTATTATGTCTACGCATTTTCATATGGTATGAAATTGATGATGAGTCCAATCCATCATTTTAGAGTCAACAGTCCCCTCATTTATGTGTCGGAAGACGGTAGCCAGACCTGGCCGTACAATTCGCTGCAAACGGCATATACCAACCTGCATGAGGCACTGAAAGCGGCCGTATCCGGAATGGATATTCGAGTTGCGGATGGGTTTTATCAGATGCAATCGGAGGTGATCGAGAACGACATCACCTTGACCTCGTTGAATGGTCCTGCATCGACGGTACTGGATGCGAGTGCTCGGAATGATTCCGTGCTGGTTATTCATAACGGAACGGTTTCGGGCTTTACGCTTCAGGGGGGTGTATTTTCACATTCGACGGCCGCCAGCGACGGAGGCGGCGGAGTGATCATGACCAGCGGGGTGCTTTCAAACTGTTGGGTCCGCGGCAATTCTTCGGCATATAATGGCGGCGGCGTCTACTTATACGATGGGTTGGTGACGCATTGCCGGATTGAAGACAATGTGTGTACAGATTACGGCGGAGGGCTGCTTATCAGAGGAGGTGTTGTTGAACATTCTATTATTGCCGGCAATAAATCGGGTTCTGATGCTGCCGGGATCGAGGTTTGGGGCGGAATCATTCGCAACTGTACGGTGGTGAACAACCACGCCGGCGGATTCGGCGGCGGCGTGGACAGCGGAGCAGAGGCGTTAATAGAAAACTGCATTGTGGTTTCAAACAGCGCGCAGGAGATGGGTGATAACTGGTATGAGTGGGTGCCGATGACGATGCGTTATTCCTGTTCATCTCCCTTGGCTCATGGAGTGGGCAATATGGATATGGATCCGATGTTTGCTGACGCGGGATCCGGCGATTATCATTTGCAAAGCACATATGGCCGCTGGACGACCCATGGTTGGGTGCTGGATGCGCAGGACAGTCCGTGTATCGATTTCGGGAGCCCGCATAGCAATGCATCCGCCGAACCCGATGCAAGCCGCATGAATATGGGGGCTTACGGCAATACGGCAGAGGCCTCGCGGAGTGGAACGAATCAGACGCGTCTGGTTGTTCAGTCGATGGATGGAACAACGGAACCGAAGTCTGGATTAACCATTTTCCCCTATGGGGAAACGGTGTCGGTTGCGTTGCAGAACAATCCATTGACCGTCGGCGCCACGCAGTATCATTTTAAAGCGTGGGTGATGGATGACGGCTGGAGGCAATCTTTGAATGAATCTTCTCTCGTGCAATGCGCTATGACCAACAACTGGATCGTTCAGGCATCGCATGTTCCTTTTTACCGCGTGGACCTTCATGCGGCCGCGAATGGCTCCGTATCCTTCAGTAACGGGTGGTACGCCGCCGGAAGCACCGTGTCCGCGACGGCCGTTCCGGACCTCTATTATGCATTCGACGGCTGGAGCGGAGATCTCTCCGTTACCGCCAATCCTTTGCATGTCGAGCTGAGTCATCCACTGGAGTTATGGGCTGGTTTTACGCAGGCTCGTACGGCCAACGGGGTGCCGCACTGGTGGTTGGGTCAATATGGGTTAACGAATAACTTTGAGGCGGCATCGGTGGCCGATCAGGATCACGATGGCGCTGCAGCGTGGCAGGAATATATTGCCGGAACCCTTCCGCTGGATGCCGGCTCCGTTCTGAAGCTCAAATTGAAACTGCTCCCCGGCATGAACTTATTAACCTGGGACGCGCAGGCGGATCGCTCGTATACCCTTTATTTTGGCTCGAATCTCGAGGACGGCGTGACGAATGTATTGGCGAATTATTATTCGATCTTCCCCCTGTCATTACAATTGACCGATTCATTACATGCGGATAACCAAGTCATGTTTTATCGTATCGAGGTGGAATATGACGATTAAGCGAAAAGCCGACGCCTTCGTCGATTACACGAGCAGTTCATTGTTGAGGACCTTAAATATATGGCCGTCAGAGTTCACCGAAGTTTTGATACTTCCCAGAAAAACTTTGAATCAAAACAGTTGCAGAAAGCCACGCCCATCTGCAAACATTTTTCTTGTTTTTCTTCAGCTCATCTTTTCGGCTCATAGAGCCGACCCTACACCCCATTTTTGTTCGTTCTTCCTTCGGTCGGTTCGGCGTAACATCCCTGCCGGCAGAGCCCGGAGGATTTATTGGCAGAGCAACTTGACCGGAGGTCTTGAAAGAACCTCAATCTGATGATTCATACAGTTCTTCCTTGCAAGGCTTTGAGTTTTGTAATGTTCTCTATGGAGCGGTGATGGTGTGCAGTGGGGAATATCTTATGATCAATACGAATATCGACTGGGCCGAGCTCGATTGGCAGGAAGAGCTGAAGAACAATGTTACGACGTTGGATCAATTAAAAGCGTATGCCGATTTCAGCGAAGAAGAGGAACAGGAGCTCTCGGCAGTGACGCAGGTACTTCCGGTTAATATTCCGCGCTATTATCTGAGCCTGATCGATCGATCAAATCCCGCCGACCCGATTCGTAAAATGTGCTTTCCCGATGCCGAGGAGCTGATTGATGAAGATGCGCTGGGCAAAACCACGCAGGATCCGTACGGCGACGATAAACACGATAAAGGCAACGGCGTTCTGCACAAATATGATTATTCAACCCTCGTCGTGGCCACGGAGTGCTGCGCCATGTATTGTCGGCACTGCTTCCGTCGCAGAATCGTCAGCCGCAAAACGGATCGTATTCTAAAGGATTTTGAAAAGGCGGTTGAGTATATCGAGGCGCATTCTGACATAACCAACGTGATTCTTTCGGGGGGGGATCCGCTGATGCTGTCTACGCCGGTTTTACGCAAAATGATTATGCCGCTTGCAGAAATCGATCATCTCGACTTTGTCCGAATTGGTTCCAGAACGCCGGCGTCTTATCCGCTTCGTCTATTTGATGATGAACTGATCGAGCTGCTCGACGAGTTTAACCGAAAAAAGGCGCTCTATGTTCCGACACACTTTAATCATGTAAACGAAATAACGCCGGTTGCTGCGGAAGGCATTCGTCGGCTGCGGAGTGTCGGCATAACGGTGAATAATCAGGCCGTGCTGCTGAAGGGCGTAAACGACTCCGCTGAAGATATCACGGCGTTAATGCGGAACCTGCTGCGCATCGGTGTGAATCCGTATTATCTCTATCAGTGCATGCCGGTGTCCCGCGTGCGGCACCATTTTCAGGTTCCGCTTAAACGGGGCATCGGGATTGTCGACGAGGCCAAACAGCATCTGGACGGCTACGCCAAGCGGTTTAAATTTATCATTGCTCACGACGTTGGAAAGCTCGAAATCTGCGGGATGCTTGACGGCCGTATTCTCCTCAAACAGATCCACGCTCGATCGGGCCACAAAGAAGATGCCTCGCGAATAATTATGCTGGAAATCGATGATCAGGCCGGTTGGGTTGCGTTGTGATTCCATGTTCCCCAAACTGTCATTTACTCCTCCGGAAATAAGCACCGAAACGCCCGTCTGCATCGGGGTCGAGCTGGACGAAAATCTCGACGGATGGATGGAGGCGGCACGTCCCTATGTCACCGCTCAGGAGCGTGCGCACGCCGAGCGCTTTGTACATCTGATCGATGGTGTGCGCCATTTAGTCGGCCGCGCGCTGGTGCGCAAAACGCTCAACCTTGCCGTACGTCCATATGAGGTCGGCGATTTTTCATCGACTCCATACGGCAGGCCCCACTCTGACCAGACGGACATCGATTTTTCTATCAGCCATTCAGGCGACTGGGTCTGGGCAGCGTTTTGCCGAGAGGGACGAATTGGAATCGATGTCGAAAAGGTACGGGACTTACCGAATCTTCTCGGTATGGCAAAAATGTTCCATCCGCAGGAAACCGCCGAAATACAGGCCGTGCCGGAGAATGCCCGTTATGAAATTTTTTACCGCTGTTGGGTGCGGAAGGAAGCGGTTCTCAAGGCATGCGGAGAAGGTTTATCCAAGCCGTTGGAGAGCTTTTGTGTTCATACTGACGCTCGGCGGAATAATTGGATCGACACCAACGAAACGCCCGAAATGAAGGGTTGGTTTACGCAGGATCTAGTTGTCGGAGAGGACTGCTTCGGCAGCGTGGCCGTTACAGCGCCGATCAAAAAAATATTTGTCCTGCAACTGTAGAGTCGTTATTGCTCCGGAACCTTTTCTTCAGCGTCGGCTTTTTCCTTCCGCAATGAAGATGCAATCTCACGGCCATCGTTATACAAATCCAGAAAGTCCTTCCGCACGCGCTCTGCGCTGAAATCGAAAATGGAGCCGCCGCCCTCAAAATGGCGAATAAAGATTTTGCCGACCGCGTACGTTGTAGCTCCGGCAAAAATCGGCATGGCGACTGCACCGGCCAGCGGACCGACCAGCGGCACAAATTTGACCAGTGAACCGAACGATGCGCGCGCCATTGCTGAAGCACCCAGACCACCGACCAGACTGGAGATGATCGAGCGCCCGGCCTTTTCGCTGAAAGGAATGCCGTACAGCGAGCACAATGCGTGCAGCATTTTTACCTGAAACCCGACCACGGCCAGTGCATCCACTCCGGGAATCAGAATAACACCTGCCGCCATGGAACCGATAATATGACGTTTCACAATCGAGTTTGCCTTCTCCGTCCGCTCGATTCCGGATTCCTTCGGGGTCACCACCTCTTCAAACTCCTGCTCGCTCATTTTTTCGTCCATGCCCTGCTCCGCCATAAAATATTCTCAAAAGAAAGCGGCATTCCTCGGCAGAGAAACACCGCTCTCGTTCATACAGCTGCTCCCAAATTAAGCGGAAGCGGCCGCTTTTTTCCCGTTTTCGAGTTCCGCCAGGAAATGATCGCGGACCTTGTCGGGGTTAAAGGTCAGGAAGGTTCCACCCGATTCAAAATGCTGAACAAAAACTTTGCCCACGGCATAGGTGAACGCCCCCGAGAAAACCGGCAGCGAAGCCACCGACAACGGAATGCCGATCAATGGAACACGACTCAGCAAAACACCTGCGCCTGCGGCGGGCAGTGCGGCGGTGCTGCCGAGCAGCACAGAAACAATTTTCTTAACCGGCTCCTTGTGGAAGGGTATGCCGTAAATCTTAGAGAGTACACGCAGCATATTGACCTGGATAACCAGCAAGGAACCCAGATTAAACAGGGCAACCGGAACCAAACCCAGTCCGGCAGACCAATACATGCTCTTATGCACTACGCTTGCTGATTTTTCAAGGCGCTCTTTGCGCGTCAGCTCAACATCAACAACCCCTTTTTTCTCTGCCATCTCAGCCTCCTTTTTTGGATGTGAACTCTACTGATCTCTGTAAATCCCTCGTGAAACAGGATCATATAAAGAGTCAATTCAGACCAAAGTCCATCTTAAAAGTAAAAAATACTCCTTATCAGTTTGTGGCAAATCAATTAGCAGCTAATCAGGATGGAGCCGCATTGCTCCGGTATAATGGATGATCCAAAGGTCGGGCTTAATCTTATAATTACACTTTAAAATCCATGTCTTCCTTCAGCTCTTGACTATGATCCTAAAACCCGCTACAAATCCTCACTAATTGAACCGGAGGGTGCACCTCTGGTTATAATAATAGAAAACACCCCTCTGGAGCAGGCTGACATGGCTAAAAATAGAAAGTTTTCAAAAAAATTCAGGGCCGGTTATATCAAATTTCTCTATACGACACTGATTCTGGTGCTGGTGCTTCTGTTTTTCTGGCCGCTCATTACCGTGAATGTACATGCGGGCGAAGCCGCTGTGCTTTGGCGGCGTTTTGGCGGGGGTATCCGACTCAATCATATCTACGGTGAGGGAGTGCACTTTATTTTTCCATGGGACCGAATGACCGTCTATAACACCCGCCTTCAGACCCATACCTACACACTGCACGCCCTCTCGCTGCACGGTCTGCCGGTGGAACTCGAGGTGGCCATCCGCTATCGCCCGGAGCGCAATGTACTTCCATATCTTCACAAAGAGATCGGGCCGGACTATCTCAATACAGTGATCATTCCGGAAGTCAGCTCCGCACTGCGCGCACAAATGGGCGTGCTCAATGAAGATGAAATTTATGCAAACCGCCTCATTTCCGCAAATTCAGTAACCGACCAGGTCAGCTGGGATGCCCAGAAAAAGTTCATTCACTTAGACGCCATTCGCCTCACCCGACTCCAGCTTCCAGAGGAAATATCCCAAGCCATCCGTGAGAAAATGATCGAAAAGGAAAAACTCGATTCCTACCTCTATCTTATTGAGCAGGCCCAGAAGGAAGCCGAACGGCTTGCCATTCAATCCAGCGCCATCAGTAACTACAACTTTACCGTAAACGCTTCTCTGTCCCCCGAAATCCTGCAATGGAAGGGCATCGAAGCAACCCGCGAACTCGCCACATCTGAGAATGCCAAAATGGTTATCATGGGCAATGGAAATCAGGGACTTCCGGTCATTCTTAATGCGGGCGATATGCCCGTCAGCGATGATTCTGTCAAACGCCTTTCTCAACCCGCAACCGATGAAAATTAATCGCTATGGATCAGCAACCCCAAACTAAACCCAAACGAAAAAAACGCAGACTTGGGTTTCATGGAACCGTAGGCCTGATTGTTCTCTCGTTGCTTGTTTACCTCATTCAGCAGACCCTGATTCGACGGTCACAGGAAAATATCGAAGACCGGCGCAATGCGGCCTGCGAGAAAGAGGGGGCCCCCATCAAACTTGCCTTCGTTTTTCCTGAAGATTACAAGGAGCAGTTTCTGGCGGGCGCTGAACTGGCCGTGGATCTTGCCAACGCCGAGGCCGAGAAAAATCCGAAATACCGGAAAATCACATGGGAATATTTCCCGGAGCCCGCCCCCCCCCAAAGTGTCATGGACGTGGCTACCAAAATCAGTAAGAATCCTTCTTTTTTCGGGGCGGTCGGGTATTACCATTCACAAAACGCGATGGAGGCCAGTACGGTGTTTGAACAAAACAGTGTCATCACCATGATTTCTTCGGCCAACAGCAGCCGTGTAATAGCGCTCGATTTTGAGCATGTTTTTTCCTCCTCACATTCCACTGAAAAAACAGGAAACCATGTGCTGCCCTCTCTTTCGCGTATCTTGTCCCCGGATCACTTTGCCGACAACCAACGTCCGATTCGTTTGGCCATTATCCAGCAGCCCTCCATCTATTCGGAAGACGTCGCCATCTCCCTCTACTCCGATATCTCCCGGAATAACGACGTTTTCAACTTCCTGAATATCTGCAAAAAATATCCGACCCTGACCCTGAAGCAGCTGCTCGAAGATGAAAAAATATCGCATCGGCAATTCGCCACGATTACCAATCATTTAAACGAGAGCGCGGAAGAAACCGGAACAGAGATTCCCCTTTCAGCCTCAGAAATTGCCGCGCAAGTAAGCGACAGCATCATCCGAGTGGATGCTGTTCTCGATATCACATACACCACAGAAAATACGCCGCCTTTCGCCGTTGCAACCGAGCTCGCTGCCACTAAACCTGACGTCATTTTCTTTGCAACAGGAACCACCGCACTGCCCCTGATCGTTCAACTCCGGAAATTGAACGAAAACGTTCCGATATTGGCGGCGGCGGCTTTTGATAATCCGGGGGAACTGGAACCCTACAGTGATTATCTAACAAATTTTTATGTCATTTCCAGCTATGACGACGACATCCAAGGGAAAGCCCTCAAAGACGTTGCCGAACAGGCGGAAAAAATGAATCCTGCCAAATACAGCAACTTCGAGCCCGACCACATTAAAACAGAGGCGTATCAGGCGGTTGAACTGCTGATTCAAGCCTGTCGAATCTATCCCGAGTACTATCCCGAGGCGATCGCCCCCACCCTTCGCTATGCCCACCCACAAGGCTGGTCCGTTCTCAACCAGACGCTCACGGTCTCCCCGAACCAGAATTTTGATAACAATCTCCCGATGTTCCTAAAAAAATATGAAAACGGGCAGTTAGTGCATGTCCCCGAAAAACTGGAGGAATGATATGTTTATACTTGGTTATCTGATTTTCTGCGCGTTAGTCGGCGCACTTGGTCATCGCCACCGCTGGCTCGGATTCTGGGGTGTGTTTGCGATCAGCCTGCTGTTTACCCCCCTTGTCGGACTCGTGATCGTTATCCTCACCCATGGAGGATATGCTGAACCTGATGAAGCGGATGAAATCGCCGATTGACTCAACCCGAGGACCTCATGATGACTGAAGAACAGACTGATCAAAAAACCGCGCCCGATGCAGAATCGGTTGAAGCCATTCTGCGCAAACATATTTATGGAGCGATGGGCGTCGGACTCGTCCCCATTCCAATCGTCGATTTTGTAGGCTTTTCCGCCATTCAGTTCGATCTGATCCGCGCGCTCTCCAAGGAATACAACGTTCCCTTCAAAGCCACCGAGGCCAAAGAGATCATCTGCGCCCTCATCGGCGGCAGTGCGGGCGTGGCCGGAACGACGCTGCTGGCCTCCCTTGTAAAATTTATTCCGCTGACCGGCTATATCACCGGGGCGGTCTCTTCCACTCTGGTCGGCGGAGCCGTCACCTATGCAACCGGACGCCTCATTATCCGCCATTATGATAAAGGAGGATCGCTGGACGATTTCAACACCGATGAAGCAAAAGAAGCCTTTGATGAAGTCGTTGCAGAAGGAAAAGTGGTTGCTGCAAAGATTGCTGCGGAGACCAAGAGCAAAGCTAAAGCGGTTAAAAAAGCGACCGAGCAATACCGGAATAAGAAGTCTGGTCAGCCGAAGCCCGCAACCGATATCGTCGAAGTTTTCGATGAAGATGAGGATGAAACGCCCGGCACAACCAACGAGAACACTGAGAAATAGTCATGCTCCATTTTCTGAAACAATCACGCCTGCTCAAACTGATTGAACAGGAAGAACCCGGAAGCCTCAAACGCCTTGGACTCCGCAGCCTCCTGGCCGGCCTGCTTCAGGCGGCGACGCTCTATGCCATTGTACAGGGGCTGCAGAAACTCACCGAAGAGCAGGCTCCCGTTCGGCAGCTTTTGATCTTTGTTATTTCCGTTACCGCCTTTTTTATCGTCTCGCGCTCTGTCCTGGTTCGGGTCACCCAACTGACACTCGAAAGCATTCTGAGCATTCGAATGCGCATTGCCTCCCGCCTGCGCGCCGTCAATCTGGCCGCTCATGAGGCGCTCCCCATGACCCGCGTCCAATCGGCACTGCTCGATGAACAGTCTTTAGTGCTCGAGGCCGCCCGCCTTTTGGTGGTGGTTCTTTACTCCTCGGTAATGATCGCCGTTTCGCTGATTCAGGCACTTATCATTTCATCGACAGGGGCGGTCTATATCCTCATCGTTCTGGCCTCCTGCGTTTCAACGCTGCTCTATCTTCACAAATCCATCCTCAGCGAAATGCAGGAGTCGACTGCGGCCGACCAAGGCTTTTGTGCCAGTCTCAGTGATCTTATGGGCGGTTATCACGAGCTGAAGCTGAGCCGAAACAAAACATCCGACCTATTCCAAAACCACATCGAAAACAAGCACCGCGAGGCCATCCGCACCCGCAATCTCATGGAAGACCGCTATGCCAACGGCCTCGCCTTCTTCGCTGCGCTTGCGTTCATTGCGGTTGGAATTATTCTTTTCACCCTTCCAATCATTGTTCCGGATCTGCCGGCCGAAAAAATCACGCCGCTCGTTATGCTCGCCATGGCCATCGTGACGCCCATGACCAGCTTTGTAACCTTTATCCCAAGCTTCGCAAAATCCGAGGGAGCGCTCTCGGAACTCATTGCCGTGGAACAGATTCTTCAGCAAGTTGAAGAAGAGTTTGAAGCGGACGATGCAGAAGCCATCTGGCCCGAACGCAGCAGCCCGGAGATCGCCTTTGAGCAGCTCTGCATCTCCAACGCCTCATTCTCGTATGCCGATATCGATCCGCAGTCCAACTTTTCGATTCACGTCAAAGAGTTCAGCCTGAAAAAGGGCGAGCTGGTGTTCCTTCGCGGCGGCAACGGCTCCGGAAAAACCACCTTTATGACCCTGCTCTCCGGTCTCTACTCTTCCTCGGAAGGCACGGTGACTGTCAACGGACGACCTCTTGATGAAGTCGGAAACGAAGCGTATCGCAATCTCTTCTCGCTGATTGCGCCGGAACCCTATCTGTTCCCCGTGCTGCTCGCCCGCAAAGACGGTGACATCGAACGCGGCAATCAACTGCTGGCCGAGGTACAGCTTTCAAAAATTCGGATTGATAATCGCGGGCGCTATTCCACCACCGCCCTCTCCGCCGGTCAGCGCAAACGACTTGCTCTGGCCAATGCCCTGCTCGAAGACCGACCGATTATGCTCTTCGACGAAGTGGCCGCAGACTTTGACCCCGAATACCGGGAGCATTTCTACCGCACCATTCTTCCCGAGCTGAAAAAACAGGGTAAAACCATTGTCGTTATCTCGCACGACGACCGGTATTTCGACGTTGCTGATCGGCTTCTTCACATGCAGGACGGTCAATTCGTATAGAAAATGGCGGAGGGGAAGATTTGAACCCCGCCGCCGGGCGCATGAACGTAGACGGAGCATCTCTGCTTCGCGATGCTTCATCTACGGTGCCGGATTCCCAACTCCGCCGCCGCCGGGCGTCATCAGAATCAGTTGATCGCCGGGGAGGACGGAGAGCTGGACTTTTCCGGGCAGAGGTTCGGGCGCGGATGCTCCGGCGCGTAGGAGTTGATTCAGCCCGGGCTGGGCGGAACCGCCGCCGTCGAGGCCGAAGGGCGCGTAGTCGCCGCGTCGCTCAGAAAGAATGGATACGTTGAGCGGACGGAGAAATTCGATGCGGCGGACCACGCCGTCGCCGCCGCAAAACGCCCCTGCTCCACCGGAACCGCGACGAATAGAGAATTCGTGAACGCGCACGGGATAGCGGCGTTCGAGCACTTCGATATCGGTAAGGCGCGTGTTGGTCATATGCGTGTGAACAGCGTCCGCGCCGTCCGCATCGCGTACCGCACCGGAGCCGCCGCAGATGGTTTCATAATAGCCGAAGAAGTCGTCGCCGAACGTCAGATTATTCATCGTCCCCTGGCTGGCGGCAGCCACGCCGAGTGCGCCGAGCAGGACATCGACGACGCGCTGGGAGGTTTCGACATTCCCGCCGACGACCGCCGCGCAGTCGGCGGCGCTCTCATGCTCGGGCGGATTGAGCAGGCACTCGGGCAGGATAATTTTAACGGGATGCAGCACACCGCTGTTGAGCGGAATGTCTTCATCGATCAGACTGCGGAAGACATAGAGCACGGCGGCGGTAGTGATCGCGCGGTTGGCGTTGAGGTTGCACCCGGAAGGATCCGCGGAGGGATCGGTTACGGGACCGAGCGGCGCGGAGGTGCCGGTAAAATCAACCACGGCGGAGTCGCCCTTGATCTGAATCGCGGCGCAGATGGCCGCTCCGGAGTCGAGATGGTCGGTCATGGCATATTCGCCGTCGGGCAGAGCGCGGAGCACGAGACGCATTTTTTCTTCAGCGGCCTGTTGAATATGGCGCATGTAGGCCTGAACAACGCGAAGCGAGTAGCGTTCAACCAGCTGACGCAACTGCTGCACGCCGCAGTTGTTGGCTGCGGCCTGCGCTGCGACATCGGAAAGATTGTCGTGTACGGAGCGCGTGGGATAAGCCCCCGCCATTAAAAGGTCGCGCAGAGCGTCCTCGCGTGAGGACCCGCGATCGACCAGCTTAAAGTTACGGATGAGCACGCCCTCCTCCGCCAAGTTGCGCGAAAACGGCGGCATACTGCCGGGCACAATTCCGCCGATCTCTGCATGGTGCGCGCGGCTGGCAGTGAAAAACAGGAGCTCGCCGGTCGACGCGTCGTGCACCGGTGTAACGACGGTCACGTCCGGCAGGTGCGAGCCGCCGCGATATGGATCGTTCGAAACAAAGACATCGCCGGGAACCATATCAGGGTGGTCCGCCAGAATATGCTTCACCGTTTCGCCCATGGCGCCCAGATGAACCGGGATGTGCGGCGCGTTCACCACCAGACCACCTTCGGGATCAAAAATGGCGCAGCTGAAATCGAGGCGCTCCTTGACGTTGGTGGAGATGGAGGTCTGCTGGAGCGTGAGTCCCATCTGTTCAGCAATGGAAGCAAAGAGGCTGTTGAATATTTCCAGATGGACGGGATCGGGCGTGGTTTCCACCTGCACTTCCGGCGCGACGGATGCGGCGGAGCGGTCGGATAAAATCAGCTCTCCGCGGCCCGACACCTCGGCAGCAAAGCCGGGATCAATCACCACGGTGGAGGTGGATTCGCAGACGATCGCCGGACCGTCGATTTGATCGCCGACGCGCAGGTTTTCGCGATAGAATATCGCAGTCTCGCAGGCGTTTCCGCCAAACTGAACCTCGACGGATTCGGAGGGTTCGGGGCGACGCAGTTCTCCGCTGCACAGCGGCTCTTCGGGATCGGCTGTACGGCCGACCACTTCCACGCGGGCCGCCACAATCTCGATGCCGCGATCTTCGTGAATATAGCCATAGAGTTGACGATGGAGCTGTTCGTAGCGCGCGACATAGTCGCCCGTCGCATCAGCAACCACATTGATCGTTGTGTCAACGCCGACGTAACGCATATCGAGCGAGCGCATTGGCGGAGCAATCTGCGTTTCTGCAATACCCTCGCGGAGCACCTCGGCGCGCGCGGCGGATTCCATTTCGGCAAAGACCGGCTCCAGTGCGCCCAGCGTCTTCGTCGAACACGGTGCCAGCACGGAGTGTTCGCGAAAGCGCCGAACGTCGGCCAGCCCGATGCCGTAGGCGCTGAGAATACCGGCGAAGGGATGCACAAGAATACGGCGAATGCCTAGCGCGCGGGCAATCTCGCAGGCGTGCTGGGCACCGGCGCCGCCGAAGGTGACGAGCGCATAGTCGGCCGGATCGTAGCCCTTCGCCACCGAAATTTTGCGAATGGCGCGCACCATGTTGGCGTTGGCGATCTGTCGGAATCCTTCGGCCAGCTCCAGCGGAGTATAGCGACGACCCAGCGGCGAATCGGCAATGGCGTCGCACAAGGTCTGCAGCGGCTCCTCCACCGCGCCGCGATCGAGCGGAAACGGAAAACGCGAAGGCACAATGCGGCCCAGATACAGGTTGATGTCCGTCACCGTCAGCGGTCCGCCTCGGCCATAGCAGGCCGGGCCGGGATCCGCTCCGGCACTTTGCGGGCCGACGTGCAGCTTTACGCCGTCAAATCCGCACAGACTTCCACCGCCGGCGGCCACGGTTTCAATCGCCAACATCGGCGCAACAATGCGTACGCCCGCTTTCTGTGTTTCAAATTCGCGCTCGTAGGTGCCGTCAAACCGCGACACATCGGTACTCGTTCCGCCCATATCAAAACCGATCGAGCGCTCAAACCCCGCCCGC
>JAFGWS010000042.1 GCA_016937035.1 Pontiellaceae bacterium
GTGAAAATTCGAACTTCTAAACTCGAAATCCGAAACAAATTCTAAATTTAAATGCGGCTCAATTACCCAAATGGGTGACACGAAACCTTTTTCGTATTTGAGTTTTTGAGAATTGTTTCGGGTTTCGGAATTAGGGATTAGGATTTCCGTAATAGGTAAGATTGCAGAACGAATGGGGGTTTTGATCTCTGATTTGCTGCCTTACATTCATTCGTTGCTACATTTCTTCAGTAAGGAGCTCGTGAAGAGGAGAGTCCTTAGCTTCGTGTTCTTCGTGCGCTTGGTGTTGAAAATTGTCGTCTGTATTCTTGCGATAGATGTCAACATGCGACGAGGACGTGCGCATCTGCGAATGTTGGACATGCGCCGAGGGCGTATGCCGTCTTTCTTGTGTCAGACAACTCTTCATGTGTAAGCAGATTTGTAAATGTAAGGCAAAAAAATATTGACGTACAAAAAATGAATAGTAGGTTGTCGGTAGATAAAGGAGATATGATGAATACGGCAATTGTAACGACAAAAGGGCAGGTGGTGATTCCGGCCAAGCTGCGCAGGAAGCTGGGAATCAAGCAGGGTACGAGAGTGGTGTTTGATGAAAAAAACAGCACCATTGTAATCCGTCCGATTACCGAGGCCTATGTCGGATCGCTCCAGGGAATGCTGGCGGGTGACGACGCCGAAAACTGGGCGGAAGAGATCGTGCAGGAGCACGCAGAAGAAGTTGCGAAGGAGGGCTAGGATGAAAAACGCCGTACTGGACAGCTTTGCCATCATTTCCTTTCTCCGCAACGAAGCCGGGGCCGACATCGTGCGCGATTACTTTGAAAAATCGCTCGAGGACAAGAAGCGGCTCTTCATCTGCTCCGTGAATTGGGCGGAGGTCGGCTGCAAGGTAATCCGCAAGCGCAACCTTTCCGCCTGGAAACAGGTGCAGACCCGCTTGAAGGATTTCCCCGTGGAGATTGTCGAGACCGATCCGGTGCTTACCGAGCAAGCCGCCGAGTTCAAGGCGCTGCACAAGATTTCGCTCGCCGACGCCTATGCTGCGGCACTGACAAAAACCATGAATGCCGAGCTTGTAACGGGGGATGCCGAGTTCAAGCAGCTTGAAGAGGTGTTGAAGGGAATCGTTTGGTTGAGGCAGTGAAGAATTGAGTGCCTATGAGATTCTTAGTCTGTAGACGGTTTGTCCGCCGCGCATAAAATGTGCGCATGAAAACGACGGTTCAGTTGGATGCGATGGAGTGGAATATTTTCATAATAAACACTGGACATTTTATCTAGGCCCTAGATAATGCAATTAGGGCAATCCGGCAGGCCCGAGACCGCCGGAGAAAGAGAAAGAACTATGAAGAAGCAGTTCAGTGTAACATTTGAATTCCGGGGAATTGAATATGACTATACCGCCGAAATCTTTACCGGCGACGATGCATATATCTATCCGGATCGGATCACCGATCTGGATCGGTCTAACGGCGAACCACTGGATGAGGATATCTGGGAGGACGTTGAGTTTGCAGCTTTGCAGAACGCCTACCTCATCGAATGGTGTGAAAAGGAAAGCTGGGAAGAAGTGGATATCGGCGGCGGATGCTCCGCGCTCGTGAAATCAGAAGTTGGTGGTGTGGTAACAAGAATTACCAAGGCGAATGATCCCGGTGCACCGCAGACCATGGGGGAGTCGGTTGCCATCGGGCGATACGACCGGGACGATAAGCTGGTTGGGGAAGTGCAACTATTCAAGGGTGGAGTCAATGAATGGCTTGCGGATGAGGTTGATAAGGGAAAATCAGAACAATGCGAAAAGCTTTGGATTGAAAAATAGAGCGATATAGGCAAGGCTCCATGCGGAATATTGAAGGAGTTTTGCCGTGAAAACAATCTGCCCCAAATGCCAGACCAGCTACGACATATCGCATAAGGAAATTCTCGCCCATATCGAACGCTCGCCGAAACTACGTTCGAAGGTCGCCGCACTCCTCGGTCGCATAACCGGAGGGCAGACAAAACTTGATGCTGAGGGACGCCGTCAGCGCGCCCTCAAAGCAGTCCGTACCCGCGAAGCCAAGCGCAAGACGCCCTAATCTTTACACTATAAATTATAATCTCATGCTTGGATTAGACACACCTAAGGAACTCATAAACAATGGACTTCCAGGAATTCAACACGGGTTGGCGGCCGTCCCGGCTGCTCTGATATCTGCCCCAAGCTCCCGGTGATAAAAAACCATTCCGATGAGATTCTAAGTCTGTAGACGGTTTGTCCGTCGCGCATAAAATGTGCGCATGAAAACGACGGTTGAACTGGATGCAGTGGAGTGGGGGCAGGTTCTTGATGCGCTCTCCTGCCGCATTGAACAATATGAAGAAACCATCCGCTTCTACGAAACTGGCTACGCCACTTCGCTGATTGAGGAGGTGCGCGATGTCGAAGAAGCGCGGTTCTTGCGCGATACCTATCAGCACATAGTCGAAAACATCAGGCGGGAGATATTAAGCTGACGGATTATTATGGTTTACTGTTTGTGCTTAACGTCATGGCAAATGTTGCACAGCGTTTGCAGGTTTTCTTCTTCGTTTTTTCCTCCCGAAACGTGATGCTCGATGTGGTGTAGTTCCAGGTGTCTTGGATCAGACGGATTCCACATGGAATGTGACCATCCGCATTCTTGACAGGTATGCTTGTCTCTGACAAGAACGGCTCGACGAGCGCGATCATCGATGTGTCGGTCATGGATGGGTAATTGCCTGTCACTTTCAAGAACATACATTCCTGGGGAAAGATCCGGACGTCCGTTCCAGTGAGTACAAACCTGCCAGCCTTCTTCGGTTCTCAATTCGCGGGTGCGTCGTGCCCATTCGGATTTGTCTTTTGTGACGTAGCGGAGTTCTTCTCCGCTGACTGGCTTCCCGATGTTTTCGAGTAGGAATGCGAGGACTTTGGCCTGTGCTCCGCCGGAGCCTTTGCGGATGTCGTTTGCAACCTTCCAGCGGTGCGCGGCTTCCCGGTCCTGTTCGCAGGCCAGCATGATGTAATCGTCTTTGGTCATGCCGGAACAGTCGGGCAGGTCATTATCCTGAGGAAGGTCACCGGCCTCTATCATTTCCTGGATGGCCAAGCCATTTACAATGGTCCATCCAAAGTCCTGCCGCAGTTCACGGACTCTGCGCGCCCACTCACTGATTCCTGAGACGACCATGATTTCGCGGTTGGAAATGATGCTTCGAGGATATTGCTGAAAGTAGTGAAGAATTCGGCCGCGAGCGGAACGTGTAATTTCATGCGGAATAGTGGCTGTTCCAAGATCCCGCAGCAGATCCCATGCGGGAATAAGTGACAGAACCTTTTCCCGTAAATCCGAACCCGAAGCATCAAAGTTTTGCAGCAGGGCAATCAATTCGGTCCGGTACTGTTCTGTCGTTTTGCTCATGCTCGTACTCCATTGAGTTTGTGCAGGTATTTGATGCCTTCGCTCGTTTCCGCAACGTAATCGGGAGAGGTTTCTTTTTTCAGGCAGGAAACCACTTCTTCCGCGATAGCCTGCGCAAGAAGTGGAGGAACGGCATTGCCGATCTGGCGCGCGACTTCGATTTTGCTTCCGCAGAAAATAAAGTCGTCGGGAAAGCTCTGGATTCGGGCTGCCTCGCGGTGAGTAATCGGACGGTTTTGATCGGGGTGAAGATAGCGTCCTTTTTCCGGCTTATAGAACTCGGTACGAATGGTAACGGAAGGACGATCCCACCAAAGGCGGCCGAATAGGTCGGTTCCGCCTGATTTTTTCCGTTTCCAGCATTCCGGTGTGATATCCGGCCGGTTTTTGAGCAGGTCAAAGCGGTTGCCTCCAGAAGGAACCGCTTTATAACGTTCTAGGCTTTTGGCTGTCGGAGTTCTTCCAAAGTGTAGGTTCAGCGGAGGCGGTTCATTACGAATTTCCGTTCCGACTGGTTCCGGAAGGTTCCCAATTGCCGATTTTACCGTTGTCCAAGGATAGAGTTTTCTGTCGGAGAAAAATCCGTTCTCTTGCTTAAGTCGTTTGGGATTCGCGTGTGTAGGTCTCGGCAGGGAAATCGGACATTCCTTTGAGGCCATAATAATAGCTCGTTTCCGCACTTCCGGAACGCCATAGTTGGCCGCAACCAACACATCCGACTCAATGTACTTAAAATTCAAAGCAGACAGTGTTATGCAGATTTCTTCAAATTCGAGCGATGAAAGCAGTTGCGGAACATTTTCCATGACAACAACTGGTGCCTGAGAAAGCTCTACAACTCTTAGGAACTGAACCCAAAGTCTTCGCCGTGGGTCGCCGTCGCGTTTGCGGTTTAGTAATGAGAAGCCTTGACAAGGCGGACCGCCGATCACGACATCAGCTTTAGGGATAGGATGTTCTCCTTTGTCTAATAGCTCAATGATATCGCCATAAAACGTATGTTTTCCGTCGGGGTCAAAGTTGGCCTTATAGGAATTGATTGCCTCGGAATTGAAGTCGTTGGCGAACACAGAATAGAATTTTTCTGTATCCGAAAAGCCTTGAGACATTCCTCCGCAGCCGCAGAATAGGTCCATCAGTCTGTATTTTGTATACAACATGTGGACAATCTAGCCGAAGCACCCTTCTAAATACAGTCCCTTTTTCTGTCGACTCAAATTACTTTCCCCAACGCGACCAGTTGTCTTTGTATTCGTGGGAATAAACCTGCGGGGTTTTTAAGCTCACATTCCCAGATGGTGATGACGTGCCAGCCGAGCTTTTTTAGTTCGCGTGCGTTTTTGCGGTCGTTGGCGACATTGCGCTCAAACTTTTGTTTCCAGAAGTCGGCGTTGGTTGAGGGGGTGGTGGCGCGTTTGCAGCCTTTGTGTCGATGCCAGAAGCAGCCGTGCACAAAGATGACGGTTTTATATTTCGGGAGCACGATGTCGGGTTTACCGGGGAGCTTGCGGTTTTTGGGTCCGTTTACGGTAAAGCGATACCCGGCACGATGGAGCATGGAGCGGACGATCAGTTCTGGCTGGGTGTTCTTTCCCTTGATCTGCGCCATATTCCAGCTTCGCTTTTCCGGTGTCAGATGATCCATGTTTCGCCGCTCCGAGAATGATGCGTTCAGCATAGCGGCCTGCGGCCGAAACGCTATGCAATTCGTCGGGACGTCTGGAATGGAACCACGGATTTACGCCGATGAACACTGATTTTCTAAACAGAAGGTCGCCAAGGGCGCGTGGAGGGGAGTTAAAACGGAGATTAACCACGAAGGGGCGCAAGGAGCGCAAGAGTCCAAGATCCTGTATTTTTGTGTTCTCTCGCGGTTAAAAATCAAACTCGATTCGGAAATGGAACCACGGATGTACGCCGATGAACACGGACTTTCTAAACAGAAGGTCGCTAAGGGCGCGAAGAGGAGTCCTTTGCATTGAATATGGAGATTAACCACGAAGGGGCACAAGGATCGCAAGGGCCCAATCTCCTGGGTTTTTGTGTTCTATGTGTTCTCTCGCGGTTAAAACTCAAACTCGATTCGGAAATGGAACCACAGATTTGTTTTGCAACGAATGGATAAAAAGCAACGAATGGTTGTTTGGGGTCTCTGATTCGCTGCCTTTCCTTAATTCGTTGCTGCATTTCTTCTGCAAGGAATTCGTAAAGAGGGAATCCTTAACTTCGTGCTCTTCGTGCGCTTTTTGTTTTCATGGATCGCTAGGCCGCAATAAGCGACGAGGACGTCGGCTTCTACGAGGTTGGGACAAGCGGATTTGTTTTGCAACGAATGGTTGTTTTGGTTCTCTGATTCGCTGCCTTTCCTTAATTCGTTGCTGCATTTCTTCTGCAAGGAATTCGTAAAGAGGGAATCCTTCACTTCGTGTTCTTCGTGCGCTTGGTGTTGAAAATAATCGTCTGTTTTCTGCTCAGGGTGATGTTTGTTGAGCGCTGTAGAGTCCGCCGGTATAGCCGTCGAGGGTGGCGGTGAGTTCGGCGAGGCGCAGGATTTTTTCGAAGATGTCTGTGTCGGCGGGGTTGGCCTGAGCAATTTCGTGTTTGAGGCGAAGGCGCTCGAAGTAGAGGCGGTTGACTTCGTCGAGAATATCCATACGGAGCTGCGTGGTGAGTTTGGTGCGGTTGTCGATGTCGTCTTCGTAGGAGTTCCAGAGGAGATCGCCCATATCCCAGGTCAGCGAGACGCCCCAGTCGTAGGGTCCGGTGGCGTAATAGTGTCCGGACTGCGAAAAGCTGGAGCCGATGGTTTTGTCGTAGTCGAGACTGAATTTGGGCAGGAGCGCGCGGTATTTGAGTTTCTTTTTCCATTTCTGCGTTTTGGTCGGGTGGACGGAGTTATAGAGAAGCGCGGCTTCCTGTACTTCGCGAATGGAGGGTTCTCCGATCAACAGTTGGTTGATGTCGATGTCGGCGGACGCTGTTTCGGTCGGCGCGGGCTCACTCTTAAAGAGGCCTTGATCGGTGGCGAGATAGATTTCGCCGGCGGGGCTGAAGTCGATCCACTGGATTCTGGAGGTGGAGATGCCCTGATAGAGGATTTCCGATTTGCCGGTGGAGGCTTCAATTTTGAAGAGCCCGGCATCGCTGCAGAGGTAGAGCGTTTCCGGGGCGACGGGATTTTGTGCGAGATAGTTGACCGAGGCGCTGCCGAGTCCACCGATATAGATTTTCTGCCACGATGCGCCGCCGTCGGCGGAAGCATACAGTCCGTTGTTGGTGCAGAGCCACAGGTGGTCGGGCTGTTGAATGTCGGCTTTAATGCAGCGGGCGCGCAGGCCGTCGCTGCTTTTACGCGTGGAGAAGATTTTTTGAAGCGGGCCGGCGGCGTCCAGCCGATAGACGCCGTCTTCGCAGACGATGTGTAGATTTGCGCCGTCGGCCTGCATGGAATAAACGGCGGTTTCGGCGAGTGCGGGGAGCGCCTGCCAGTTGAGCAGTTCTTTTTCAGCATAAACGAGCCGCCGGCTGGTGCCGATGTAGAGGCGGTTCCGATGCGGGAGGATAAAGTGGATGGTTTCTCCTTCGTCAGCGGAAAAGATGCGTTTTGCAGTGTTTTCAATTCGGTAGCAATTTCTACTGCCAGCAGCGTAGAGCACGTCGTTGTTGGCGCAGAGGTGGTTGAGCTCCTCGTCTTTGAGGACCAAGACCTTTCGGAATGATCCGGGATCGCCGAGGTAAACCGCACGTTCAGAGGCTACGGCGAGGGTCGGCTGCTTATCCGGGCGGAGCAGCACCCGCCGGATTTGAACATCGTCGATGCCGGCGACCTTGCTGTAGAGCGCGGATGCCGCAGCGGGCAGGGCCGTGATTGCGACCAGAAGCATGCAGACGGAACGACGAATATTCATTTCTCCCCCTTTGATTTAATATGCTGGATAGGCATATTGCATACGATGAAGGTTAAATCAAGGAAGAAAAATCAAGATAAATTCTATGCGTGTTGGATATTGGTGAAAGATAAATTTATGCGTTTATGGAACAGCAGATACGACAAAATGATTGTGGACAAAATAATTATGCTAACTGGGCGATTGAATCATTCTGTCCGAAATTATTTTGTCGAATATATTGTGCGGACGGGCCGGCGGAGGAGGGTTTTGAGCTTTTCCGGCGCTGCGCGGCGGGGATCTGAAAGATAGATTTCGTGATGTTTTCCGCAGGGCGTACAGTTGTTCTGTTCAGCAAAGCGTTTCATCAGCAGAACGCCTTCATGAATGTTTTCATGGTGTTCCTTGTGCTATTAAATATTTAACCACTAATTCACACTAATCCTCACTAATTATTAGTGCTGATCAGGGAAGATTAGTGGTTAAAACGTCCATTTATTTAGGTGATGATGTGGATAATACCTACTTTTCGATCGGGACATAGATGTCGGTGAGCAGTTCATCCTCCGGGGTTTCATCCGGGGAATTCAGGTAGACTTCGTAAGAGGGGAGAGATCGGATCTCGCAGCCGTTGACCGGTGCCCAGCGTCCGCAGAGTGCGGCATAGGTTTCGCTGAGTTTATTGAAGCTGCCGTGGTGTGTGGTTACGGCGTAGCGACCCCCGGCAATCAACTGGGTGCCAACCTTGCCCTGCGGCTCAATTTCGTGGTCGATGGTGATGCAGGCGTCGTAGCGGATGTTTTCGGGCGGAGTCACGTCCGGGTCGTCGTGGCAGAGGCCGATAAAGCGGATTCCCGGCTGGAGGTATCCGTTCATGCCGGCCCATGTGCAGAGCGCATCCCATGCTTTTCCGCACTCACTGTAGGGACCGATGTGGCGCACGAATGCCACGCGCTGCTCCTGCTGTTCTACGATTTTAACTACGAGTTCCGTATCATTTTCCGGGACGGGTTTTCTGGTTTCCTGATTCATGTTTTCTGCTCCTCGTTTTCTGTATTCACTTGGAACCATGCCGAACTGATCCTTAAACGCCCGGGTGAATGATTCCGCAGTTTGAAACCCTGCATCGAACGCCAGCTCAATAATGGGCCGTCTGGTTTGCTTCAGCTTCAGCGCGGCGCGCTCCAAACGCAGTCGTCGGACGTGTCCGGCCACCGACTCGCCGACCATCCCCCGAAAGATGCGGTGGAAGTGGTACGGCGAAAAGCAGGCGACGCGGGCCAACTCCTCTAAGCTGAGGGGTTCGTCCAAGTGATGCTGAATGTGAACCTGTACGCGGAGAATCCGCTCCTGATACGATGTGTGGGTCTCTTTTTTCATGTGCGGTCCAAGATAAACGCGCGGGGCTCTGATTTCTTGACATTTTTTGCGGACTTTAGGCGGGGCACAAGCGTTCACGAAACAAGAATCCGCGTTATTGCGGCATATTGCCTCTTTTGTGCGATCGCTGGTTCTCATTTCCGCTCCGCTGTCGTCACTGCGCGGCGCCCTCACAGCGATGGTACCTTCTGCGGCAAGGGATAGTTTGATCGGATTACACGTCGTGTCGTTTACAAAAATCTTTTTGCGAAGATCATTTACCCTTGACCCGCCGGGTGAATTTGTCACACTGTCAGTCGATTTCACTGAACCCATTTTTTTAAGAAGGAAGCTGCAATATGTTTAATCGGGCCATGGGGATGTTTTCCAGCGACATTGGGATCGACTTGGGAACAGCAAATACATTGGTTTATGCACGAGACCGAGGGATTGTTATTCGCGAGCCTTCGGTTGTGGCGGTACAGGCCGGCACGAACCGTGTTTTAGCCGTGGGGAACGAGGCCAAGCGAATGCTTGGAAGAACCCCGGGTAATATTGTAGCGGTCCGCCCTCTGAAGAGCGGAGTCATTGCGGACTTTGAAGTGACTGAAGCGATGCTCCGCTATTTTATTCAGAAGGTACATAACAGGAAGAAGATGGTGCGGCCCCGGGTGGTGATTGCCGTGCCGAGCGGAATAACGGAAGTGGAAAAACGCGCGGTAAAGGATTCCGCAATGCATGCGGGTGCGCGCGATGTATTTTTGATTGAAGAGCCAATGGCCGCAGCGATCGGGGTGGGCCTGCCTGTACAGGAACCCGCCGGGAATATGATCGTGGATGTCGGGGGAGGTACGACCGAGGTCGCCGTGATCTCTCTCGCCGGAATTGTATACAGCCGGAGCGTGCGTGTTGGCGGTGATGAAATGGACGAGGCGATTATCCAACACATAAAGCGTGAATATAATCTGTTGATAGGAGAACGAACCGCCGAAGAAATTAAGATTACGATGGGATCGGCTGTCTCTTGCGGTGACGAGAGCACCATGGAGATTAAAGGCCGTGATTTGGTAGCGGGACTGCCGCGGACGCTGACGATCAGCTCCGAAGAAATACGCCAGGCATTGCAGGAACCTGTGAATGCCATTGTGGAAGCGGTTCGTGTCACCCTTGAGCGTTGTTTGCCGGAACTTTCTGCCGATTTGGTGGATCGGGGCATGGTATTGGCCGGCGGCGGGGGGCTGCTGCGCGGTCTCGATACGTTGATTTCGGAAAAGACAGGACTGCCTGTACATGTGGCAGACGATCCGTTAAGCGCTGTGGCAGAGGGTACAGGTATTGTTTTGCACGAAATTAATTTCCTACGTAAAATGTCTGGGCAGAACAACTAATACAAGATTATATCCGCACAGTTTGGGTGCGCCCGTCCTTCCCAAGGTAGGGATGGATGGCTTTAAGGAATAAAAAAAGAGTCTATGCTGCAGTAGCAATTCTGCTGCTGGTCGTGGTGCTTGTTCCGCTCTCCTCGCTTACCCTGATGGGCAAAGGCGTGGTTCGCGATGCTATGGCACCGGTACAGCGGGGTACAACCGGCATTCTTCGGCGTATTTCCGAAGCGTGGTCGGCGGTCTGCGGCTTTGGCGGAACGCTTGAGAAAAACCGCGATCTTTCGCGTGAATTGGTTCGCGTCAAGGCTGAGCTCAGCCGTTGGCGTGCCGCTGAACAAGAAAATGTGCGTCTGCGAAAGGCGTTTGGTTTTTACGAAGAGCAGTCCGGAAACAGTATTGCCTGCGATGTGATCGGGCGGGATATCAGCGGCTGGTGGAATACGATTCGGCTGGGCAAGGGTAAAGAGGACGGGGTTCGTGAGGGGCAGGCGGTGATCAGTCCCGACGGTCTTGTGGGGCGAACCACCGAAGTCACTGAGCATACGGCAGACGTGCTTTTGCTGTCGGATCCGACCTGTCAGGTCTCTGCAAAAATTGAGCGGATGGATGTGTTTGGATTAGTCCGAGGTGCCGGCACAACCCTGAAGGGGGAGCCCAGGGCGATCATTGAATTTATAAATAAGGATAAGGAAATACGGGTTAATGACGAAGTGGTAACCTCGGGGCTTGGTGCGTTCCCGCAGGGCGTACATATCGGTTATATTACCCATATCAAGCGGGATGATTCCGGATTGTTTCAGCAGGCGGAGATTACTCCGCTGCCTACCATCGGGCTGCTCGATTATCTCTTTGTGGTGCCGAGTGTTGAGCGGGAGGTTGCGGAATGAAGCGGCGCGCTCTCATGCTGTTTTTGATTCTGCTGGGTGCTTTGCTTCAGCAACTGCTTCCGGGGATTTCGGTTTTGGGCGGAATGAAACCGCCGATTCTCGGGGCCATGGCGGTGTTTCATGCATCGCACAAAGGGACGCCGGATTTGTGGATGGCAGTCTTTTTTGCGGCGTTGCTGCAGGATGGATTGAGCGGGGGATCGTTTGGTCCGGCGCTGCTGAGTTTTCCTGCACTGAGTCTGTTGATTTATCGAGTCCGCAGCGAAATTTTTATAGACAGCCTCGTTACGCAGCTGGTTATCGGCGCATTGATGGGGCTCTGCACCGCTTTTGCAATCGGGGTTTTCCACTCTGCACTCGGGCAGCTCAGCGTGGAGCCTCGGCTTGTTTTTATCCGACTGTTTGGGGCATTAGTGCTCGGTCTCGTGACACAGCCGGTTGTTGCGCGCGTGCTTCTGCGTATTGAAGTGCGTATTCCTAAATGGAGGGAGGCGCGGCGATGGCTGTAAAGGTGCGTAAAAAGAAAACCACCAGCGTGGTGGTGATTTGGTCGGTGTTTGCCGTCATGCTGCTCGGAATTACGGTGCTCGGGGCGGATCTTTGGAATCTGCAGGTACGCCAAAAGAGCGGATTTGATGAAGTATTCCGCAGCCAGAGCGTGCGGCGCGTACGTCTCCCGGCCGTGCGCGGTCGCATTTATGACGCCAACGGCGTGTGTATGGCCGACAGTGTTCCGAATTACTGCATCGCCATCTATACCTCCGAATTGCGTGCTCCGCGCTCGGTCGTGGCGAATACGCTGGAGCTGGTGCATGAAATTGCAACAGCGATTGATCGCGAACCCGACATTACGTATCAGGATATCTGCGCACACATTGAGTTTAGTTCGAATTTTCCGCTCACCGCGTGGAAAAAGATTTCAGCGGAAGAAAAGCAGGCGATGCTCAAATTTGTGGAGGATAAAACCGCTCCCGGAAAAGGGGAGCTGCTTCGTAAGTCTCTGCCCGGAATCGACGTGGATCATCCGGTGAAAGGCGATTCCATCGCTATCCTGACCGCCGAGCTGAAACGTCGTCCAACGACGACGGCGGCCAATACACTCGAACTGGTCTATGAAATCTCGGAGCGCATTGGTATTCCTCGCGAGATTTCAATGCAGGATATTAAAAACCATATCTTTCAACGTAGGCCGCTGCCGTTGATGGCGTGGGAAAATATCAGCGATGAAACCATGGCGAAGTGGGCCGATACCTGCTCGGATCTGACCGGAACGGACATTTATTATCAGCCGGCCCGCCATTACGATGAAACCGTTGCGACCACACTGGGGCATCTGCTTGGTTTTACCATGGAAGCAGATGTCGAGCAGTCTGACGATGAACCGTTCGATTTTGATATACCCGGCATTGAAGGCAAAAAGGGACTCGAAGATAAGTATAATAATCTGCTCAAGGGTGAATCGGGCTATAAGCTGGTGCAGATTGATGTCTCCGGATATCACCATCAAGATCTGGAGTTTGATCCTCCGCAGCCGGGCGGCGATCTTCAGCTGACCATTGATGCTCATATTCAGAAGTTTGCCTGGGATGCGTTGACGATGCGTTTGGACTCCAAAGCCGATCCTTTTGAGGGGCCGGTTCGTGGTGCTGTGGTGGTGCTTGATCCCAATAACGGCGATGTGCTGGCGATGACCAGTTCTCCGGGATTTGATCCCAATCGCTATATTGAGAGCAATGCCTATCGTCAGTTGCTCATGGCCGACGAAACCGCCCCAACGTTTAACCGCGCGGTTTATGGCCGTTATGCGCCGGGCAGTACGTTTAAGCCGATTGCAGCATTGGGTGTGCTGCGTGAGCATCCCGAATATGCATCGGTTACATACGATTGTCCCGGCTATCATATGGTCGGCGGTCGACGCATGAATTGTAACGCCCGCTATGGGCATGGCAGCGATCTGACGATCCGTCAGGCGTTGGAAAAGTCGTGTAATGTCTACATGTATCAGATGGCGTTGGATGTCGGTTATGAGCCGATGTATCGGATGGCTCGGGATTTTGGAATTGGGCAGGTCACGGGTCTTTTCCCCGATTTGAATAATTTAGATGGCGGCATCATCGCCAACGGAGCCAAGTACGGAAACCTTCCGGAAACAGCGGTCGGTAAGGTCGGAGCCTGCAATCTGTCGATTGGTCAAGGTGATCTCGTTGTGGCTCCGCTTCAGATGGCGATGGTGGCTTCTGCTATTGCCAACGGAGGCAGTCTTTATCGCCCTCGCCTGATTCATCGCTATCGCTTCGGTCCGGATCTTCCTTATCAGACGATTCAAACGCAGCGGATTCGGAAAATCGATATTCCCGCCGATGCGCTGGCGATTGTGCGCGGCGGAATGTATGACGTGGTGATGGGCGGAGAAGAGTCGGCCAAAGTGGTGCAGGTGGGCGATATAAAGATCGCCGGAAAAACCGGTACTGCACAATACGGTCCGGAACAGCAGAACACGTGGATGATTTCCTATGCGCCGTTCGACAATCCGCGCTATGCGATTGCCTTCATTGTCGAAGACGGAGAGTACGGCGGAACGACGGTGGCTCCGCGTCTTCACGAGCTCTATGAGGATATTTTTGAATACGACGGCACCATCGCTTCGGGAGGTGCGGAATGAATATGATCCGCTTCAAACGATTGGACTGGGTGATGCTGGGGACGATACTGGCGTTGATTACGTTGAGTGTATTGTTTGTTTACAGCGCTCAGTTTAAGTCGGAGACGGACTCGAACGGCACCAAGTGGGTCATGCAGTTGATTTTCGGCATGGTCGGTTTCGGGATTTATTTTGCGTTGGTCTGGTATGACTATACGCGTTTCTCCAAGCTCTCCTGGTTTGTCTACGGCGGTGCAATCGTGTTGCTGCTGCTGGTCTTTGCGTTCCCGACATTGAATGGGGCGCACCGCTGGATTCCGCTGCCGGGCTTTAATGTTCAGCCCTCAGAGTTGGCAAAGATTGCGGTAATCATCGGCCTTTCCTCTTATCTCTCCGCACCGGACCGTGATATGGATGAATGGAAAACTTTCTTCTGCGCTGTGGCCATTGTGGGGGTTCCGTTTTTGTTGATTGTGGCTGAGCCGGATTTAAGTACCTCGCTCACGCTCGCGCCGATCACGTTGGCCATTATGCTCTATCGCGGAGTTCAGCGGCGTATGCTGCTGATCACCACGGCCTCGGTGGGGATCCTGGCGGTTACGTTCTGCTTTTGGATTAAGTATGAAACCACGCCCGCAATCCGCGCTTTGCCGAAGGCGGAGCAGCCCAGGCTGGTGCTGCCGCGTATGCCGTTTCTGGCTGACTATCAGAAAAACCGCGTAAAGGTTTTTCTTTCGAAGGATCATGATCTGGACGGCGCGGGCTGGAATAAACTGCAGTCGCAGGTGGCGGTGGGCTCCGGAGGGCCCTTCGGCAAGGGCTATTTAAAGGGCGCACAGAATATTCTCGGCTTCCTTCCGCGGACGGTGGCCCCGACCGATTTTATTTTTTGCGTGATCGCTGAAGAGACTGGATTTTTGGGTGGAATGAGCGTGTTGCTCCTCTACCTCTTGTTGTTAGGAAGATGTATTTGGGCTTCTGTGCAAGCCCGCGACGAGTTTGGGCGGCTCATGGCGCTGGGAATCAGTGTGATGTTGTTCTGCCATGTGTTTGTAAATATTGCGATGACGATCGGTATTCTGCCGATCACGGGACTGCCATTACCCCTGATGAGTTACGGCGGATCCTTCATGATCAGCATCATGATCGCACTCGGGCTGGTGCAAAGTGTGTATCAGCGGAGAAGAATTAGATAAGGAGTTGAGTAATGTTTAAAAAAATTAAATCTTTTGGTTCGGTTAAGCGTGAGAAAAAGGAAATCATCATCAATATTGAGTCGCTTGAAACGCGCGTTGCGGTTTTAGAGGATGGGCGATTGGATAATTTTCACATCGAACGTCAGGAAGACCATCGCAGTGTAGGGAGCATTTTTAAGGGAAAGATTCAGAATCTGGAGGATGGGCTTCAGGCTGCCTTTGTGGATATTGGCCTGCGTAAAAATGCGTTTATTCACTATTGGGATATGATTCCGGAAGATGCGGCGCGCCTCGAACGCGAAGAGGGTATCCGGGCGAAGAATTCGACCACGCGGCGCAAAAAATATAAGCCGGGTGAGATGGAAAAAATCTTTCCGGTCGGTTCGGAAATCATTGTGCAGGTCACCAAAGATGCCATCGGAACCAAGGGGCCGCGCGTAACCGCCAACCTCAGTATTCCCGGGCGTTTTCTGGTGATGATGCCCGGGACGCACCTGAAAGGGATTTCGCGCAAAATCGATGATGTGAAGGAGCGCAACCGCCTGAAAAAAATTCTGGCCCGTCTGCCGGTTCCGGAAAACATTGGACTGATTGTCCGTACGGCCGGTTCCGGTACGCGCAAGGTCAGTTTTGCGCGGGATGCGCGTACGCTGTTTGAAATCTGGAAAGACATTGAAACCGGTATCAGAGAAACCCCTGCGCCATGCTGCCTCTACTCCGAGCCCAAGCTCGCGGAACGTGTGGTGCGCGACTATCTGACCGAAGACATTGACCGCATCTATATCGACAATCGCGATATGTATGAAGCAACCCGCCAGATCATTGCCAAGTTTTCGCGCCGCTCGCGTAATTGGGTGCAGCTCTACGGAGGCGAGGAGCCGATCTTCGATTATTTCGATGTCGAAAAGCAGATTGAATCGGCTTACCGCCGGAAAGTTTGGATGAAGTCCGGGGCCTACCTGATCTTTGACGAAACCGAGGCGCTCGTTGCCATCGATGTCAATACGGGTCGGCATAAAGGCAGCAAGTCGCAGGATGAATCGATTCTCGAAGTGAATCTGGAATCTGCGGAAGAGGTGGCCCGTCAGCTGCGCCTGCGTAACGTCGGCGGTCTGGTGATTGTCGACTTCATCGATATGAAATCCAAGCGCGACCAGAACACGGTTTATCGGGCGCTAAAAGATGCGCTCAAGAAAGACCGTGCCCGCACCAATGTGCTGCAGATATCGCAGTTGGGTCTGCTTGAAATGACCCGCCAGCGCGTCGAAGAAAGTATCTACACCTCTGCGTATACCGACTGTCATTACTGCCGCGGTCGCGGACGCGTGAAATCGACGCTCTCCATGAGTGTGGAAATCCAGCGCCGCGTCAGCGAATGCATGCGTAAAGACCGCAACGGTACGCATTCCATGCGCGTGACGGTGAACCCGCAGGTACTCGAACGTCTGCGCAAGGAAGATGAACAGTCGCTGATCGAAATGGAGCAGAAATTCCGAGGCCATCTCACCTTTGTCTCCGACGCCCATTTCCACATCGAAGAATTCACCATCACGAACGATGACAATGGAAGGGAACTATTCTCCAGTGTAGAGAGCTAGACAAATACAACAGGAGTCGCTTATTAAACTATATGATCCTGATGCAGGGAACAAGGCGATGCACTATGTACCGTATTGGGCTTAGGATTTGTTTGATCGTTGTTTGATCGAATCGGTTTGTGACGCACAGTGGCGCACTGTGACGCACTGTGACGTACTGGAAAGAAGGGGATATGGGCAAGTTGCGGCGGATAAATTTATTTGACCCGTATTTGACTGGCTATCGGAGGTGACTCTGTCGGGAGGTAGTTAAATGACGGTGGAGGCAGGTTGAAATATATAAGTTAGCAAGAAAGGAAATAACCATGAGTGTAGTGAAAGCGGCCTTCGGCCAAACGGTTTGCGGAAAATATAATATCGACGCATTTGTCCTCGAAAACGCGAACGGCATCAAAATTAAAGCCATCAACTATGGCGCAACGATCGTCTCGATCGAAGCCCCGGATGCAAAGGGCGAAATGGCGGACATCGTTCTCGGTTTCGACGATATGGCAGGCTATCAGAGCGCCGGAAATCCTTTCTTCGGTGCCTGCTGCGGACGTTATGCAAACCGTCTGGGAAAAGGCCGTTTTTCGGTCGATGGAGTAGAATATTCTGTGGCCATCAATAACGGTCCGAATTCACTGCACGGCGGACTGGTCGGCTACGATAAAAAGGTTTGGGAAGGCGAAGTTGCCGGCGACAACGCCGTGAAATTTACGCTCGTCAGTTCCGATGGCGATGAAGGGTATCCCGGCACGCTGAAGGTGGAATTGGTCTACACGCTGACCGACGACAACGAACTGAAGATGGACTACAAAGCCGTGACCGACAAAAAGACCATCATCAACCTGACCAACCACAGCTACTTTAACCTCGCAGGCGGCGGAACGGTACGTGATCACCTGATGCAGATCAATGCGGACCGCTACACCGTGGTTGACGATACCGCCATTCCGACCGGCGAGCTGCGCGATGTGGCCGGCACGGAAATGGATCTGCGTGAGCCGACGCCGATCGGCAAGAACATTGATCAGGTTCAGGGCTTGGGTTATGACCACAACTACTGCATTAATCAGGCGGCTCCGGGCACACTGACGCTCGCGGCTTCCGTGCTCGAACCTGAAAGCGGACGCACCTTGGAATGCTGGACCACCGAGCCCGGCGTTCAGTTTTATTCGGGCAACTTTATGGAGCGCATCGAAGGTAAAAACGGCGCGATCTACGGCAAGCAGGAAGGATTCTGTCTGGAAACCCAGCATTATCCCGACAGCCCGAATAATCCGGAATTTCCCAGCACCGAGCTGGCTCCGGGCGAAACCTACACCCACACTGCAATCTTTAAGTTCGGGGTGAAGGCCTAGCACGCTATAACGTTTAAACGTACGCACTCGTTTAACCACTAATCTTCACTGATCGACACTAATTAATTGGGTCATATTAGTGAAGATTAGTGTGATTAGTGGTTGGGCGTCCGTGGTTCTCTAAATCATCAGATGGTTAGAATTGTAATGAAAGAAGCGGTTCCCGATCCTGAATTTATGCGGTCGCTCGCCGAAGCGCGCATGCCGTTCGGAAAGTATAAAGGCCGCCTGCTGATTGATCTGCCGGAGCCCTACGTGGTCTGGTTTCGGCAGCAGGGCTTTCCCCGCGGGAAACTCGGGCAGCAGCTTGAAACCGTCTATGTCATTAAAGCGAACGGGCTGGAACATCTCTTTGATCGCCTGCGCTGAGCGGGCGTTTAGGTGGTGATCGTTCGCGATTTTTGGATTACTGAAAATCGACTTTGCGTTGGCGGGCGTTTTTCGGTTAACTGCGGGGCTTTTCGAAAACGGATAACTCTAAACCGACTGACAGATCTATGTTTGATAATCTTTCCACTGCTCTACAGAAAACGTTCAAGAACCTGCGCGGCTACGGTAAGCTGACGGAGAAAAATGTGAAGGACGCGCTGCGCGAAGTGCGTCTGGCACTGCTGGAGGCGGACGTTAATTTTAAGGTGGCGCGCGACTTTATTAAGCGGGTGCAGGATAAGTGCCTCGGGGATGAAGTGCTGTTGAGTGTGACGCCGGGCCAGCAGGTGGTCAAATTTGTGAACGACGAGCTGGTCGCTCTTTTCGGCGGTGCGCACGAGGAGTTTAAACTGGTCGGAAATCCCGCGGCTGTGATGCTGATGGGGCTGCATGGTTCAGGGAAGACGACTTCTGCAGGTAAGCTGGCGTATCGCTGGAAAAAATCGGGGCGTCGCGTGTTGCTGGTCGCCTGCGATATTCGGCGTCCGGCGGCGGTGGAGCAGTTGTCGATTCTCGCGGATCAGGTCGGGTGCGATATTGTGCGGCCGGAGCCGGGCGAGAGCGTTCCGCAGTTAGGGCGTCGTGCGGCACAGCTTTCGAAGGCGGTGCGCTACGATGTGGTGATTTATGACACCGGCGGCCGCTTTCAGATCGACGATGAGCTGGTGCAGGAACTGAAAGAATTTGAGGCGGAAACGCAGCCGAATAATAAGGTGCTGGTGCTGGACGCGGCGATCGGTCAGGAGTCGGTGAATGTGGCCGAAACCTTCCGCGATGCGGTGGGGCTGACCGGAATGATTCTGACCAAGCTCGACGGCGATGCGCGCGGCGGCGCGGCCCTCTCGGTGCATGCGGTGACCGGCTGCCCGATTCTAATGACCGGTGTCGGTGAAAAGATGGAGGATCTCCAGCCGTTTTATCCGGACCGCATGGCTTCGCGTATTCTCGGAATGGGCGATGTAGTGAGTCTGGTCGAAAAGGCGCAGGAGGTGGTTGACGAGAAGGAAGCGCTGAAGATGCAGGAAAAGCTGGCGAAGAATCAGCTCGACCTGGAGGACTTCCTGAGTCAGATCCAAATGATGAAAAAAATGGGTCCGATTTCCAATATGCTCGATTCGCTGCCGGGCAATACGATGAAGATAGACGATAAGCAGAAAGAGGCAATCGCCAAGGCCTCTGAGGTGGAAATGAAGAAATTTGAGTCTATCATTCAGAGCATGACGGTGTGGGAACGCAAGCATCCGAAGTCCATCGATCGGCCCCGTCGGCTGCGCATCGCACAGGGATGCGGGCGCAAGCTGGCGGACGTCAATCAGTTGCTGAAGCGCTTCGACCAGATGGGGAAGATGGGGAAGCAGTTCAAAAAAATGGAAAAAAGGTTGCGGCACCTCCAGAAGTTCACTACAAAGTAGCCCCTTTACCCGAAATGCAGGGATATACATACGGAGAAAATA
>JAFGWS010000043.1 GCA_016937035.1 Pontiellaceae bacterium
AATGACTTCGGGTATGGATTTTCAGGAGTTGCCTTCATGTGCGCCATACTATATGTAGAGGGACTTGAGTCAATCAGCTAGCCACGTAAAATAATGTTTTAGACCTGCGCAGGCCAAGAAATCGATAGCTAATTCATCGGAGCTATATAACAAATAAACCGAATTATTTATCAGAGAAACAGGAGTTGAAAATTGTTCGGCTAACGCAATTGTCGAGCCAATGTGCATAACAACCTGATCATTATCGATAATTATAAATCAAGGAATCAAGCAATGGGATGGGTAATTTTAATCATAATTATATTCGTGTTATTCAGGGTGTTTATTGTGTCTTCAAATGCGGAAAAAGAACGCATAGAGCAATCACGCCAGAAATACGAGAGATACCTAAAGCGTTTAAAAGAAGATCCAGGAAATGCTGATATAAGACAGAAAACACTTTCATGTGGCCGTGAGTATTCTCGTATTCTAAGAAAAAGTATGGCAAATTCAGTGTTCGATGAAGTTGCGCTGATGAACGATATTAACGCAGCTTGTGCTGTTACACAGCAAGTTTCGACCAAACCCATTCAACCTGATGACATCGAAAGCCGACTAATAAAGTTACAAGATCTTAATTCAAAGGGGCTTATTGATGATGCCGACTACAGAAAAAGAAAAGAAGAGATCATGTCACAGATATGAGTCAACTTATGCTCAACAATCGCCTACAGCGAAGGCGCCAAATTGATAAGGGTAGAAGACAATACGGTCTCGGAGGTTTTTGACGACGAATGATCATGAGAATCCCATTTATTCTCGTGTTAGCTCTGCTCCCCTTGTGGGGGCGGGGAGATATCGTTTTCTCTGCTTTTGAAGGAGACTTAACCCCGGCGTCTCCAGCTAACGAATTATTTCTGGATATTAATCATGATGGTTTATTAGACTTTAAATTCACCTCTCTGATGGACTCCCCATTGTATTATGTAAATATAGAAAATGCTGGCTCCGGTGGTATGATTTTGCTTCCAAATCAAGCTGGGGTTCTAAATACACAGCTGCTTAAGGAAGGTGATTGCATTGATGGCTCTGCACTGGGAGGAAACGCCGTATGGGGATCAAATACAGGCATTGTAAGCTATCGAAATCTTCAGTTCCAAACAGGTCTAGTTAAAGGAGGATTGCTTGAAACAAACGCCTTTCTTGGAATCAGTTTCAAGATCGATTCAGAAACACATTACGGCTGGATACAAATCGATAATTCGACTGATATTCCGGGAGGGACAGTAACGGGCTTTGCCTATGAAACAGAACCAAACACGGCAATCACAGCAGTAGTAATTCCTGAACCCGGAACTGTAGGTTTGCTTTCAGTCGGATGGCTGGCAATGTGCTTGATGAGAAAGAAGATTCACTAACAAATGCAGATTCATAGGGCGTGGCCTGCGAATCTGTGCGAAGGAGACGAAATGGGAAAAATAACCGGTCGATTTTATTTTAAGCTCTCCAGCAATGGGAATCTGCTGGGGGAATATTCGAATGACAAATCACAAGATTGCGATGTGGAAGCAGCAAAAAGGCTCTCTGAGTGCCAAGGAACAAATATTAACTCTTTCGTTGGGAAGTATTATTCGACGTGGACTGAAGGAAACAGCGCTCATTCCGCAACCCTCTCGATAACCAAAAGGGTTGATCAAATATATTCTTTCGAATGGAGCCGCAACAACGAGCCCGTATTTACAGGCGAAGCAATGATCGTTGACGGAATTCTCATCGGCAACTACTGGGGTGTATAAATTCCGATCAGGGCACCTATCTGGTGCCCATAATTGGAAATCGTTTATTGCTGCGTTTCAGATTTTTGCAATGCCTGGGCGGAAACCTTCATATCGAATTTCAGGATGGTTCCGGGCTTTTTCTCGGTGCCCTCGTTGGAGATGTAGAGGGTGCCGTCGGGATCAAAAGTGATTCCTTCGGCCTGATTAAAGGCTTTCTTATCAAGCTGTTCCATCTTCAGCAGATTTCCGGCCGCGTCAAAAACGAGCAGCAGATGGTTTGGTCCCGATAAGAGATAGAGATCTCCCGTGACGGGATGAATGCCGATGGCGGAAGGGTTCAGTTTGAGGACGGTCTTCTTTTTCTTGTCCTCAAAGACATCCTTGATGCCCGCCTCCTTGGCGCGCAGTGCAAGTTCTTCGAGATCGAGGATAAATGCCGGAGCTTCTTCAAGGGTCTTGGTCTCGAGGTTGAATGCATGGATGAAGCGCTTGTTCTTGGAGGAGTCCTCTTTTTTGCTTCGGGTCTTTGAGGCGATCAGAAGGCGTTTTTTCGCCGGATCACAGCATAGCCCCTCGTTGTCCTTGGCGGATATTCCGGTCGAATAGGCCATAGTCGAAAGCGAAGAAGAGGAGTAGCCCTTGATTTCAAAAAGCATCCCATCGGCCCGCAGCACGTAGACGGTGTCATCGACCATCGCCAGCCCTTCGTAGTCACCGTTTCCCCCAAACTGAAACCTCTTGGTAATCGTCCGTGTTTTCAGGTTGTAGACAAAGAGTTCCCCAAGTTCATCCTGAACGCACAGCAGGTTTGTTGAATCGAGATACGCCAGAGCCGAGATTTCCTTCAACAGAGCAGGAAGCGAATAAAGCGCGGAGGGATCGTCCAAGTTGTAGGGGTCGGAAGGATGAGTTGAGTTGGAACTGCAGGCATTGGCACCCGCGATCGCAAGCACTAAGATAAGGGTATACAGTTTTCTCTTCATAATGTTATTTCCAGTCCTCCCGATGCGTTACTTTGGTTTTCATCTCCCGCAATCCTCCCGCTTTTTCTTCCCATCGCCCAAGCCCCTATTCCGCTGCGTTTGAAAGGGTTCTCTTCGCCATAACCTCGTATGAATCCAATGTTACTTGGGGAACCTCTTCTCGACGGGTGTTTGTTCCGGCAACGCGAACGGCTTCCACAACCAGTTTTTCGGAGGTCACCTGGACATTGACAAATACCCCCGGCTCCATTTCCAGCATCGTTGTGGTTCTGAAGGGGTAATATTCCGCCGACCGTTCGTCTGTAGCGTCATAGAATTTGGGTCCGGTAGCGCCCGCGATCGAATAGATCGTTCCGTTGGGAGTGGGATTGAAGTCAATGGCATCAATGGCCGAATCGGTTCCAATCTTGATGGGGTTGGAGCGTGCGTAGGTGTGGTCATGGCCGGCGAAAACAATATCGACCTCGTAATCAGAGAAAATCTTTCCGTAGGTACTGCGGACGACAGGCTCTTTCCATTTCTCGAAATACCGGTTTCCGAACGGCCCGATATGGCACAGCACGATGGTGTATTGGCTCAACTTACGGGCGCGATCATGCTCCAATATGTTCCTGAGCCATTGCGCCTGGACGGCATGCTGCGCGTCTGTGACCATGGTGTTGAGCACAACAAAAAATACGTTGTTGTAGTAGAAATAATACGACTGACTCTTGTTGTGATCGGATTCGCAGCCATTGTCGGGGAAGGTGATAAACGTGTTGAATATGGTGCTTTCCCCAAACTTGTAGACGTTGTCGCCCGTCGTCCAATAGGTATCGTGGTTGCCTTGCGTGGCGACGACCGGCGTTCTTTCGTTGAATTCATTGGCGGCGCTGGTGTAGCTGAGGATTTCATTCGGATACTTTGAAATCTCGTTCACGATATCTCCCGCCATAAGAAAAAACCTGTTGTCGTCGTCGAAGGCGTTGGCCGCACGCATTACGTGGCTCATATTGGCGTGAGAGCTGCTTTGAGGGTCGGCCACCACCGTGAAACTAAACTCCGTTCCCGCTCCGCTTGTCTCGTGATGGAAGACCTGCGACCAAGCCCCGAGGTCGCCAATGCGGTACCTGTATTTTGTGTTCCGCTCGAGTCCGTCAACACGACCTCGGAAAATGTTCCTGGGAGAGATGGTCCCTATTTCACCAGACAAGGAGAACGGCTCGCCCGCAACCGCGATCTCGCGCGCATGCTGAAAATCAACATCCTCTTCAGCCGTAATTTGAATCTTCTGGACGGGGATAGCTGCGTCGTTGTGCCACTGCACCAAAAACTCAGTCGAGCTGTCCTCTCCAAAGTTGGTGGTGATGTTGTACGGCGGCGTGCAGGGCGGCGCAGGAACGCCTACCTCCACAACTACCTTCGCGCAAGCGCCTAGAAACACCATCAGGCAAAGCGTAGCCGTACCCCTCAACGAACATATCCATCTGTTTTTCATTTCCATTTTTCCTCTCCTCCAGCATCGACATTAACAATCGGCAACAGCACCGCATAGGTTCTCCCGCCATCGACCAGAGAACAAGCAGGCAATGACCGTTCCCGCCGACAAAAAACAGGGCTGAGCAGTATAGGTTACTGTTGAATACAAGCAACCCCTTTCCGGCACGTTTCTGCATGCCGTTCGTAATACCGCCAAACTGATAACTATAAATTACGAATTGTTTGGTTTCGCAATTTCTCAGGAATATTCCTTCAGGCGTTCCGCTAAGGTGGTGGTGCGCTCGCGCGATTCCGAGCGTGTTACCGCCAGACTGAGCGCCTTTTTGGTGCCGATGAGAATCACCAGTTTCTTCGCGCGGGTAATCGCGGTATAAATCAAACTACGCTGGAGCAGCACATAATGCTGCGTGTGCAGCGGAATGACCACGCACGGATATTCGCTGCCCTGACTTTTATGAATGGTGATGGCATAGGAAAGCGTCAGCTCATCCAGCTCGCAAAAATTATAGACCACTTTCCGTCCGTCAAAATCGACCACCAGCTCGCATGCTTCAGCGTCAATCGTCGTAATGCGACCGATGTCGCCGTTGTAGACCTCTTTGTCATAGTCGTTTTCGGTCTGCATCACCTTATCGCCCACACGATAGATCAGCCCGAAACGCTCCACCTCGTCGCCGCGCGAATTCAGCAGGCGCTGCAGCATCTGATTCAGGTTACGCGCACCCAGCTCACCCTTCTGCATCGGGGTGAGCACCTGAATTTGATTACGCGGATCAAACCGAAACTTTTTCGGAATGGAATCCTTGATCATTTTCCCAAGGAGCCCCACGGCCTTCTGCGGATCATCGGCCTCCACAAAATAGCAGTCGCTCATTTCGCCTTCGGCGGGAAACTCCGGCATGTGACCTTGGTTAATTCGATGCGCGTTCGTGATAATCCGACTCGTTGCCGCCTGACGGAAGACTTCGTTCAGATGGCCGACGGGAATGGTCTTGGAACGAATAATGTCCTGCAGCACGCGGCCCGGACCGACCGATGGAAGCTGATCGGCATCGCCGACAATCACCACGGCCGCATGGAGCGGAACCGCATCAAACAACTGTGACGCCAAGACCACATCAATCATGCTCGACTCATCCACAATCAGCACATCGCATTCGAGCGGATTGTCCGCCTTATGAACAAAACCGCCCGTTCCGGGATTATACTGCAGCGTCCGGTGAATCGTTTTAGCCTCCATGCCCGTCGTTTCGGCCATACGCTTTGCGGCCCGTCCCGTCGGCGCGCAGAGGCTCACGCGCAGCTTTTTGGCTTTCAGCACCATCAGCACCGAGTTTACCAACGTCGTCTTACCCACCCCCGGCCCGCCGGTAATCACCATCACTTTAGATTGAACCGCCGTCTTCAGCGCCTCGCGCTGCGCATTCGCCAGCGCAATACCGCTCTTCTGCTGCACCCACGCAAGTGCCTTCTGAAAATCGACCGGCGGACACGGATGGCGTCCCCGCGCCAGCGCTTGGAGTTTCTTTGCCAGATCGATTTCCGCAAAATAGAGCTTCGGCAGATAAACCAGCTCCCGTCCCTGTACATCGGAGCGAAGAATGAGCCGATCGTTTTCAAGCGAGTAGTCCAGCGCGCGCTCCACAATCATCAGATCTATTTCGAGCAGCTCTGCCGTGCGTGAAAGCAGATCGTTGCGCACATACGCGCAATGGCCGGCCGCCGTCAATTCGCCCAGCGTATATTCCAGCCCGGCGCGGGCGCGCAGATCGGAATCCTTGCCGATCCCCAGCTTCATCGCAATCTGGTCGGCAATCACAAACCCGATGCCGCGAATATCGCGCGCCAGACAATACGGATCGCGCTGGACCAACTCGATCGCCTTATCGCCGTAAATTTTATGAATTCGAAACGCCCGCGCCGTGCTGATTCCGTGGCTGAAAAGAAACGACATAATCTGACGAACGTTCTTCTGCTCATCCCACGCCTTCTTAATATTTTCCCGACGTTGTTTCCCGATGCCCGGCACCTTCTGGAGCTTGGCCGACGAATTTTCGATCACATCAAAAACATCGCGCCCGAACGTCTGCACCAGCCGGGCGGCATATTCCTTGCCGATCCCCTTCACCATGCCCGACGCCAGATATTTCTCAATCCCCTCCAGCGTATCCGGCTTCGACATCCGTATGCGCTCGGCTTTAAACTGCGGACCATGGCGCGGGTCCATCATCCATTCGCCGTCCGCCGCCATCCACTCGCCGGAACTGATCGACGACGTTGTTCCCGTAACCGTCACCAAATCCTTATGACCGCGCACCTTCACGCGCACCACGCAAAAGCCGTTTTCCTCGTTCTGAAAAACAACCCGCTCAACCTGTCCGTCCAGTTTTTCCATTTAAGCAATCACCCTCAAGGTCGCCGCAGACCCCACCCATCAAAATCCAGCACAGTAACCCTAACAACTCGGGATCATTAAACCACAGAACACACCGAATACACTGAAAAACGGAAGCGAATTCCTGATGATGAATACGGGAAAGAAAGCGCCAAGGAATTGCACTTACCATCTGAATTGATGTGACCCCTTTGACCACGGACGACCCCACATTTTTCAGTCTATGAAGTCGACTATAGTTGGTTTTACAATGCGCTGAAGCCGGAAAATGCATCCATCACGAGGGAATAATTTTCCGGAACAAACTGAATCGCCTGAAACCCCAACGCACGGGCCGCGTTCACATTTTCCAAGAGGTCGTCGATAAACAAGCACTCCTCCGGCAGAACGGCCATCTGCTCCAGCGCATGGCGATAAATGTCGGCGTGCGGTTTTCGAACACCGATTTGATAAGAGAAGAAGAGCCCGTCCGCGCCGGAAAAAAAGCCGGACCAATTGGCCTCGATGGCATCGATATGGTGTTGAGCAATATTGCTCAGGGTATAGACCCGCACGTTTGATTCCACTGCCCGACGGAACAACCTATAACCGGTTTCGTTAACACTAAAGAGTCCGCGCCAAATGTTGATCAGGTCGTCTACGCTCCAATTCAGCCCTTTGGCTCCGTTCAGATATTCCACCCACTGTGCATCGCTGATCTGCCCCATCTCCACCGCATTGCGCCGTTCCAGATCGCGATCGGAAAAGGGAACCTCTGGACGCCCCGAATGCGTTGCATGCACCGCATAAAGCCGCTCAAACTGAAAATCAACCAAGACATTCCCGACATCAAATAGAATCGCTTTCATCCGCCCCCCGTCCAAGATACAGAAACGCCGCCGAAACAACATCTTCAGCGGCGTTTCGGAACTTATTGACCTTCCGGCTTTTGACGGGGCGGTCGGCTGCCGCCGCCTCTGCGCGGTCCGTCCCCTTTTCGATTATTCCCGCCCCCATGCGATGGACGGCGACCGTTTTGATGACGAGGCCGTCCACCTTCTCCTTCGGGGCGCGGTCGACGTTTGCGCGGGGGAGCCGGGGGCAAATCCTCCAGCAGCTCTTCCGGAGGCATGCTGCATTTGAGTTCCACTCCCAGCAGCTCTTCAATCTTGGGCAGTTCGAACGACTCCATTTCACAGGCAAAGGTGATCGACTGTCCGGTTGCCCCGGCGCGGCCGGTACGACCGATTCGGTGCACATAGTCGTCCGGGTTTTCGGGAATGTTAAAATTCACCACATGGCTGACCCCTTCAACATGAATGCCGCGGCCCGCCACGTCGGTAGCCACGAGTACGGTGACCTTGCCCTCGCGGAACTCCTCGAGAATACGCATCCGCTTTTTCTGCGTAACCGCGCCGGAGAGCATTTCACACTTATGACCATACCGGTCGAGTGCCTCAGACAACCGCTCCGCCTGGTCGCGACGGTTGGTAAAGACGATAATCCGCTCGGGCTTATCGTGCTTAATGATATTGTAGAGGAGCTGAAACTTTTGATCGTCGGTAGCGATATAAACCTTTTGTTCGACTGTATTGACCGCCACCTGTTCCGGCTCAATATCAATGCGCACGGGATCAGTCATCCATGCTGCGGCCAGACGCATTACTTCGTCGCTGAGCGTTGCACTGAAGAGCACGGTCTGCCGTTTTTCCTTCGGGGGCGTTTTATAGATGATGCGGCGCACATCAGGGATAAAACCCATATCGAGCATACGGTCGGCCTCATCGATCACCATGATTTCCACATAGTGCAGGCGCAGGACGTTTTTGTTTTCAAAGTCGAGCAGACGACCGGGCGTAGCCACCACAATATCAACGGGTCCGTCGGCCAGCTCGCGCTCCTGCTTGTTGTAATCCATACCGCCGTAGAGCACCACGGTGCGCAGGCCGGTAAACTGATTCAGCCCGTCGGCATCCTTTTTAATCTGCATCGCCAGCTCGCGCGTCGGCGCAATAATGAGCGCACGCGGATTGGCAATGCCCTGCTTCTGCAGGGGATTATTGAGACAGTGGTTAATGATCGAGATCAGGAACGCCGCTGTTTTCCCGGTTCCGGTCTGCGCACGCCCGGCCATATCTTTGCCTTTAAGCGTACCAGGCAAAATTTCTCCCTGAATCGGCGTGGTATACTGCCAGCCCAGCGCATGAATACTGCGCATCAGAAGCGGGTGCAGTTCCAGATCGTGGAAACGGATTTTTCCTTCCTGCGGCTCCACATTAAATTCGGACGGATCCCACGGCGTTTCATCCACCTTCGGACGCTGAGGCGCAGGCTTTGGAGGCCGGGGTTTTCGTTCACCCTGCGGACGATTTTCTCCATCACCCTGCGGACGCGGTTTACGATCGCCCATGGGACGCGGTTTACGTTCACCTTGCGGGCGCTGTCCTTCCCCTTCGGGACGATCGCCTTGCTTCGGCTTACGCGGCGGGCGCGGCCCCTCACTCCGTTTTGGGCGGTTTTCTGTCTTACGCGGCTGGGGTTTACTGCCCGGCCGCCACTCTTCCTGGTGCGGTTTAACCGCCTGTCTTTTCTTCTCAGAGGACGACTGCTTCTTTGTTTTCGGGGCTTCCTTCTGTTTCGGCTCGTCCTTTTTGCCGAACACGGAAGCGATCTTTTTCAGTAGGCTCAATGTCTATTTCCTTCTATAAGCCCTCCGCAGCTGCCTTTTTTGTTTTCATTATTCTGAATTCGATCATCTCTATTCAGCGGCTTGCCGCGAAAGTATTTCTTGTATCCAACTGCAGGCCATGCATTGAACGGAACCTCCGTTCACTTCTTCGTCGAACGCGGCCTGCGCTCTTGCGTCTCCCACCGGCCCCTTGAGGACCGCCATGGGAACGGGCTCTGCGGTGTGCCCCTTCAGGGCCACCGGCGTCCGGTGATCCGTGCACAGCATCAACGTATAGGCCTCGCCTCGTTCCTCCAGCCATTGGAGAATCGGCGCGCAGACCTTGGCATCGAACGCTTCGATCGCAAACGTCTTTTTCTGTGCGTCACCCATATGCCCGCATTCATCCGGCGCTTCGATGTGAACGTAGACAAAGTCCTTCCGCTCCAATATCTCCAGCGCCGCATCTACTTTTCCCTGATAATTCGTGTCAAGGAAGCCGGTTGCACCCACCACATCGGGGGCCTCAAGACCGGCCAGTTTTGCAATTCCCTTCAACAGATCGACCGCAGAAATCACTCCGCCGCCCAAGCCGTAAAGGGTTTTATACGATTCCAGCTGCATGGCATTCCCCTGCCCCCACAGCCAGATTTGCGTTGCGGGCTTTTTTCCTTCCGCAATACGCTTCTGA
>JAFGWS010000044.1 GCA_016937035.1 Pontiellaceae bacterium
ACCTTGACTTGATCGAGCAGCATCGACAATCTACACAATAGAAAAATTAAAGCGGAGAATACCCGACAGGGAATAGACCCTTATTTCGGTTGCCGACGGCTGGGAATATCGTTTGGATAGGGGACGATAAAAAACCAATTTATTTAACAACACGGAGAAGCCCCTCTTTTCAAATGAGTGCACAAGAAGAAAACAACCACGTCGCCGAAGTTGAAGTCCCACCCGAGCAGGAGAGCGTCCCGGATATTCTTCCCGTCATGCCGCTGAATAACTTTGTCCTTTTTCCTCACATGGTCGCTCCGCTGGTGATCACTTCGGACGAATCGAAGAAACTGGTCACGGAACTCTCTAAACGTACACCGCATTTCATCACTGCGCTCCAGCGCCGAGACGAGATCGACGAAGCGCGCCTCACGGCAGACGATATTTATAAAGTCGGCTGTGTGGCCCGGCTGATCAAAACCCTCGTTTTCCCTGATGGTTCGACGCATATTCTGGTAGAAGGTCTCTCCCGCTGCGAGCTGGACGAACTGCTCGACGGAGAAGACTATCCGACCGCGCATTACCGTATGGTCGAAGAGATCGAGGAGGAGTCGATTGAGCTCGAAGCGCTGGAACGCAACGCTTCGGAACGGTTCCAGCAGATTGTGACGATGTCGCCCAATCTGCCAGACGAACTCGCTATTGCGGTTTTCAATATGGAATCGTCCGCGCAGCTGGCCGACCTGATTACCGCCAATCTCCCCATCCCGATAGAGGAGCGTCAGCGCCTGCTGGCGGAAAACTCGGTTGGCGTACGTCTCGAGCGCCTGATGGAACACCTGAACCGCGAACAGCAGGTGCTGAAGCTCGGCAACAAAATCCAGAGCAAGGTGCACGAAACCTTTTCCAAAACCCAGCGCGAGATCTTCCTGCGCGAGCAGCTCAAAACCATTCAGAAAGAACTCGGAGAAACCGATCAGCAGACCGCCGAAATTCAGGAGCTGGAGCAAAAACTCAGCGAGGCCAAGCTGCCGAAGGAAGCTTCCACCGCAGCCGACCGCGAGCTCCAGCGCCTTAAAGCGGTTCCCGCCGCGTCGCCCGAGCACGGCGTTATCCGTACCTATCTCGACACCCTGGCCGAGCTGCCGTGGAGTAAGAGCACCGAAGACGACATCAATATAATCGCTGCGGAAAAGATTCTCGACAAGGATCACCTGGGCCTTGAGAAGGTGAAGGAGCGCATCCTTGAATATCTTTCCGTTCTTAAACTCAAGAAGGATATGAAAGGCCCGATCCTCTGTCTTGCCGGGCCGCCCGGCGTCGGCAAAACCTCGCTCGGCCGATCCGTGGCGCACGCACTGGGACGCGAGTTTGTCCGGATGTCGCTCGGCGGCATGCACGATGAGTCGGAAATCCGCGGCCACCGCCGTACCTACATCGGCTCCATGCCCGGCCGCATCATCGAAAACCTGCGGCGTTGCGGTACCAATAATCCCGTTTTCATGCTCGATGAGATCGACAAGGTCGGCACCGATTTTCGGGGCGATCCCGCCTCTGCGCTGCTGGAAGTGCTCGATCCTGAACAAAACTCCGCCTTTAACGACCGATATCTCGACGTTGCGTTCGATCTCTCGAAAGTGCTTTTCATTACCACCGCCAACCAGCTCGACACGATACCGAGTCCGCTGCGCGATCGTATGGAAGTCATCCGTATTCCAGGATATACCCTGGAAGAGAAAAAGAAGATCGCTCAGCGCCACCTTGTACCTAAGGCGGTCAAAGAGCACGGTTTAAAGCGGACGCAGATTAAATTTCAGCCGGAAGCGCTGGAGGGCATTATTTCCGGTTATACCGCCGAGGCCGGTGTGCGTAACCTCGAACGACGCATCGCCGCGGTGTGCCGCAAGGTCGCGCGCGGCGTGGCCGAAGGCAAAACTCGCCCGGTGCAGATTACACCGCGTAAGCTCAAGAGCTTTCTCGGTCCGGTCAAAGTCGAGCGCGACGTTGCCGAAAACAAGGCCCTGCCCGGTGTTGTAACCGGTCTTGCATGGACGCCTGTCGGCGGCGACATTCTCTTTATCGAAGCCACTCGTATGTCCGGCAAAGGCGAACTCATTCTTACCGGCTCGCTCGGTACCGTCATGAAGGAATCCGCGCGCGCCGCGCTCAGCTACCTGCGCGCCAACGCTGCGACCTTTAAGCTCGACGAAGAGCTGATCGCCAAGAGCGATATTCATCTCCACGTGCCCGCCGGCGCTACGCCCAAAGACGGCCCGTCCGCCGGCGTCGCGATTTCGCTGGCGATGCTCTCGATGCTGATTAACAAACCCATCCGCCCCGATCTGGCCATGACCGGCGAAATTTCCCTGCGCGGACGCGTGATGCCCGTGGGCGGCATCAAGGAGAAGGTGCTCGCCGCCGCACGCGCCGGAATTAAACACATTCTGCTGCCCGAAAAAAACAAGGTCGATCTGGAAGAAATTCCGAACGAAATAAAGGCGACGCTGTCGTTTAAAACCGTTAAGAATGTGGATCAGGCGCTCCGCTATGCGCTGAAGCTGTCCGAAACTTCGACAAAATAATTAGGACAGAATGATTTCCCACGGGTGCTTTTTGAATTATTTTGTCCTGAATCGTTTTGTCGAATCCCGACAGAGAAGGAGTTGCTTGAAATGAAAAAATGGCTGTCGCTCATCGTTATCTTTGCCGCTGTTATCAGCGCTCATGCCCAAACCCCGACCGGCGACGATATTCTCCGATATGTCCGCGAAAACCTTCCCAACCAACCGCTCAAGCTGACCGGCTCGCTGAAGGTGAAAGCCAAAAACGGATTCACCAGCGCCAATATTCCGACCGTCATGGAGCTCGATTGGGGTGCCGCTGCACCGACCGCCGTATACCGCCTCGGAGAACCCGGAAGCAAAGACTATGAGCAGCTCACCATCACGTGGAATAATGACACGCCCAGCTACGCCTTCTCCAATTCAAAAAACAAGCCGACCGACACCGTTCTCAATACCGGGATCAGCTGGGCGGATCTCAGCTTTTCCGTCCTCTGGTGGCCCAATGCTAAACTGACCGGTGAAGAAACAAAGATTCAGCGCGACTGCTACGTCGTTGAAGTGCCCGTGCCCGACTCCAAAAACACCATGCGCCTCTGGATTGAAAAGGATATGGGTATGCTCCTGGAAGCCCGCACCCTCGATGCCAAAGGGAAAGAACTCAGCCGCCTGAAAATTGTCAGCATCAAAAAAATGGAAGAGATGTGGGTCGCCAAAGATCTGGAGCTGACCGATCAAAAAACGGGCTCAAAAACGACCTTAGTCATCAATGATCTCGAATGGACCGCCGGACCGCCGACTGTGACTGACGAACCGACCGCCGAAGCCTTCGCCCCGACCGACTCTGTGAATCAGCTGGCGGTCGATCTATTCGAAAAACTCGCTGCAGAAGAAGGCAATCTCTTCTTTTCCCCTTATTCCATCTCTTCTGCGCTTGCCATGACTTACGGCGGGGCGCGCGGCGAAACCGCAGAGCAGATGAACTCAGCGCTTCACTTCGGCGGCCCGGACATTACCCATCCGGCCTTTTCCTATCTGCGCCGATCGCTCAACCGCGTTCAGGAAAAGGAAAACGTTCAGCTCGCCGTTGCCAACGCCCTCTGGCCGCAGAAGGACTACACATTTTCCGCCGATTATCTCGCGCTCACTAGAACACACTATGACAGCTCCATTCATCCGGTGGATTACAAAGCCGACACCGAAGGCGCACGCAAAGCCATCAACACCTGGGTCGAAGATCAGACGAACGATAAAATCAAAGACCTGATCGGCGAAGGTGCACTTAACCCGCTCACCCGCCTTACCCTCGTCAATGCGATCTATTTTAAAGGCAACTGGGCCGAGCAGTTTGATCCGGAAAACACCCGCGAGGCCTCATTCCACCTTAGCGCTGAAGAATCCGTTCAGGTCCCCATGATGTCGCTGACCACCGGTTTCAAGTTGGCTCAAAACGAAAAAATGCAGGCGCTGGAACTGCCTTATCAAGGCGGCGACCTCTCCATGATCATCCTGCTGTCCAACGAGGGGGAAAAACTGGAATGGGTTGATCCGACCACCCTTCAATTTAATGAGATGGAGGTCATGGTACGGCTCCCCAAGTTTAAAATGGAAACGGCTTTTACGCTGAATGATACGCTAACCCAAATGGGCATGAACGATGCGTTTTCTGACAAAGCCGATTTTTCCGGCATGACCGGCGCTCCGAACGATCTGTACATCGGCGAAGTGCTGCACAAAGCCTTCATCGAAGTGAACGAAGAGGGCACCGAGGCCGCCGCCGCGACCGCTGTTGTCATGAAGCTTAGAGGCATCCCCCAACAATTTATTGTCGACCGCCCGTTCCTCTTCTGCATCCGCGAAAATACGACCGGCACGATTCTTTTCATCGGTCGCGTAATGAATCCGCAAGCGTAAACGATACGAGTGCTTTTCCCGTGCATCCGAAGTGCGGGATGGCTAGTGTGTGTGCTGATTTTGCAGAGGAGAGGTATGAGCAGAGAACTTAAAGTCGGGATGGTGTCGCTGGGCTGCGCAAAAAATCTGGTGGATGCCGAAGTGATGATGGGCAGTCTGGGTGAAGCGGGAATGGCGATTACCGCCGATGCAGCGGAGGCCGATGTCCTGATTGTGAACACCTGCTGCTTCGTTGACGATGCCAAGGCGGAGAGTATTGGAACGATTGAGGAGTTGGTTGAGGAGCGTCGCAAGCACGGGCGCCGTCGCCAGAAAATTATCGTGGCGGGCTGTTTGGCGCAGCGCTATGCCGAGCGCCTTCCGGAGCAGATGCCGGAGGTGGACGCCTATATTGGTCTCGATCAGGTCGAGGGCGTGGCCGGCATTATTCGGGAGCTGATGGAAAAGGATTGTGCGAAGGGCGTCTCCTACGTTTCCTCAACGTCAAAATATATTCCGAGCCATGAAACCCCTCGCCTGCGCCTGACCGATGCGCACAGCGCGTATGTGAAAATTGCGGAGGGCTGCAACCATCCCTGTTCTTTTTGTGTGATTCCAAAGATTCGCGGACGCCACCGCAGCCGCGCCCAAGCCGATATTGTCCGTGAGGTGAGAAGTCTTGTGGAGCAGGGGTGTAAGGAGATCAATCTGATTTCGCAGGACACGACCTATTACGGTATGGACAAGTGGGAAGGAAAAAGTGCCACGCCGCGCAGCGGAGTGGATTCTTCACGCGGCGAAAGCCTGACCACGCTGCTGCGCGAACTGGAAGCCATCGACGGCGACTTTTGGATCCGCCTGCTCTACACGCACCCGGCGCACTGGAGCACCGAGCTGATGGAAACGATTGCTGCGAGCAAAAAAGTCGTGCCTTACGTCGATATTCCGCTCCAACATATTTCCGACAACATGCTCTCGGCGATGCAGCGCGAAACGGACGGAGCCTACATCCGTAACCTCATTCGCGAAATGCGGGAAAAGATTCCCGGCCTTGGCATTCGCACCGCGTTCATTGTTGGTTTTCCCGGCGAAACCGAAGCGGATTTTCAGCAGTTGATCGAATTCTGCGAAGAGTTTCGTTTCGAGCGTGTGGGCGTGTTTGAATATTCCAGAGAGGAAGACACGCGCGCATACGATATTGAAGAAGGTATAGTCGACGAAGAGACCCGTCATGAACGCTGGGATACACTGATGCGCCGACTCTCCGAGCTGGCCGTGGAAAACAATGAAACGTGCATCGGAAAAAAGCTTCGGGTGTTGATCGATGCGCCTGGTGTGGCCCGCTCTGTCTGGGATGCACCAGAGATCGACTGCAATGTTTTTGTGGACGAGGAGCTGCCGGTCGGCACATTTGCGGAGGTTGAGGTCGTTGAAGTGGACGGCTATGATCTGGTCGGGGAATAGCTTCAAAGTTCATTTGCGGGGAAATTGTCTCTTTCTGTTGGATTTTGCGCCGGATCGGAGTAATCTGTTGTAAAAGTGCAGATATTGCGAGAAAGGTTGTTACAATGGGTTCGCGTGTATTGCTCATAGAAGATAATTCAACCATGGCGATGTATGTTACCGGCGGATTGCGCGGTAAAGGTTATATAGTGGATAATGCCGCGACGGCAGGAGAGTCGATCTGTTGTATCGACGAGTTTGAATATGATTTGGTCATCTGCGATGTCGGGCTTCCTGACATGAGCGGATTTGATCTGGTTGAGCGGCTGCGGAAAACCGATGCGCGCACGCCGATTCTCTTTCTGAGCGCAAAATCACTGGTGGATGACCGCGTTAAGGGGCTGAACGTGGGGGCGGACGACTATTTAACCAAACCGTTTTCCTTTGCGGAGCTGTTGGCTCGCTGCGAGGCACTCATGCGGCGCAATCGCCCGGATGATAGTTCCGGGACAGAACTGCGCGTTGCGGATTTGCGGCTGGATCTGGTTCGGCAAAAAGCGTATCGCGGTTCGGTCGAGATTTGCCTCCAGCCGCTGGAGTTCAGGCTGCTCCATTATATGGCACACAACAAGGGGAAGGTGCTCTCCAAAACAGAAATTATGGAACAGATCTGGGACCTGAATATTGAGCCGGACACCAACGTGGTCGAGGTGCGTATGCACCACCTGCGTAATAAGGTGGATAAGCCGTTTGAGGTTCCGCTGATTCATACCGAACGGGGAGTGGGTTATGTGCTGGAAGAGCGGCCGCTGTTGTCGGAAGATGAAGATGCGGGCCGATAGCTCAGCACCACGTTCTCGAAATGGAATACATTTCGATGATAACGATTAATTTTTAACGGATAGCCGGAAGTTGCAGAACCGCAGGGCATGCAATTTTGTTAAAAGGGATATGTCATGGCAAAAAAAACGGTGGTTGTTAAATCGACACTGAACGAAAATTTTGTGATAGAGTCCGACATTCGCGGACATCGAGTAATCATTGACCAACCGATCGATACAGGCGGCAGCGATACCGGCCCGACTCCGCTGGAGCTGCTCTTTGCTTCACTGGCGGGCTGTATCGGTTCGATCGGACGGATTGTGGCGATGCAGAAACGAATTGAACTGCGCGGTATGCGGATTGAGGTCGAGGGCGCGCTCGATACCGATGGGCTGCTGGGCAAGCCGATCGACGGTCGCATCGGGTTTGAAGGTATCACGATCCGTGTCGATGTGGATGCTGATCTGAGTGCGGAAGATAAGGAAGCCTTTATTCACGAGGTGGACCGCCGCTGTCCGGTTTCCGAAAATCTCATGAATGCCACGCCGGTGAACGTGAAGCTTGCATAAGAACTGCGGCGCGTAACGCTTTCATATCGGAAAAAGAGGATGACTATTCGAGATTGTTTAAATCGAGCCGCTGAAGAACATCCGGAGCGGATTGCGCTGCGCTTTAAACAGCACGGACACTGGGAAACCACGACCTATAAAACGCTGCGGGAACGCGCATGGCACGTTTCCGAAATGCTGGCTCAACTGGGCGTCGGGGCGGGCGACCGCGTGGCGCTCTGTCTGGAGAATACTCCTGAGTGGTTTGAAATCTACTATGGCATCGTTGCGCTCGGGGCTATTGTCGTTCCGGTCGATGCCAAGCTGCGGGAGCAGGAGCTGGCGCATATCTTTCATGATGCCGGTATTTCATTGGTCTTCTGTGCGGCCAATAAGCTGCCGGTGTTCGACGAAATTTCTACGCGCACCGCTTCGTTAAAATCAGCCGTAGTGTTGAGAGGCAATGCTCCGCCGGAGAGCGAGCGGATTTCGTGTGCCGCTTACGAAACGCTCTGGGAAACGGTCTCATCGACCGCGATGCAGCCCGGTCGGGCATTTGACGGCGACGGCCCGAGCGCCTCGTCTCCGGCCTCGCTGATTTATACCTCCGGCACGACCGGTCGGCAAAAGGGGGCGGTGCTCACACACGGAAATTTTCTGGCCAATGTGTCCAGTATTGTTCAGGCCATTCACGTGCGCCCGAACGATAATTTTATGCTGGTTCTCCCGCTGCACCACGCGTTTGCGTTCACTTGCAACCTGCTGGTTCCCTTGTATGTCTGCTGCGAAGTAAGTATGGTTGAAAACCTTCGCTCCATACAAGCGAACATGGCGGATTGTTTGCCGACGGTTTTGCTGACGGTGCCTCTGCTGCTCGAAAAAATGCTCGCGCGCATAATGGACGGTGTGCAGGAAAATTTTGCGGCGCGTTGGATGTTTCGGCTTGGGCTGGCTAAAGTGGTTGGATACAAAGTCTCCGCCGGAATGGGCGGAGCCCTGCGGCTGGTGGTTTCAGGCGGTGCGCCGATTCGTCCCGAAACGCTGCAAATCTGGGCCAAGTTGGGTATCCCCGTGGTGGAGGGCTACGGCATCACCGAAACCGCTCCCGTGTTGTGCGTTAATCCGCCGGAGGCCCCGCGCATCGGGACCGTCGGCCCGCCGCTCGGCGGCGTGGAAATCAGAATACACGAACCGAATACCGACGGCGTGGGCGAGATTGTCGTGCGCGGCGACAATGTGATGCAGGGCTACTATAATCACACCGAAGAAACCGCGAAGGTGCTGATTGACGGCTGGTATTATACCGGTGACCTCGGGTGCTTCGACGATGCGGGTTATCTGGTGATTAAAGGCCGCAAAAAAAGTCTGATTGTCAACCGCGAGGGCAAAAACATTTATCCCGAAGAGGTGGAGCGACAGGCGATGCAGAGCCGCTATGTACTCGAATGTCTGGTGCTGGGTTACTGCGACTCCGGTAATGATCCCGGCGAGCGCGTGGGGATGATTGTGGTGCCGGATCAACAGGTCTTCGATGAGCTGGAAGGTTCCGAGGAGCGCTGCTTCTCTGAGTCGGAGATTCAGCAGATCGTCCGCGACGATGTGCGCGCGCAAATGGCCCACCTCTCAGAATACAAGCGCCCACGCCGCATTGAGGTCCGCTTTGAGGAATTTGAAAAAACCGCCACGCAGAAAATTAAACGCTACCTTTACGCAGTGAATACCGCATCCGAAGGCTGACGATGCTCTGCGCAGATTAAGCCAAACGAAGGTCGGGATATGAATAAGAAAAAAATGTCGCTGGTGAAATATATTTTATTGGTGTTGGGGGTCTCTACATTTTCCTTTCTTTATACTTTCCAAGCAACAGGTTGCTCACTTCCCTTGATCATCTTTGACTTGTATGTTGGCCCTCCCGTTGCTGTTGCTCATATAATAATGGATTTGGACGGAATGGATTGTGTTGGCGCTAATGCAATTCTTTTGTTTTGTGTATTTGTGATCAATATGGTTATATTCTTCCCGGTGTTGTATCTGGAAAAGTACAGATCAAAGAAGGTGTTCATGGTGATTCAGACGGCTGTACTGTTAATATATTTGATCATCAGCTTACCAGTCTGTGGACGTCTGTATCTGTGAGAATTCTCCAAACCAGCCAGCAGAGGTAGGAGGGATATGAAGAACGTACTATCAAGAATGGTATCAATAGTGTTTGCTGCAACACTATTCTATGTGTGTGCTCATTTTTTTGTGATTCCGTATAACGCAAGAAAGAGTGCTTTTATCGGGGAGACCGGTTCATTTGCGCAGATTGAGGGCATAATGGCGAATGAGGAGTTCTCAATGTCTCAATTAAAGCAGTACATTCGCGCCAAAGAATACATGGAGAGTCCCAGGAAACAAAAAATCGCCTACGCAAGTTCCTTCTGTATAGCAGTGTTTATGGTGTCTGCTTATGGTGCTGGCAGGTACTTGTTTAAAAGGATTTTTAAACAGGGCTGCTGACGATATGAAAAGAATCGTAGTGATGAAACTGCTGGATATCATCAAAGGACTGTTTGTATTCATTTTTTCAGACCTGAAGGATTTTATCATTTGGGGGATTGTCGCGGTTGGATTGATTTTGCTCACCATGAAGGCGTTCTCTACCGGAAGCTGGATGGTTCTTGCAGCGGGGATAATCCTGTCGATCGGCGTGATTGTTCTAGTGTTTCGATCTGCTCGGGGAGGTCGTTCGGCCAAAGAAAATCAGCGGATCTCAATACGGTCGTTTATTGCTTTTGTTTCCATTTGTTTGGTCTTATTTTTCTTAGATCGCATTTTCAATTAAGCAACTCGGAGGAGATCTCCTTTCTGATTCGTGAATTATGGTCTTTGTCTTTTGCCTTGATTCTGAGTAATCAACAGCTATTTGGGCATATTCTGTGCATTTGATCGTTGACGGAATATGGAGTGCAGTCGTAGTCTGTTGCGCATGAACGGAATTATACGGGTTTTATGGGTCGTGGGTCTTGTTGCTCCCCTGATGTGCGTTGCCGTGTCGGCAGAGACGCGGGAAGAGCGAAAACTGAGGATTGAGCGCAAGTATCTTTTTGAGCAGCAGGAGGTCGTTCAGTTGAATCTGGAGCTGCCGGATGATCCGGACGAAGATCCCTTTGGACGAGACCCTGATTTTAAAGCGGGTTCTGATGAAAGTCTGGCTTCGGGAACCGGAATGGTTCGTCGGCCTTCGGTTGCGCCGGTTCGCCGGGCAACAAGCTTTGCAGAGACCGAAGAGGAATACGGGCTGTTCGGCGAAACGTCGGACGGGGATGTGACCGCAGCGGATCTTCGTCGGCAAAAGCTGGATGACAACTGGCAGCGGCTGATGGATGCTCAACGCACCCGCAACACCGAACGGAGTTCTTCCCCGGGGTACAGTGGATCGATTTACGGATCAAATGATTCTCTCGGCTACGGTTCATCCCCTTACTCTTCCGGTGCTTCCAGCGGCTCTGCCTCTTCGTCCGGATATTCTTCGTTTTCACAACCGCAGCCGGCGGCGCCGTCTGCATTGGGTCCCGGGAGTTCAATGAATTCGCTGACAAGCCCGATGCGTACGACGGAGAGCTCTCTGGGGGCAACCCGCACCACCACGCCGGGATTTTCGTCCTCATCAAGTAGTGCGACAACGCCGTCGGCCGTTTCACCGGTCCGGAGTACGACGCCCCGCACCACGACAACGCCATCGTCCACTCCTTCCACGAGAAGCGGATTCCGGGGAACGGATGGCGGTTCCCTTTTGGATCTGGATAACGACTTTTAGCCGGATCGTTTTCCTTTGAGCAGTACGGAGACATAGTATGTTTGATATCCCGGGCCTTTCGGAGGAAATGGTTAACAAACTGCTCTTTACGCTGGTCGCAGTGCTGGCGTTGATTCTTCTCCGTATCTTTGTATCCAAGCTGGTTGTCCGTAACGTAATTGACGATAAGCGGCGCTATCATGTTCGGCGGACCGTCACCTATCTGTACACCTTCGTTATGGTAATCGTGATCGGCTCGATCTGGTTTCAGGGTGTGGCTTCGCTGAGTACATTTTTGGGGTTGGCCAGTGCCGGTTTGGCGGTGGCCATGCACGATACAATTGCGAATATGACCGGCTTTTTCTTTATCGAAGCGCGCAAGCCGTTCCGCGTCGGCGATCGAATTCAGCTGGAGGGCATTAAAGGCGATGTAATCGATATCCGCCTGTTCCAGTTCAGTATTGTTGAAGTCGGAAACTGGGTGGATGCAGACCAGAGCACCGGTCGGATCATTCACGTTCCAAACAGTATGGTGCTGCGCTCGCCGCTGAGTAATTACCACATTGGATTTGAATATATCTGGAATGAGATTCCGGTGCTGGTCACCTTTGAAAGCAATTGGAAAAAAGCGAAGGAGCTGCTCCATAAAATCGCACGCGAAAATGCAGAATATTTGTCGCATGATGCGCAGTCGCAGATTCGCAAGGCCGCACAGAAATATCTGATTGTGGCGGGGAAGCTGACGCCGACCGTCTACACGACGGTGAAAGACAGCGGTGTGATGCTGACAATCCGTTACCTCGTCGATCCGCGCCAGCGGCGCGGCACAGAACAGAAAATGTGGGAAGACATTCTCGATGCCTTTGCGCTGGAAAAAGATATTGATCTGGCCTACCCGACCACGCGGTTCTACAGCCTGAAGGAGAGCGCTCCGCAATCAACGGAGGTGAAGAATGACTAAAGAAATCATTAAACAACTTGTTTATTCCGGGGTTTTTTTGTTGTTGGTTTGCCTTATTTTTCATGTATTGGCGCGCTCCGCCCAAAAAACGCAGGAAAAGCTCGGTATTCGTCGTTCGCGCTATTTTGCCATCCGTCGGCTTCTGTCACTCGCCGCGATTCTGACGGCCATCGGCGGACTGATTTTTATCTGGGGCCTGAGTCTGGAAAATGTGTGGGTGACGGTCACGAGCGTGCTGGCCGTGGTTTCAATTGCCTTCTTCGCGGTTTGGAGCTTAGTCGGCAATATTTTGGCGGGCATCATTCTCTATTTTACCTCGCCGTTCCGAATCGACGATGAAATTGAAATTTCGCCGGATCCCATCCGCGGTCAGGTTATGGCGATCAATACGTTCTACACGGTCCTGCTGGATGCCGATAAAAACCATGTGAACATCCCCAACTCGATGTTCTTCCAGAAATATATCCGCGTCAAAGCCCGCAACTCAAAAGGGTGGGGTGACGACAGCGCGGTCTCAGAAAATGAGGATTGAGCGAGCATCTGCTCATGCATCGTGCTGATGCAAAAACGCCCGGATTTGAGCGACCACTGTTGAAAAATGATGCGCCGCCAGTGCGTGGCCCCCGCCGTCGATGAGTTGGAGCTGACTGTGCGGCAAATGATCATGCAGCCACTCTGCCGCTCCGCACGGAATAATGCGGTCTTCGCGGCCGTGCATTAGCAAAACGGGAATTGTGATCGCTGCAGTCTTTTCGCGAACGTCGGAAGTTAGTAGATATTCCAGCCCGTTCACCAAATCCTGGAATGTTTGCTCTGTTGTGGTCTGCGCATTCCGCAATTGAATGCTTTGTCGGCTCTCGCGCTGCGGATAGTGGACGTTCTTAAAAAACTCGTTGAGTACGGCGACGGGGTCGCGCTTGAGCTGAGCGATCATGCGGCGCAGAATCCGCTCCGGCGTTCCGTGAGGATATCCTTCCGCTGCGCAGAAGCGGGCGGTCGAGGAGAGCAGAACCAGTTTTTTGCAGGCGCTCGGGAGCAGCTCCATCGCCAAAATCCCGCCCATGGAACCGGTAACGATATAATCGACGTCGGGAATTACACGCTCACGAAGCACCTGCGCGCCGGTCATGAGCTGAACTTCGAACCGATCCGCAAGGGCATCGCCCAGCGGATTGATCGCTTCAATCCCATGCGCCCACCCGGATATGACGAGTACGGAATTCATTGTTCACCACGAAGATGCGAAGCGCACGAAGCGTTATCCTGAAATATGCAGCTTAAAACCCGTTTTAATTAGCGTTTATTGACGTTTATTTGCGGTTAACTACATTTCATGAACACATCGTCTGTCTCTTGATGATCTTCGTGTCCATCCTTTCTTCGCGGTTAAGTTCTGACTGCTGAGATAATCGATTTTGCGGCGCGGTCGAGATCGTCAACGTGATGCGCGAGCGTGATGGAGATGCGCAGGCGAGCAGAGCCTGCGGGGACCGTCGGCGGGCGAATGGCCGCAGCAATGATGCCTTGCTCGCGCAGCTTCTGCGAAATAGCAACGGCCTTTTCGTTGTCGCCGATCACAATCGGGATGATTTGGCTTTGGCTCTGGAGCGTATCGAGTCCGGCGTCGTGGAGCATCGAGCGAAAAAAGTCGGCGTTGGCCCGGAGAATATTGCCGAGATTGGGCGAAGCGTCCAAAACATCCAGCGCGCCCAGCGCGGCCCCGACAACGGCGGGCGGGGGAGCGGTGGTGTAAATGAACGCCCGCGCAGAATGTACGAGCAGGCTGCGCAGATTTTCGGAGCAGGCTGCGTAACCGCCGAAACCCGCCAGCGCCTTGCTCAGCGTGCCCATCGAAACGGTCACCGAGGATTCCAATCCAAATTCGCGGATCAGGCCCGCACCGTTCGGGCCGAAGGTGCCGGTGCTGTGTGCTTCGTCGACCATCAGCATGGCGTCGTATCGATCAGCCAACGCGGCGATTTCCTTCAGCGGAGCAAGATCGCCGTCCATGCTGAAAACCGATTCGGTGATGATCAGCTTGCGGCCTTCGGCGCCGGCATACTGCTCCAACCGCGCTTCCAGCGCCGCAGCGTCATTATGCGCAAAACGAACGAGCTTGGCCTCGCTCAGCCGACACGCATCGATCATACTGGCGTGCACCAGCTTGTCGGCAAAAATAAGGTCGCCCCGCCCGGCGAGCACCGGAATAACCCCGGCGTTGGTCATATAGCCCGTTCCAAAAACGAGCGCCGAAGGGAATCCCTTATCCCGCGCCAGCCGCGCCTCCAGCTCTTCATGAATCGGCAGCGTGCCGGTCACCAGCCGGGATGAACCTGCGCCGACGCCGTATTGCTCCAGCGCTTCGCGTGCACGGTCAATTACGTGGGGATGATGTGCGAGGTCGAGATAGTCATTGCTTGAAAAGTTGAGCACCTCGCGCCCGTCGATGATCAGCTTTCCGCCGGCATCGGGATAGGCTCGCGCCGTTCGTTCCAGTCCGCGGCTTTGGGCCTCGTTGAGTATTGATTGAATCCAGTTTTCACGCATCCCCGAACTTTTACCGAGTTCATGATCCAGCGCAACCCCGAAAGAAAAATTAGCGCATCATAACCGGAGAATTTGGGTGAAATGACTGGATTGCGGGGTTGGCGCCTTTACCTCATTTTACGAGATCAGACACGTCAAGCCGTCCGCGCGATGCGCAGACGGCTTTGGGTTTGCCTTCGCTATTCCGAGGCCGGCTGTTCATCCGGCTGCAGCGCTTTAATCGCCGCATGTTCCAGCAGGAAGGCACGGCGTTTGGCCGCGAAGCCGAGAATTCCATCGGCGGCGGGATCCAGATCCACCTGCTTGCGATAGTTTTCATAGCTTTCGAGCTTCCGTGTATCCTTCTCAACCTCGGCACCGATAAGTTTGTCATACTTGCCGATCATGGGGCCGAGCACCTCGGGATCCAGCCACTTTTCGGCTATTTCCTTCACATACTGGAGGTATCGCGTACGGAGCTCGGGCACCGCCAGCAGACGCGAGGCGAGGGGTCGGTCATCCCGCTCGGCCACTGCCAGCGGATCTAACGTTGTGCCGCCGGCACCAAAACCTCCACCAAAGCCGCCGCCGGGGAAGCCGCCGCCTCCGCCAAAACCACCACCGGGGAAGCCGCCGCCAAAGCCGCCGCCTGCATCAGGACCACCACCGGGGAAGCCGCCGCCTCCGCCAAAACCACCACCCGGGAAGCCGCCGCCTCCACCAAAGCCGCCCCCAAATCCGGCGCTCTCGTCGATCAGGACTTCGTTACAGTCGTATGGCAGGATGTGGAACATGCCGTCGGGATCGAGATAAATCATGTAGTCGCTCGCCCGGGTCCAGTAGCCGTCGCTGTTGACCAGCACATTCTCCAGCGCGAGGAACCGAAGCGCTCCATCTATATCCAGCATCGTTCCCAGTTTGGATACCACCTGATCGGGCTCGACGGCATCCAGCGTTTTGCACAGCTTAATCAGACTCGCCCACGCCTCGTCATCCTCCTTCGATTTCAACTCATAAACTTCCCGGTAGGCAGCAATATCCTCTCCCATATCGTTCAGGGAGCCGCGACCGTTCGGACTGCCCGGCACTTTCCAGCGACTGCCTTTTTTGGTATCAAACTGCTCCTTGAGAAATATTTTATCCTGCTGCTGCATGTTCACATAAAGGCCCCAGCTTTCGCCGTTAACCACAACCCGCACCCAATTCACCTGCGGCATGGGAAGATATTGCCCCTCGATCTCTCCGCTCAGGACCGCGCGCATTAAACTGGCATCGCCGTTCGAATTGAGCAGGTTGAGGTTCCGGTATCCGCCCAGATCCTGTTTTGAGTCGACCATATCCATTTCGATTGCCAACGAGCGCTTCGAGCCCCGAGAGACCATCATGTACGACGAATTACCGCGAAAGTTCACGCCGACATTGGGATAGGTTTTTCCATCGACGACCAGAGTTGCCGCCACCCTTACGTCGGTGTAGCGAAAATCTTCCAGCTCCTCTTCCCAATCGTCGTTTTCAAAAGTCAGGAACAGGGTTCGTATGATCGCCTGATCGTAGAGTGGAGCGTCTGGATACTTCTCGACATCGTCCGGGCTCAGGGCGATTCCCGCTTTCGGAGTTCCATTGTTATTTCCGAATCCACCCGGCATGCCCATCATCCCTCGACCGTTTCCCTGTGAGCCCGCCTTCAACGCGGCCCGTGCCGTAGCGCGCTCCTCGCTGTTCAGCCAGCCGTCTTCGTTCAGATCATACTTAGATACCACTTCTTCGGTCTCCTGTGAGCCGAACATACCGCCACCAAAGCCCCCGCCACCAAAGCCTCCGCCTCCACCGGGACCGCCGCCTCCAAAGCCGCCGCCGTCCCTAGGCGGCATTTGCCCCTGAAACGGGAATGCGTTTCCCGCACCATTCGCTCCGGTCGGGTTCGGCTGATTTCCCTGTGCATAAAGCGGCAACGGTCCGAAAAGCACCGCCAGCAGGCAGGGAAAAAGGACGAGGGTCAGCAGACCCACAACAACCTTCGATAAAGAATCGGTGGCGGAGTGGCTCCAGAATGGGTTGGTCACTGTTTTTTTAATATCCATGAGGGTTCCTTTATTATGTTGGCCGGAGATTTCTCTCGGTGAAAAAAGATAACGGCAACCCCATGGAAACCAATGCCTGAAAAATTAATGCTCACGGCTTTACCAGAAACAATAATCCCCTTTAACACCTCCATCGGAATACTTAATGGCCCGAATTCGCCGAGTAGACTGACGCTCCGCCTGCACGTCGAGGGGGTTGCCTGCTGCTGCTTTGTCTTCTGTCGAGGGCGTTCAACGCATGCCGGGAAAGGGGGCTTCTCGGGGGCTATAGACTCGGCATTCAAATATTGCGATAGCGTGTTGATTGTTGAGCCGCAAGAGAACACATAGAACGCGAAAAAGCAGGTGTTTTTGTCTTTGTGCTCCTTGCGCTCTATCGTGGTTAATCTCAATATTTAGTTTCCGGAGCAATAACCAGATGGAAACACAAGGATCGAAATAGTATATTTAAGGTCGATCAGAGCGCTATTCGCCGGGCACCGATTGATTCGATAATGGCGGCAGCTTGGTCGGGAGAGCTTCTCTGTTCTTTTTGGTCAGGAGAACAATGCCCCAGATTGCGACCGGGATTCCATATCCGGACAAAAACAGAACGGTAATCTGAACAATCGTTGCTACGGTTTTGAGTTCATGTTGTTTCAGGTTAACAGCTGCGGTTGTTACGAGCACCAATACACATAGTCCGAGAAGAAAAGAAAGATAGCGAAAAAGATCAATGTTTGTTGATTCCCGTCGTTCCAGCAGGGGAATCAGAAAGAACACAAAGTTCATTATGGCCATAATGAATAATACGCTGAACACCAGCGAGAGCGCGGTATATACTTTTTCGGATGTTTTCATAATGAGCAAAGTGTATCTCTTCTGAATCAGGTTTTCAAGAATCGATATTCTTTTTCTGAATCGACCAGCCTTCCTTTTTTTCCAAGCCGCACTCGAACCATTGCCCTATACATAAGGTGCACCGATAAATGAAGCATCCTCCCGTGTGCTATCGTCATGCGTTCAGTCGTGAGCATCTATTCGTTTATTGTTGGAGCTCTTTTCATTGTTCTTTTCTATTTGATCTGCAAATAGCTTCAAGAAGCCAAATACACCCATTAAAATAATCCCAGATAAAATGTTTAAACCTGCTTCGCTCGGTTCGACAGTTCGTCCCCATTTCGTCACACCTGATACCAAATGGAGAATACCGCCAAAAAAGAACATCACCCCAACAAAGAATCCTCCCGTTGCAATTTTCCTAAAGAAGGATTTCCTCCCAAATTTCCACAGATCCAAAATCAGAAATACAGTGCCTAATACAATTGCTCCGAAATCCTTCTGATTAGGATTAAATCCAGATGTGGCATCCGAAATGACAGAATATGTTCCGTATGCAATGAACAACAGAGACATCCCAATACAGAAGGAATACATCTGAAACGTATCTTTAGCTGATTGTTCCATTATTTTTTATAGCTCCAACGATTAGGATATGAGGGTTCCCGCAATGCACCATCTTCCTGTTGGACTGAGCCCGCGAACCAAGGTGGAACTCGGGCATACCCAACCTGTCTATGGGGAAAGTATGCTCCACGCGCCGATGTTTCAATTTTTATTATCGGCATCTTATCAACCCTGATCTTAATGATCAGGGGAAATTCGAATTAGGGCTTAGGATTTTCGCAATCGGTGAGATTCCGATTATCAAGGCGTTGAGGATTTTCTGCCCCGCCCATGTCGCGGGGTTCTCTGTCGCAAACTCCAGAATGGCTTCGCGCCAGCTTGCCTTGTCCGTATCACGGGCATCCCTGCCTCCTTTGTCCGGTTTCGGGGTCATTCCGGGGCTGCATAGCCGGTGCGTAGTGCAGGCTGTACGGGGCAGCAGGAGACAAGAATGACGTTACTCGAAATCGGTGAAAATCTGGGGAATCTGTGGATAAAACCGGTATAACCCGTCAGGTGTCGGAAAGGTTATGCAGAATAGGTTTTTTGGTGGAGCGCGGAGAGCTTTTGGTGCGATCTCGCTTGGAGGTTGAGCCGCCCGCGCGTGGTTTCCCATTTGGCGATGGATGGAGCCGATACACCGAGTTCCTGAGCAAATTCTGCGCGGGAGAGGCCGAGGTGGTCGCGCAGCGAGCGGATAGATTTGGCCGTTGGTTTAAAGGTGGGGGGCGCGGGGGGAGGCGGCGGAGTCGGGATTTCCTCTGCCGGCGTGCTCAATTCCTGATCGAGGTCGATGCCGAAGACATCGCCGATGGCGTCGGAGCCGAGGGTACGTCGGCGGCGTGAGCGTGTGCCGGACGTGAGATCTGCGACGGCGGTATCAACAGCAATCAGCTCTTCATGATTTACTCCGCGCAGCTTAAAAAGCAGCTCCGGCTGGGTGTCGAGCCGGACGGCAATGCCGTACATGGCCGCAGCCACATGTTTGCACATGTCGGCCCAATCGGGGCAATTGCAGTTAAAGCGGATTTCGTTCGGATGCGGAAAGAGTCCGTTCAGCGGATGGGTGACGATCTGCATAATCTCTTCC